>NZ_JAYXUH010000013.1:0-123903 GCF_036040035.1 Photobacterium sp. S4TG1
TCTACAACGCGTGAACAATAGATTCCCTATCGCCCTCGCGGGCATTCGCTGTAGGGAATGACGAGGCAGGAACGGACATTCACTGTAAGGAATGACGAGGCAGGAACGGGTATTCACATAGCCTATTTCCCGTCATCCCGGAAGTTGAGACTCGAAACTATCCGGGATCTACTCACCACATGCTTGAGCCTTAAAGACACCAGTGAAAATAATAACTCCACAACGCGCGAACAATAGATTCCCTATCGCCCTCGCGGGCATTCGCTGTAGGGAATGACGGGGATGGAACGGACATTCACTGTAAGGAATGACGAGGCAGGAACGGGTATTCACATAGCCTATTTCCCGTCATCCCGGAAGTTGAGACTCGAAACTATCCGGGATCTACTTACAACGTGCTTGAGCCTTAAAGATACCAGTGAAAATAATAACTCCACAACGCGTGAATAGTAGATTCCCTATCGCCCTCTCAGGTATTAACTACAAGAACTTAGGCACAAAAAAAGCGACAGGCTTTCACCCATCGCTTTTTATCTCGAAACTCAAATCTCGCGACTCGAAACCTCGTCCCTACTTCTGCGCTTTAAACTTATCTAGCAAAGCGTTTGCTTCTGCTTTTGTCTCGCCGTCACCTTTTAAAACGATATCTTGTAGCAAATCAACTGCGCCACCAATATCGTTCATTTCTAGATATGCTTTCGCAAGATCCAATTGACCTGCATATTCCCCCGCACTATCAACATCAAACTGACGAATATTAGCGAACATATCAGGGAAATCCTTTAAGCCTACATCAAGATTTAACGGCTTTTCATCAGGATCTTCTTGGTGATAATTAGGATCATCAGCTAGCAACTCATCAATACTAATGTAGTTTGGTGATGTTGATGTTGCCGCTTTAATATCAGCTTGTGCAAGATCTGGTTGTGTTGACCAGTCTTCACTAGCCAATTCAGGCTCAGCCACCACACCTTGCCAAACAGCAGCTTCATCTTCTGCTAAAACATCTTCATTATCAGCAGTTGCACTATCAACTGTCGAGGCTAATAACTGATCACGTTCATCATTATTCAGCCCACGTTGCGGTGTTATCGTTGTCGCATCAGCATCATCAAATAACAACGCATCCATGTCTAAGCCAGCAGAATCAACCCGATCTTGTTTAGCTTCGGGTGATTGATCAACCTCAGCGGCATCATCTGCCCCTGCTTGTGATTTAAAGCCACATTCAAGTGCATATTGCTCTAACTCATGCTGCTCTTCAAAAGAAGCGAATAAAGCCTCATTCTCGTCAAACTCAGGTAACGTACTAACATCAATATTGTCAAACGCATATTCCAAATGACGGGCAGTATCAAACGGAGAGTATTCAGGCTCGGCATCCGTCGTGCTGGTCTCTGTTGGTACTGGTTGACGTTGTTCCGCCGCTTGTGCTGCTTGCTGTAATTGACGCGTTACATTATCGATAGCAACTTGCTCATCAATCTCAGAGCGATCATCCATTTGTTCTAATGGCGATGCTTGTGGATCATCAAAAGCTGAGTTTTCATCAAATTCAGGTAAGTCATCCAGGCTTAACGGTGTGTTATGTACCGCATCGGCTGCAGGCAAAGCAGACATTTCATCATCATAGTGATCAAACGCGGCTTGCTCATCAAACTCAGGCAAATCATCAAGATTAAATGCCGTCGTTGCAGGATCTGCCGCTAACAGCTCATCTAATAAGTCAGTGCTATTTTCATCCAGCTTAATATTTGCCGTAACATCTTGCTCATCACTTTCATCGGCAAGTAACTCATCAAGCAGTTCGGTGCTGTTTTCTGCAAGCTCGATCTTGTTATCCAATGATTTAGCGTCATCTTCTGCGACTAAATCATCTAACAACTCAGTGCTATTTTCAGCAAATAATGATTCATTATCGTCGGCATCTATTTGAACAGGCGCTGACGTAATATCGGGTAAGTCATGGTTAAACTGAGTGAATAACGCATCCAATTCATCTTGAGAAACAACCGTCGTACCTTCTAATTCAGCAGCAGTCGGCGCTTCTGATGGTGCTGTTTCTTGGCTTGATGCTTGCGCTTGTTGCAAAATTTCGTCTAGTAACGCTTGATCAGATAACGGCTTCTCGGTATCACTGTTCTCTGCCGCCACTAAAGCTGTTGAAGAAGGCGTTGTCTCGTCATATTCAGACAAATCAAAATTCGCATTATCTTCTTCATTTAGGGATTTTTCCCATAACGCAGCCAGTGCTTCATCAGCACTTAGCTCTGGCTTAGAATCAAACTCATCTAATGCCCGCTCCATGTCTTCTAGGCCGATAGCATCATCGTTAGAAACCGAAATAGAGCCAAAGTTGTTATCAAATTCGCTATCATCGAAATCAATGGCCGTTGTCGCACTTACAGCTTGAGGCGCTTCATTTTCAGATGCATTAACAACCTCTGCTATCTCAGGAGTTATTGTCTCTTGTGTCTTCGTTGGCTGATGAGGCTCGATATCGGCAAACAGATCATCGTCAGCAAATAAATCATCAAGATCATCATCATGTTCGTTACCAACCAAGTCTACAGGTGGCACAACAGCAATAGCATTGTCGTTATCATCCGTCGTTGGTGCGGGTAATGATGGCTGTTGAGGCTCATCTTTTTTACGACGGAAGAACAATAATGCTAATAATGCTGCAATCAAACCTCCAGGAATAATGCCAGCAGCAGCCAATGCCCATGGGTTACTGGTGAAACGATCAAGCCATGTTGTCGCCACTGGCGTTTCAGCCTGTTGAAGCTGTTGTTGCTCTAAAAACGACACCATTTTTTGACGAATACTATCACTTTCAGTAATTTGATTTTTTAATGCATCCATATCTTGCTGCATAGCAGATAAACGTAACCGCAATGCGTGGTTACTCTCTACTAGCGCATTCATTTTGACATCAGTAACATCAACTTGTGGCTGTTGTGGTTTTGGTGGAATAACAGCAGCGTTATCTTCACTAACCTCACCATTAGCCTCACTTGTCACAACATCCGTCAAGACAGCATCTTTAACCGTGGTTGCCGTAGCGACATCTTCTGCCTTCGTCGACGCTACTTTTGCATCATTATCGGCATCAGGCGTTGAGTTAGGAATGATCTGAGCCGAAGATGACGATGTCTTCGGTGATAACTTAATCACTCGCGGGGCTGTAGCGGCAGCAGCTTGCTGTTTGGCTAATTGTTCTTCAGCTACACGTCTTTTTTCTAATTCCGTCGCATAAGGCGCACGTAATTGATCTGCTGCTAATTTACGGCTGACAGAGCTAACACGTTGGTGTTGAATTTGTTCTATTGTTGGTAGCTTTAGATAACTACCCGGCAGTAACGAGTGAATATTATTATTTTCAAATGCATCACGATTTAAATTATAAATAGCGCCAATAACTTTAAAAATAGACACGTCTTTATTTGGCAAATGGCGTGATGCAATGCCCCATAACGTTTCATTTTCATAGGTTGGGCCATAATTTCGTGCCATTGACGACGATGTTGAAAACTGTTTTGTCGGTATGGTTAATTGGCTCGTAGCAGCTTCTCGATTAAGGGCTGCGTACGAGCTATCTTCATTCTCGGGACCGACTATACGTATAGTATTGGCATTCACTACCGGAAGGTAAGAAGAAATAGTAACAAAAGCTACCGGTAGTACCATACGTTTAAGTATCTTTGGGATGTTAGACACTGCCTACATTCCTCTTTGGCAGAGATAAAATTGCTCGAAATCGTCGCATGGCAACAAATTCGAAATAATAGTTTCTGGTGATAACGACCTAATAATAACGACCAATATCAATAAAGCTTGAATGGCTCTATTTAATCATACTAAGCGCCATATTATGTCAAGTTATCAGCAAAAGAAAAGCAAGCAGCTAACGAAATAAAAAAGCGACAGGCTTTCACCCATCGCTTTGTTATTTTGTTAGCAAGTTTGTTCGCACGCGTTATGTTGATACATACGCATAGCGCGATCTAGACCTTACTTTTAATGCTGTTAATTACAAATAGTCTGCAATTAATTTTTCAGCAATCTGAACACTGTTAGTCGCTGCGCCCTTACGCACGTTATCAGCCACAATCCACATGTTAAGACCACATGGGTGACTAATATCTTCACGAATACGGCCAACCATTACATGATCTTTGCCTACAGCATCAGTTACTTGAGTTGGGTATTCATTGCCTGGGAAGACTTCAATACCGTCTGTATTTTCAAGTAAGTTAATGGCTTCTTCTAATACGATTGGCTGATGGGTTTCAACATGAACCGCTTCGCCATGACCAAAGAATGAAGACACACGCACACAAGTTGGATTCACACGAATGCTAGCATCACCTAAAATCTTTTGTGTTTCCCACACCATTTTCATTTCTTCTTTGGTGTAGCCGTTGTCCATAAACTCATCAATATGAGGAATACAGTTAAATGCAATTTGCTTATCGTAAGCTTTAGTTTCAATCGGCAAACCATTAAGCAATTTCGCTGTTTGCCCTGCTAGTTCATCGATACCTTTACGACCAGAACCAGAAACTGATTGGTACGTTGCAACGTTAATACGATCAATACCGTAAGCATCTTGAATCGGCTTTAGTGCGACTAACATTTGAATCGTTGAACAGTTAGGGTTAGCAATAATATTACGGTTACGGTAATCCGCAATCGCTTCAGGGTTCACTTCTGGAATCACTAACGGTACGTCATATTCGTAACGGAATTCAGAGGTATTATCGATAACAACAACACCTTGCTCTGCGGCAATCGGTGCCCAATGGCGTGATGCTTCAGCACCTGCTGAGAACAAAGCAATTTGCACTTGGCTCCAGTCGAAATCTTCTACATTACGAACGCGGGTTGATTTACCTTTAAAACGTAACGCTTTGCCTGCGCTACGATCACTTGCCAGCAAGTAAAGATTGCGAACAGGAAAATTGCGTGCTTCTAGCACTTCGACCATAGCTTCGCCTACTGCGCCTGTTGCGCCGAGTATTGCGATATCATATTCCTGACTCATTGAGTGACCTCTACTACTGTAAAACCTAATTTAGCCAGCGACTCTACCGCAAACTCGGCCTTCGCCGCTACTGTAATCGCACTATATTCACGTCGATCCCAGTAATTTTTACGCATTAGATCAAATGCGGTAGCCATTTTGCTGTTATCGTCGCCAGCAGCTAACATTTCACGACGGAAAATACCATCGTCTTTACGAACATCATAAACTAATTGGATCAAGCTAAATAACGTTGCTTCATCCCATTGTCGGCTTAATTGCACTTGAGGTACAGGTGCAATCGGTAATAAATCACTCGCTAACGCATGGTGGTCATTACTTAAAAACTGACAAAAACTGTTAAACACCATCGTGGTGCCACGTGCTTTACCTTCAAGGCCGTATCCTGCTACGTGCGGAGTCGCAAATGCTAATAACGGCAATAATGCTAAATCAACTAACGGTTCTTGTTCAAACACATCTAATACAGCGGTCAATATTTTACCACAGCCATCAACTGAGGCTTGTAATGCCTGTTTTAACGCTTGGTTATCCACAACAGGACCACGAGCAGCATTAATTAAAATCGCATTGGGTTGCATTGCTGCTAGAAAATTAGCATCAATTAAATGATGGGTTGGATATTCACCGTCACGCGTAATCGGGGTATGCGTGGTGATCACATCACATTCAGCTAATAAGGTTTCTAGAGAATCAAACTGACGCTCATCACCTTCCGCTTGCTTTAAGGGATCGTTTAATAAATACCGAATACCCAGCGCATCCAGACATTTCGCTAAATACGTCCCTACATTACCCGCACCAATAATACCAATAGTGCGATCAAAAATTGAAAAATTCTGCTGCTGGCCTAATACCATCAAGCTACTTAATACATATTCAGCCACACCCACTTTGTTACAACCAGGTGCTGCGGTAAATGTAATGCCCTTGGCGGCTAATAAATCCTGATCAACATGATCTTGACCTGCGGTTGCAGTACCCACAAATTTAAGTTTGTCGGCTTTAGCAATGAGATCTGCATTAACTTTGGTTACAGAACGGATCATTAAAGCATCAACGCCAACTAAATCATCAGCGGTTAATGTACGTCCAGGTTTTGCAATAACGTCGCCTAACTGGCTAAATAATTCCTGCGCATAAGGCATGTTTTCATCGATAAGGATTTTCATTAAGGCTTTCCCTGCTTTACTTAATCAGCCCCGAACAAATCTCGGGTGTATACTTTGTCTTGAACATCTTCAAGTTCAACAGCCATACGATTAGACACAATAACATCGGACATTGATTTAAAGGCTTCGAAGTTTTTTATCACTTTTGAACTAAAGAATTCATCATTTTCAAGCACAGGTTCAAACACCACTACTTCAATACCTTTAGCTTTTATACGCTTCATAATACCTTGAATACTTGATGCGCGGAAATTATCAGAGCCTGACTTCATGATTAAACGATAAATACCAACAACTTTAGGTTGTTTAGAGATAATAGAATCAGCAATAAAATCTTTACGGGTCGTATTCGCATCAACAATAGCACCAATAATGTTATTAGGTACATCGCGATAGTTTGCGCGTAACTGCTTGGTATCTTTAGGTAGACAATAACCGCCATACCCAAATGAAGGGTTATTATAATGATTACCAATTCGAGGATCTAAACCAACGCCTTCAATGATTTGACGACTATCTAAGTTTAGCGCTTCAGCATAACTATCGAGTTCATTAAAATAGGCCACTCGCATAGCAAGATAAGTGTTAGAAAATAATTTAACCGCTTCAGCTTCTGTTGATTGAGTAAATAGCACATCAATATCTTCTTTTAACGCGCCTTGTTTTAATAGTTCAGCAAACTTTTCAGCACGTTCTGAACGCTCACCGACAATAATTCGCGAAGGATATAAGTTATCGTAAAGCGCACGACCTTCACGTAAAAATTCCGGTGAGAATATAATATTATCGATACCAAATTGTTGTTTGATATTTTCAGTATATCCAACCGGAACCGTTGATTTAATGATCATTGTGACTGTCGGATTTTTTGCTATAACATCTTTAATTACCGCTTCTACTGAGCTGGTATTAAAATAGTTAGTTATTGGATCATAATCTGTTGGGGTTGCAATAATGACAAACTCAGCTCCATCATAAGCATGTGTTGCATCAGTAGTGGCAATAAGATTCAACGTTTTGTGTTGTAAAAAATCTTCAATCTCCTGATCAACAATAGGAGATAGACCTTGATTAATAAGTGCTACTTTCTCTTCAATAATATCAAGTGCTACAACTTCGTTATGCTGTGATAACAAGACCGCATTAGACAAGCCAACATAGCCTGTACCTACGACAGTAATTTTCATTACTTAACCCCAATAAATTAATGTGTAAGTCATGATTACTCACAGCTTACTTACTTGTGGCTTAGTTTATCTGAAAACACGCTAATATTTAATGGAAAATATAAATGCTACAACGCGCGAATAGAAGATTCCCTATCGCCCTCGCGGGCATTCACTGTAGGGAATGACGAATGGATAGGCTTGGCATTCACTTAGCCCATTATCCGTCATCCCGGAAGTTGAGGTACGAGACTATCCGGGATCTACTCACCGCGAACTTGAGCCTTAAAGACGCCAGTAAAACACGCTAACATTTAACGGGAAATATAAATGCTACAACGCGCGAATAGGAGATTCCCTATCGCCCTCGCGGGCATTCACTGTAGGGAATGACGAATGGATAGGCTTGGCATTCACTTAGCCCATTACCCGTCATCCCGGAAGTTGAGGTACGAGACTATCCGGGATCTACTCACCACGTACTTGAGCCTTAAAGACGCCAATAAAACACGCTAATATTTAATGGCAAATATAAATGCTACAACGCGCGAATAGAAGATTCCCTATCGCCCTCGCAGGCATTCACTGTAGGGAATGACGAATGGATAGGCTTGGCATTCACTTAGCCCATTATCCGTCATCCCGGAAGTTGAGGTACGAGACTATCCGGGATCTACTCACCACGTACTTGAGCCTTAAAGAGACCAATAAAACACGCTAACATTTAACGGGAAATATAAACTATAAAAAAAGCGACAGGCTTTCACCTATCGCTTTTTATACTGTGGACTATCAGACACAAAACCTCGTTACTCGAAACCTCGCCCCTGCTCTTCCTTAATTATGCTTCGTACTTCTTAATCACTAGCGTTGCGTTTGTGCCACCGAAACCAAAGCTATTAGACATAACAGTCTTAAGTTCAACATCGCGCTTTTCAGTCACGATATCAAGGCCTTTAGCCGCTTCGTCTAGGTTTTCAATGTTAATGCTTGGCGCAACAAAACCGTGCTCAAGCATTAGCGTTGAGTAAATAGCTTCGTGAACACCAGCAGCACCTAGTGCGTGACCCGTCATTGCTTTGGTTGCAGAAATAGCAGGGCTATGATCGCTAAATAGCTCTTGAATAGCACCAAGCTCTTTTAGATCACCAACAGGTGTTGATGTACCGTGAGTATTGATGTAATCAACAGGTGCATCAAGATCTTTCATTGCCATCTTCATACAACGCACTGCGCCTTCACCTGATGGTGCTACCATGTCGTAGCCGTCAGATGTTGCGCCATAACCTACGATCTCACCGTAGATTTTTGCGCCACGTGCTAATGCGTGTTCTAGTTCTTCAACCACAACCATGCCGCCGCCACCAGAAATAACGAAACCATCACGGTCTGCATCATAAGTACGAGAAGCTTTTGATGGATCATCGTTGTACTTAGTAGACAACGCGCCCATTGCATCAAACATCATCGTTAGTGACCAATCAAGCTCTTCACCGCCACCAGCAAAAACAACATCTTGTTTGCCTAGTTGAATAAGCTCAACCGCGTGACCGATACAGTGTGCAGATGTTGCACATGCAGAACTCATGGTGTAGTTAACACCACGAATTTTAAATGGTGTTGCTAGACATGCAGAAACAGTTGAAGACATAGTACGCGGTACCATGTAAGGACCTACACGCTTAACGCCTTTTTCACGTAGTGTGTCGACTGCATGGTATTGGTTGTATGATGATGCACCACCAGAACCTGCAACTAAACCAGTACGCTCGTTAGATACTTGGTCTTCACCCAGACCAGAGTCAGCAACCGCTTGCTCCATAGATAGGTAAGCAAACGCAGCAGCATCACCCATGAAACGCATTTTTTTACGATCAATGTGCTCAGATGGTGTGATTTTTAGATCACCCCAAACATTAGAACGCAATTTCATTTCAGCGAATTGCTCAGAGTAATTAATACCTGATTTGCCAGTTTTTAGGGATTCTAATACTTCAGCAACGTTGTTACCGATACTAGATACAATACCCATGCCTGTAATTACGGCTCGTTTCATGATGAATTCCTACTGATATTAATGGAAATACCTACTCATTTAATGAAACAACGATTGTTCCATCTCAATGACTAGAATACGTCCCAAACGGCTTTAAAATCTGCGCTCACATTCCCTCTTTCGTCAGCGATAGCGAACGAAAACACGCGATATTAAAGATGTTTGGGCCGATAGTGCCTAATTTAACCTTCTTCTTTAAAAAAAAACAAAAAAGTTAGCGATTATTTAGTACGAGAACTATAACGGCTTTGCTCCTGAAAAGTGGTCAGCTTTCCTGTATTTCAGGTACAATCTAATCAAAATTGCCCTTCAATCGCATTTAGAACCCATAATTGATGCATTTTTATGCATAAAATGGTGGCAAAATGCTCAGCAGCTAAAACAAGAGGTTCGTTTTGTCTCGTCCTACTCCAGCAAAGTCTACACTTCGGATTGAAAATGCCACCCTTGATTGGAACGACGTTGGTAACCCATTATCCACTGACTTTGACGATATTTATTTTTCAAATGACGATGGACTAGAAGAAACGCGTTATGTGTTCATCAAACAAAATGGCTTACCTGAGCGCTGGCATGATTTTGATCGACGTCGATTTGTCGTTGCAGAAACAGGGTTTGGTACTGGACTTAATTTTTTTGCTTTGTGGCAAACATTTAAAACATTTCGTGAGCAACATCCAGACTCAACGGTCAAAGAATTACACTTTATTAGCTTTGAAAAAGCTCCGATTACTAAACAAGATCTCCTCAAAGCACACCAAGTATGGCCAGAACTAGCCGAGTTCACGCAAAAACTTGATCAACATTATCCACCCGCCGTTGCAGATTGTCACCGTATTGTGCTTGAAAATGGCATGATCACCCTTGATTTATGGTTTGGTGATATTAAAGATTGCATGCCTCAAGTTTGGGTTGGCAATGACGGCATTGTTGATGCTTGGTTCTTAGATGGTTTTGCCCCAAAGAAAAACCCTGAAATGTGGAGCCAAAATCTGTTCAATAATATGGCCAACATGGCACGTTCAGGCTGCACCGTTGCGACCTTTACCGCAGCCGGTTTTGTCCGTCGAGGTCTTAGTGAAGCTGGCTTTGATATAAAAAAAGCCAAAGGGTTTGGTGTTAAACGCCATATGACCGTGGGTACAGTAATTAAAAACCACCAGCAAGCGAATTTTAAACCGTGGTTTGCACGTAGTTCACAACAAGCCCCTCAATCAGAGCCAAGTGACATCGCCATTATTGGTGGCGGAGTTGCTTCTGCCACCACAGCAATTTCACTGATTCGTCGCGGCCAAACGGTCAACTTATATTGTGCTGATAGCGAATTAGCTCAAGGGGCATCAGGCAATCGTCAAGGGGCCGTCTACCCGCTTCTTAACGGTAAGCACGACGCACTATCACGCTTTTTTGCACCCGGCTTTATTTATGCCCGTCAATTTGTTGAACAAGCGGCTCAATACTGCCAATTTGATCATGATTGGTGTGGCGTCACCCAGTTAGCATGGGATGAGAACGGTAAAAACCTCACTGAAGCAGAAAAACAACACGCAATCGCAACAAATGATAAGAAACTCAGTCGTCAAACCCAAAAGCTAGATTGTATGTTAGCGGGAGGATTTCCAGAGTCATTAGTGCGTAGTTTAAATGTCGAACAAACACGTGCTATCACTGGCGTTGAGACTGATTGTCGCAGTGTTAACTATCCTCTTGGTGGCTGGTTATGCCCGCAACAACTCACTCAAGCATTAATAGAATCTGCGGTTCAAACAGGCAAGCTAACATTACACCTTAATAGTGATGTTACAGTACTAGAGCAAATCAAAACCAACACTAATCAACCACAATGGCAATTAACCTTGGCAAATGGCACAACCGTCAATCACACCACGGTTGTGGTGGCGAATGGTCATCGATTAGGTCAATATCCACAAACAGCCCCGATTCCAACCTCATCAGTACGCGGTCAAGTTAGCCATATACCAACTAATACACAATTAGCTAAACTTGAAACCGTACTTTGTTATGACGGCTATTTGACCCCAGCAAATAGCAATACTGATAGCCATTGTATTGGTGCTAGTTATGCCCGTCGTAGTTGTGATCTTGCTTACAATGAAGTCGATCAACAGCAAAATAAACAACGTTTATTAGACAGTGTTCCCGCAACTACTTCATGGGCGAGCGAAATAGATGTTGACGCATTTGATCAATCCTCACGCGCGCGTATTGGCGTCCGTTGTGCCAGTCGCGATCATTTACCGTTTGTGGGGAACGTATGCCGCTATGATGATTTGATTAAACAATATCAAGATCTAAAAGATAATCAGCTATACGCACAAAATGTCCCCGTCTACAAAAACCTATTTGCCATTGTTGGGCTAGGCTCAAGAGGATTAAGCTCAGCACCACTGTTAGGTGAATTATTGGCATCACAAATCTGCGGCGATCCATTACCACTGCCACATACAGTGCTAGACGCGCTCCACCCCGGTCGAATGTGGGTGCGGAAATTAGTACGCGGGAAAGAGGTGAGATCATAAGATTAGTATCTCGTTCGTAACCTCACTGTAGGGAATGACAGGGGTTATTCTCCGTCATCCCGGAAGGTGAGGCACGAAGCTATCCGGGATCTATTCACCACGTGCTTGAGCCTTAAAGAAACCAGTGAATTCAATGACTCTACAACGCGCGGATAGTAGATTCCCTATCTCGTTCGTAACCTCACTGTAGGGAATGACGGGGATGGGATGGGCATTCACTGTAGGAAATGACGGGGTTAGAACGGGCATTAATTGTAAGGAATGACGGATTGGAACAGGCGTTCTCTTTGCCCATTCTCCGTCATCCCGGAAGGTGAGGCACGAAACTATCCGGGATCTATTCACCACGTGCTTGAGCCTTAAAGAAAACAGTGAATTCAATAACTCTACAACGCGCAGATAGTAGATTCCCTATCTCGTTCGTAACCTCACTGTAGGGAATGACGGGGATGGGACGGGCATTCACTGTAGGGAATGACGGTGGTTGGACGGGCATTCACTGTAGGAAATGACGGGGATTATCACAATAAACTATTATACAAATCTAGCCACTGTGGATTATTGTCCTTAATTAATTGCTCCTTCCATGAACGACGCCATTTCTTTAATTGTTTCTCCCGTTTAATTGCCGTTGCCATCGAATCAAATCGCTCATAATACACTAAAGAATGCACCTGATATTTTTGAGTAAAACCACGAACAACATTATTTTTATGCTGCCAAATTCGAGTGACTAATTGACTAGTCACTCCAACATAAAGCACCTGCTTATTATGTGATGCCAAAATATAAACCACAGGCTCTTTATTCACTCAAACCTCATCCCTGCTCTTCTTGTCCCTTATTCACTTGCAGCTACGATAATGTCAGCTTCAGGCTTAACCTTCCTCAACTCTGCCGCTAATGCCGTTTGTGCTTCAAGATCGCCATGCACAACTTTAATGACTTGTGGCCCTTGCTCTATATCAGCCACAAAACTGACCAAATCTTCTTGCGCGGCATGGGCGGAATAACCTGATAATTGGTGAATCTGCGCTGCAACATCAATCACCTTATCGTCAATTTTAATCACTTTTTCACCATCAACTAATGCGCGTCCAGTAGTACCTTGTGCTTGATAACCAGCAAAAATAACATCGGTACGTTTATCGGCTAATAACGCTTTTAAATAATTAACCACCCGTCCACCAGAGCACATACCACTGGCAGCAACAATAATCGCAGGCTCATCGGAATGCTGTAATCGATTAACCAATTCAATATGATCAGCATGACTATCAATGGTAATACATTGTTCAAAGGCTAATGGATGTCGCCCCATATAACGTCGTTGCTTGGCTTCTTTGGCCCATAACTCATGAAAATAGCGGTATTGATCCGTTACCTTTTGTGCCAATGGTGAATCTAATATTATCGGCAAACTTTGCCAAACCCGTTTAATGGTGTGATCTTCATTAGGATCAACATCCACTTCTGCAATAATATTTTCGAGATCAAATAATAGTTCTTGAGTACGACCGACACTAAAAGCAGGAATAATAATAGCGCCACCGTCTTGTAATGAACGCTCAATAACCTGCTTTAATACCCGTTGGCGATGTTCAAGTTGGTGGTGAGGTTTATCGCCATACGTGCTTTCAATAACTAAAGTATGTGCCGAAGTTGGCGGAATAGGATCGGTTAATAATGGTGTATTTTTAGGTCCAAGATCGCCACTAAAAACCACAATTTCATTGGTCGGTAATTTAATCTCAATATAAGCCGAACCTAAAATATGCCCGGCAGGGCGAAAACGAATCTTAACTAACTCACCTGTCGGTAATACAATTTGCGCCCAGCAATCATAAGGCACCGGACGAATGCGCTGGTGTATTAATGCCAATGCTTTTTCACATTGCTTTTTATTGAGCCCTAACTGAATTTTAAGTCCATCTTCTAACATTAGGGGTACTAATGCTGCTGTTGCCTCAGTCGCATATATAGGACCAGAAAAACCCGCGGCAAGTAGCCATGGTAAACGCCCAATATGATCAATATGGCTATGAGTCAGTAGTAATGCAGCAATATTATTAATATCAAATTCAATATCTAACGTATCACGGGCTTCTTTTCCTTGGAATAAACCACAGTCAATTAATAAACTATTATCCCCCATAATAAGCTCATGACATGATCCTGTTACTCCCGTTTTCGCGCCATGATGAACAATATTCACTGCTATCCTCTCCTGCTTTTAATAAATAAAAGTCTTATGATGCCAGCGTACTAATATTGTTAGAAATGTTAACAGATAGAACTAGGAAGCATTCACCGTTACAATGTTAATGTAATGTAACAAACATCGAGGAGTATTTAATGGCTCACAAAAAAACGCACTTAAATATACAACCAAGCACATATTAAATTTAATAGCCCTCTGATAATAAATAGAGAGAGCTGGTTCATTATGTATCCGATCATTATTGCGATTCATGGCAGAGGTAATAAATTACCAACAACAACATTAAGCGCACATTGGCAGCAAGCACTTAAACATGGCCTTCAGCGCTATAACCAATCCCAATTACATCCTCAGATTGATTTTAAAATGGCTTATTATGCTGATCATTTTTATCAACAACCTTTAGTTTTATCTGTAACAACAGCAACGGCAATTCAACAGATTTATACGATCAAGCAATTAACGACAGACAATCATCATCATTATTATAAGCAACCTTTAATCACTCGCTCAGCTTCGCCTTGGATCACTAAAATAGCAGAATGGATTGAAGATAAATTCAGTGTTTTTTCTTTTATTTCCAAACCCTTTTTAAAATCATTGCTGCCTGATATTTATCATTATTTTCATGATCAAAGCTATCAAAAAGCTGTCGAACAACCTTTAGTAAAGCTGCTTAATCAATACCAACATCGACCAATCATTTTACTGAGCCATTCAATGGGCACCGTGATCGCTTATAACGTACTACATCAATTGAGCCGCCAAACGACTCCACCACAAATCAGCACTTGGTTTACCTTTGGCTCTCCACTTGGACTCACCAGCATTAAAGGCTTTTTACCTAAAATAACCCACCAGCCGAGTGTTAAAAAATTAGCCACGCCTGATTGTGTTACCGAGCAATGGATCAATGTTAGTGATAAAACCGACATCGAGTGTATCGATCATGATTTAAGTGATGACTACCTTGCCAATCGCCATCAAATACAACCACAAGATTATTACATCACCAATCATTATCCAGACAATTCACACAAGTCTTATGGTTATTTATGGAGTGATGTTATCGCAAAATATGGCATTCCAAAGGTGACATTATGAAACCCTTTATTCTATTAGATCCCGGTCATGGTGGCATTATCGATGGTACTTACCAAACCGCAGGCAAACGCTCACCATTATGGTCCAACGGTACCCAATTATTTGAAGGGGAATTTAATCGTGCGATCACTCAAGGTATCAGCCTAGCACTGACCTTACACGGGATTGAAAATAAAATTATTGTGCCAGAGCTGGAAGATATCAGCCTGCGCACTCGCGTTAATCGTGCCAACCATTTAGCGACCCAATACCCTTATCACCAATGTTTATTAATTTCAGTTCATGCCAATGCAGGCGGTGGAAGTGGTTTTGAAATTTACACCAGCCGCGGCCACACCAGCAGCGACATTATTGCCGATCATATCACTCACGCTTTTACGCAAGTATTTCCTAATAAGCCATTACGAAGTGATTATAGCGATGGTGACAGTGATAAAGAGCGCGGCTTTTATATGCTCAGAAAAACACGCATGGCCGCAGTATTAACCGAAAACTTCTTTATGGATAATGAAGTCGAATGTTGTTTGATTTTAATGTCACCAACAGGCCGACAGAAAATTATTGATTATCATATAAAAGGGATTTTAGCTTGGATAACAGATAGCGAGAAACGAGATTTAAGCGTTTAATGAGATAATGAGGTCTTGTCTGACCTCATCAATTTTCCAATTTCACACAATGACTTTTTACGTATCAACCGCACCGTCAAACAATTACAACACTATTTACGAGCACGAATCGAAAATGATGAGATGATGCAATTCTTTAATCAGATGGATCCTGACATGCTATTTCGTTAATATCATCTTTGTTATTTCCTACAGTGAGGTTACGAATTCCCCACCGTCATTCCCTACAGTGAGGTTACGAACGAGATAGGGAATCTACCATCCGCGTGTCGTAGCGTTTATGTTTGCCATAAAATGTTAACGTATTTTCATTGGCGTCTTTGAGGCTCAATCGCGCGGTAAGTAGATCACGGATAGTTTCGTACCTCAACTTCCGAGATGACGGATAATAAACCCGGTCATTACCAGTAGTGAATATCCGCGAGAGCGATAGGGAATCTAATGCTTTTGGAAGATGACTACTTAATTAATCGAATGGGTATTATTTATTATATTCAGTCTTACCATTAAATAAATAACTGTCCCACTGTTTTCATTGGAATAAACATTCTTACACGACCATTGATTTCACAAAGCACCTCAAAACCATATTTTGCATAGAACGACTCAGCTTGTACTGTTAAACCATCAACAACAATAGCGTAAGCTCTCATGTGAGCATTAATTTCCCAAAGATATTCTAACGCTTTAATTAAACTCACTTTACCTAATCCACTTCCATGAAATTCTTTATGAACCGCAAGCTGAGCTAAAAGAAAAACTGGAATGGGATAGCGTGGTAACTTTTTAGCCATAGCGAGTGGCAACGTATCTCGGCTAATTAAGCTTGGTGCGATACTGTAAAATGAACATATAGGATATTTTTGATTTGGCAATGGCGCAGAAGCAGGTAAAACTATCGTCCGGCTAATACCTGCTTGCATATGTTTAGCCGCTTGAGTTTGAATAAAATCATTCAACTCTTTCTCACCACAGTCAAATGATGTTCTATCGTGTTGTAATTTATCCAATTCTTTAAACGTCTTGGAGTAACTCACTTAAACTCACCTTGCTTTGTAAATACCATCGCTTCAAGCAATGCTTTATTTGGTGCTTTTGCTTCATCGCATGCAGCTATAAATTGGTCAAATACATTTGCCTCAATCGTAATACTTTCATATTTAGCAATGACTTGAGTTGCATCTTCGTCCATTAAACGAACAACATATTCAGTTAAACTTTTTAAACCAAGTAAAGCAGAAGCTTTTTCAGCCTTCGCTTTGATGTCCTCATCCAAACGGATATCCAGTCTTGCTGTCGCCATAACGCCTCCAATTGTACGGATTTATTCCGTTATTTAATTGAGTATAAGATTCAAATAGCGAAGATGCAACTTGTACGGAATATGTACGGATTAATTTTTAATGTCGTTCGATATATTTGATAAACGTTGATAATTTTATAAAAGCTTAAAACGCAAAAAGCCCGTATTGAACCACTTATACAAATGGTTCAATACGGGCTTTTATTTAACGTCTACTTTTGTCATTCTCTACAGTGAATGCAAAACCACTCCCGTCATTCCCTACAGTGAATGCCCGCGAGGGCGATAGGGAATCTACTCTCCGCGTGTTGTAGCATTACTGTTTTCACTGATTCACTGGCTTCTTTAAGGCTCAAGCCCCAACCCACCCGTCATTCCCTACAGTGAAGTTACGAACCACCACCCGTCATTCCCTACAGTGAGGTTACGAACGAGATAGGGAATCTACCATCCGCGTGTCGTAGTGTTTGTATTTGTAATAGAATGTTAACGTATTTTCATTGGCGTCTTTAAGACTCAATAGCGCGGTGAATAAATCCAATAACCATAACTTAAGCGTTAGTTTTATCACCCAATGGCGTTAAATCTAATGAATCTACAAAAGAAGCATTATTTAACAATTGAATATACGCACTAAACGCTTCGCCTAATACTTTGTCGCGCATCGCATATTCAACAAAGGCTTTAGCATAACCGAGCTTATCACCACAATCATGCGAACGGCCTGTCATGTGGAAAGCTTCAACGGTTTCATCTTGCATCAGCATATCAATAGCATCTGTCAGTTGAATCTCATCCCCTGCCCCTGGTGGTGTCATTGCTAGCTTATCCCAAATGTTGTGCGATAAAACATAACGACCCACAACAGCAAGGTTAGACGGTGCATCCTCAACCGCAGGCTTTTCAACCATACGCGTCATAGGGCAAGAGTCACCCCCTTGAAGATCAACACCGTTACAATCAACCACACCGTACTTAGATACATCACTCATTGGCACAGGCTCAACCATAATTTGGCTTGCCCCTTTTTGCTCAAAGTGTGTAATCATCGCTGCAAGGTTTTCTGTTTTTTGATCGGCTGTATATTCATCTAAAATCACATCCGGTAACACAACCACAAACGGCTGATCACCAATCAGTGGTTTAGCACACAGAACCGCATGACCTAAGCCTTTTGCTTGCCCTTGACGCACATGCATAATCGTTACGTCTTTCGGACAAATCGCTTTTACTTCATCTAACAATTGACGTTTAACACGCGCTTCTAAAGTCGCTTCTAATTCAAAAGAAGTATCAAAGTGATTTTCAATCGCGTTTTTAGATGAGTGGGTCACCAAAACAATTTCTTTAATACCCGCATTCACACACTCATTGACGATATATTGAATTAACGGCTTATCAACGATTGGCAGCATTTCTTTTGGAATAGCTTTAGTTGCAGGCAGCATACGAGTGCCAAGGCCAGCTACTGGGATGACTGCTTTTTTAATTTTCATTATCTTATCCTACTTTTTTATAACACCAACTAATGAATTACCATCTAAAACAACTAATGACGTTACATTATTAGTATGCATAAATTCATAAGCAACTTGTATACTTGTATCTTGAGTAATAGATAATGGGTTTAAAGTAATAATATCTACTGCTTTTAAATCAAAAACATCTTTACCATATGTTTCCATTGATCTTCGAATATCACCATCAGTTATAATACCTTCTAACTGATCATTTAACCCGAGTATTAATGCTAGACCTAATTGTCCACTTGAAATTGTATTGATAATAGAAGAAAAATCAGCATTAATATTAACCAATGGTAAATTATCTACAATCATTTCATCTCGAACTTTACTCAATAAACGACGACCTAGATTCCCCCCAGGATGAAAGCGAGCAAAATTTTCAGGTTTAAAGTTTCGCTCATCCATAAGAGCAACAGTAAGTGCATCACCCATTACTAATGTCGCTGTCGTTGATGATGTTGGAGCTAATTGCAATGGGCAAGCTTCTTTAGGTACAGCTATATCCAAATGACAATGTGCATTTTTAGCTAAAGTCGAATCAGAACGTCCTGTTATTGCAATAATATAATTACCATTATCACGTAAAAAAGGTAATAACTTTAAAACCTCATCGGTTTCGCCTGAATTCGAGATCGCAATAAAAACATCAATCGATTTAACCATACCAAGATCGCCATGAAATGCTTCTCCTGGATGCATAAAAAAGCTTGGAGTTCCGGTACTGGCAAAAGATGCCGCAATCTTCTTACCAATAATACCAGACTTACCCATACCACAAATAATAGTACGCCCTGCTGTTGAGATTATAGCCTTAATTGCTTGATCAAAATTATCATTAATTCGATTAGACATATATTCTAATCCTTCAATTTCTATTTTAATCACTTCCTTTGCAATTTCCTTAGCATTCATTCGTTATTTTCCATTTTATTTTTAATTATCAAGTAATCATCAATAGTATCTACCCCATGAGGTAAATCACCACAATAAATACAAGCACCAATAGCTATTCCATTAGATAATGCTCTTAATTGTTCTAGTTTTTCATATTTTTCTAAAGGAGCTTCAGGATAAGAACAAAACTCAGATAATGCACTTACTCTATATGTATATATGCCAATATGACGAAAACATAGAGAAACATCTTTAGGATCATCTCTATTAAATGGAGATGCTGATCTTGTAAAATACAAGGCTCGTCCATCTAAACCTAAAATAGCTTTAACTGCATTTGAATTATGCAATTCATCATAATTGACTATAGGTGTCACAGCTGTTGTTATTGGATAATGACTACTACGATTAGCAAACTCAATAACTTGTTGTATAAGAGATGAAGGTATTAATGGCTCATCACCTTGTACATTAATTACTAATGTATCAGGACTCCAAAAAAGTTTTTGTGCAACTTCATTAATACGATCAGTACCACTATCATGATCAATCTTCGTCATCACCACACAAAGATTTAAACTTTCAGCTTTTTGATAAATTCTAATATCATCCGTTGCTAGAATAATATTAGAACCCTCAATTCCTGCATCTAAACACCTCTGATATACATACCAGAAAATTGGCTTTCCGTTAATCTCAAGTAATGGCTTACCTTCCAATCGAGATGAACCATAGCGAGCTGGTATAACAACTTTAATATTATTCATATAATTTCTAAGCAAACTTAGTTTCAATCATTGGTCGACGATTAACAACTTCATCAATTTCTAATAATGTTTCAAGTAACTCTTCCATATGAGCTAGTGGCATCATATTAGGTCCATCACAAAGTGCTTGATCTGGATTTGGGTGAGTTTCCAAAAATAAGCCATCAATACCCACAGCAACAGCCGCTCGAGCTATAGCTGGTACATGGAAACGATTACCGCCAGTCGAGCCATTTAAAGCACCCGGCATTTGAACACTATGTGTGGCATCCATTACAACTTTACAACCAGTTTGCTTCATGATCGTTAAACCTGGCATATAGTTAATCAACGTACCAAAACCAAAACTAGTACCGCGATCACAAAGCCAAATATCGTTATTACCTACAGCACGACACTTATCAACAACAGGAGCCATATCAGCAGGATGCATCCACTGACCTTTTTTAATATTTACAGGTAAACCCATAGAAGCTACACGCTGAATAAAACCTGTTTGACGAACAAGAAAAGCGGGGGTTTGAAGAACATCAACAACAGACGCTACTTCGTCTAATGGAGTATCATCATGAACATCAGTAATAATACGAACGCCTAATTGATCTTTCGCTTTCTGTAATATTTTTAAACCATCTTCGATACCAGGACCAGTAAATGCGCTCACAGATGAACGATTTGCCTTAGTAAATGAAGATTTTGCAATATATTCAATACCATATTTATTGGTTATTTCTTGTAATTTACCAAAAGTATCTAAGACAAGACCTTCAGACTCAATAACACATGGACCTGCAATTAAAAACATAAAATCTACCTATTAATTTGGTTTATGATTATCATTATTAGATAATTTAAAAGAATCTTTATAAGCTTCAATTACAACTCGCATAGTTTTACTATCTAGAGATAGCAATGACTTTAACATATAAAATAAAGCAATTACTAAAGAACGATTTTTCACAAAAACATTCTCACCATGAGTTCTTAAAATATAAAAATGATTACGTAACATAAAATAACCTTTCCATGATTTAAGATCGTTATTTTGATTATTCAACAATAATCTTTCAGCAGTTGCTTTCATTGAGCAAGTAATTTTAAATCCAGCTTTCCTTGCTCTTATTGAATAATCTAAATCATCATTAAAAATGAAAAACTTTGATTCAGGAAAGCCTATTTTCTTAACAACATCTTTTGAAATTAAAGGACCTTCAAATGGTACTGCTGCAATTTCTATTTCTGATTCTGTAATATCATCATAAATATCTGCAACAGTATGTGACTTAGGATTTGTACATAAGACTTTAGACAAATCATAAACTACTGGAGTTATTTCAGCACATAAACCATCTAAATTAAAACGGATAGGTTGTATTATACCATTAGATCTAACACTTATTAACTCCTCTAAGCAATTAGTAGCAGGAAGGAAATCATCATCCATTAACCATAAATAATCATATTCATAATTATTAGCTAACTGAAATCCATAATTAAAGCCACCTGCACCGCCTAAATTAGCTCCCGTATTATGATATTCAAAAATATTATTATTTAAGTAAAAAGATTTAACAAGTTCTTCTGTTCCATCTTGACTATTATTATCAACAACGAGAACCTTGCTTAATTTAAATGATTGCTCAGATAAACGAGTTAATACTTTTTCTAATAATTCTTTTCTTTTATATGTTACAACAATAGCAATTACTTTTTTCATATTATTTGATTTCATTTTTAACTAGATTCAATGCAGATCTAATGACCTGGTGCATATCATAATATTTATATTCTGCAAGTCGACCACCAAATAAATATTTATCATCAATCGACGTTAAATCTTTATATTTCGAATAAACTTGGTTATTTTTACTATCATTTACAGGATAATAATATTCATCACCATTTTCATATTCTTTAGGGTATTCTCTTGTTATTACAGTTTTATCTTGTTTACCAAAATCAAAATGTTTGTGCTCAATAATTCGAGTAAATGCATATTTCTTATCTATATAGTTAACAACTGCATTCCCTTGGAAATTATCAACATTTAAAGTTTCATGTTCAAACTGAAGAGAGCGATAATCTAAAGCGCCAAACTTATAATCAAAGAATTTATCTATTGGTCCAGTATAAATTACTTTTTTTGCGATTGAATCCCAATATTTCTTATTATCGAAATAATCCACATTCATTTCTACTTCAATATTAGATAATAAACTAGTTATTAATCCATTATACCCGCCAATAGGTATCCCTTGATATTTATCATTAAAATAATTATTATCAAAAGTAAAACGAACAGGTAATCTTTTAATAATAAATGCAGGTAAATCACAACATTCTCTACCCCATTGTTTTTCAGTATATTCTTTTATTAGTGTTTCAAAAATATCCCGTCCAACTAAAGATATAGCTTGCTCTTCTAAATTATCAGGTGTTTTGTTATTTAACTCTAAACTTTGTTCTATAATCTTATTTTTTGCATCAAGGGGAGTTACCACACCCCATAACTGATTAAACGTATTCATATTAAAAGGTAAGTTATATACTTTACCTTTAGATAGAGCTATCGGGCTATTTGTATAACGATTAAATTCCACGAAACTATTAACATAATCCCAAACTTCTTTATCATTGGTGTGAAATATATGAGCACCATATTTATGTACAGCAATATCATCTATATTTTCGCAATAGACATTACCACCGATATGATTTCGCTTCTCAATTATTTTAACCTTTTTACCTTTTTTAGTTAACTCATGAGCCATTACAGAACCAAACAACCCACTACCAACAATCAAATAATCATATTTCATAATTCAACCTTAAATAAAATCCAATTCTTTATAAAAACCATTAAAATAATCAGACAAACCATCAAAATTATAATCTTCTTTAATTATAAAATTTAATTCTGATACATTAGTGAAATTAATATTTCTAATTTTAAACTGTTTAGATAAACCCTCATCAAGTAAATATATTTTATGTTTTATATACATACATAATGCAAATAACCCTGTTGAATGGGCAAGACTAAAATCAACCTGACTAAAATAATCAATATCATTGTATCTACTAACAGATAGACAATTATCCCCAACAATATTTATATAGTCTTTAACATTATTATTAGGATGCATCCTAATAATAAACCTATCCCCTGTTAGTCTAGATAATTCTTTTGCTATCGATATTAATCTAAAATTAAATTCTTTTTGAACTTCGCCATTTAGAATAACACCAAAACAATCTTTTTGATCTTTATTAACTGCATTAATTTCACTGATAACATGATTATCAACAGTATGGTTTCCTATTGATATAAATCCAAAATTAATATCTTTATATTGAGATAATTCAACCTTAGTTGCCTCTCCCCAAGATAGTAAATAATCAGAAACTAAAGATTCATATAATGTTCTATTAGAATTAAATTGATCACCACAATAAGAATATAATCCATGTTGATTTGTATATGTGCTTTTATTTTTAGAATTAAACCATTGGGTTATTAAATTCTCATAAGGCGTATTATCACATATCGTTATTAAATTTAAATAATCGTCAACATTAATTTCTTCTTTTATTTTTTTTAGATCTATTTTATATTTAATGGAACAAAAATCAGATAAACTACCAATGCTTTTTTTATCATTTAATAAATAGTCTTTAAAAATTAAAATAGGTCTAAAAATAGAAAAAGATTGCCCTAAGAAAATTATATTACCTTTATTAAAAAAAACACTTGCTCTCAAATTTTCCAAATGTATAGGACCTATAGTATCAACTGAATATACACATAATGTCTTATCATCTTTGGATTTTCTATCTGTCTTAATTATTATTTCATAAAAAAGAATATATATAATAATTTTAATAAAATGAATTATTTTCTTATTATAAAGTCTTCTTGAACAAACTTTTTTATAATCAATTTCCATGTTCAATAATTCTCTTATAAAACTCAATATCTTTGCTTAATGTAACCTCTGTTATAAAATTTTCGATAACAGTTTTATAACCATTCAAAGCGATCTTATTATATGCCTCTTTAGTTAAATAGTAAGAACACTCTAATTTATTATAAATATCATCTTTACCATTAATTAAAAAACCATTTTCTCCATCTTTAATTAACTCAGAGGCACTCGTTTGATTAGTATAATAAACAACTTTTTTATTGAGCATCGCCTCTAATGGTACTAGAGAAAAGTTTTCAACATGAGATGGGATAAAAACAAAATCAACAAACTTCATTTCTGCAAACATTTCATCTTTAGTACAATGTCCTTTAAATTTAACATTATGAACATTATTATCAAAAAGCTGTTTTTTAATTTTTTCAAGATTAGAATTGATATCCTTACCAAACACAATCAACTGAACATTACTTCTTTTTTTAGAAAAATCTATCCATGCATTAACAAGATCAAATATTCCTTTCCTCTCATACAATGAACCAACAAAAGAATAACTTATTAAGTCTTTTTCTTGATTATTTATCATTGGTTCTATATCAAGATTTGTTATACCATTATAATGAATATTATCTTTAAAATTCAAGTTGAAAACTTGTTTTGTATATTTAGCAGTAAATTTACTTACTGCAATTATATTATTTGTTTTTTGTAAATGCGATTTTTCTAAAAATTTAAAAATATAATATTTAAAATTTTCTTTCCCATTACATAATTTACAAACTGTAGTTTTACTACCATGCAGTCTGATAACAATATTAGTTTTTAATTTAGGATAAAAAGCTAATAATCCACCGGCATCTTGTACTTCTAATATATTAATAGAATATTTTTTTATGATTTCTTTAAGCCTAAAATAAATTTTTATTCTTAAAAAAATTTTCCCTATATTATTATTTGGTTTTTTATCTACAATAAATGTAACGCCATTTATTGTTTCAGTTTTTGATTCACCATTATATGCACCATAAACATAAACATTAACACCAAGCTTTACTAATCTTTCTGCTACTTCTTTCGTAAACGTACCTATTCCACCATGAGGATATGGCGGATATTCATTACAATAAAATAATATATTCATCAATATAACTTCTTAGAATATTTTAGGGCTGGTTTTTCTATACAATGCCAACTAAAAAAAGACAATATTAACACAACTAATAACGATATAATAACACCTATAATTAAGCCATATTTTTTATAAAAATCAAACATTATAAATAATTGTATAATTGGAAAATGCCATACGTATAATCCAAATGATAAATCCCCAATTTTAGTAGGTATTTTTATTACAGGTAGCTTAAAAACAATAACGTATACCATTAGCGCAACATATAATGCAGATAGTGAATATACTTCATAATAATAGCCAATAGACGAAAGTGGAATTAATATTATAATTACTTTTATATCGAACTTTGAACTTAAAACCAAATATCCCATCAAAAAATAAGCAATAAGTGAGGGTAATTGATGGTTAATTTGCAAAGGTAAATTATAATAAAAAACAAAATAAGCAATTATTTTACCAATCAAAACAGAACATAAAAAAAACAATCCTGTAAGTATCTTAGAGTTTATCTTACGACTAAAAAATAAAACAGGAACTAGAATATAAAACATAACCTCTATCTTTAATGTCCATAATGAGCCATTAACCGCCGTTATATTATTATTAGAAAATAGTTCAGGCAAGCTTGGATGAATGAAGTTCAAAAAGAATAAATTAAATTTTAAATATTCACCACCGCCTGTTTGTATAAAAGACAAGTAAGAGCCGTTATATAATACCCCCCCAACAAAAAAGAATGACAAAATAACAATAAAATATAATGGGTATAATCTAGAAATTCGTGATATTACAAACTTTCTTACATTCCTATTTTCACACCAACTATTAATAATTAAAAAACCACTTATTGAAAAAAAAGAATATACGGCAAATTTAGCAGGTATATATTTATAATATTGGATATGATTTAACGTACAAAAATGGTAAATAAAAACTATCAATGCTAAAATCAATCTAATAGAATTTAAATTATTATTTTTCATATAACTTCTTATTTAAGATAATTATTTTGATTATATATAATATAACAGCACTATATATCAGTGCTGTTGTAAGCATATTTAATCCAGATCGTGGTGAAAAAATAACAATAGGAACAACTGTTAATAACAATATTTTAATTGTTGAATTTGAATAAACGAGACTTTCAGATTTAGCTAAAAACGAACCAAGAAAGAAAGAAATTATAGCAAATAATACTATATTACTCGATAATATATATATTTCAGAAATTATAGAACTGCCTAGGCCATTACCGTTATTAAATAACATCGGATTAGCCGAATAAGATATAAATGTTGATATATTAGCAGTATAAAAATTTATCGGTTCAAAAGCTGATACAAATCTAAATACAAGAGGTAAAAGAGCCTGTAATTTAGTATGAATAGGGAATACTAAATTATCTGCTAATGAATAACTAATTACCCCTAAAGTTACTCCTTGTTTGTATAAAAAAGTAGGAATAAATTCAGATACAGATAGACTTAAAGAACTATCTTCCCTTGATGAAAGACTAAGAATAATCATCATAAGAAAAAATACAATCGAACAGTATAAAATCAACTTTTTTAGATTTATTCTATAATTAAGACCATAAATATAAAGTATAGTCAATAATCCAGTAACCAGAGCACCACGAGATCCAGTTAATCCACTGATAAGAGTTAAACAGAAAAGAATAAATAAATATTTTTTATAATTTTTCGTATCAAAAACAATAAGTATAGAAAATAAAACATAGAAAATCATATTAATAATTGCTGAATCATATTTCCCTTGTGTTTGATTACTGTATAATGATAAATATCCATGTTCATACACACTTTTAACAACTAAAATCAAGGATACTATTTTGAATAATGTGATAATATAAAAAATAATTTTAATCTTATTTATATTTTTCATATTTCCCTTTATACTTAATATTCCACTCTTATACTTAATATTCCATGTTACAATATACCCAATATAAAATAATACGAAGAATATATTTATAATAGAAAAAATCTTAATACTTTCATCATATGTCGGCACATAGAGAGTCATCCAATTAAGCAAAAATATATCTTGTATATTATAATTGTAATCTCCACCAATTAATGATGAAATTAATACGGCATAAAACCTACCAAATATAAAGATATTTAAAGATATAAAAAACAAAAAACCTAATGACGTAAAGCTAATATTATTAAATTTAAATAAACATAAAATAATAAGTGCATTAAAAAAAACAAAATATGATAATTCTAAAGAATTACTCTCTCCTCCTAAATATATAACTGACAACTCAATAAAAATCAAAAAAAACAAAACAAAAACACTTATTATTTGTCTGATATTTAAATTACTTACTTTCATAATGTTTCTTTAATGAAGATAATAAAACAAAAACATTAGGGAAAAAAAGTTCTATTGTTGATTTTAAATATCTAATCTTATACCACAAATCCATATTGGCTAAAATAAACATTCTTAAATCCTTAGTTATAGAAAAATCAGATTGATTAATATTTACATTAATCAATCTCATAAATGGAGACATTCTTGCTAAAAAAATATTTTTATCTTTATTTGATAATCTTTCATCACTTATAATACTTTTGATCGCCATAAAAATATCATCAACATCAGACATCTTGACATTTTTCGTTATACTCTTTGGGTTTATTCTATAGCCAATTAATTCATTATTTAAAAAATTAATTTTTTTTGCTTTTAAATACAAAAGCGGTGTTATTGCTAAATCTTCATATCTTTTCCCAACAGGAAATTTTATATTATCAAAAAGATATCGTTTATAAACTCTTGCCCAAGAATACCAATTCCCTACTTTTATTGTTTGGCTAATACACTCTTTATAATTGAATTCACTTTTCAATCCTTTATTTATATCAAATTTAATTAATTTATCATTCTTAAAATCAAATCCTCTAACAGCATTATATGTTACAATATCAAAATCATCACATAAAACACTTTTAATATCTTTATAATAATGGTCTAACCATATATCATCACCATCAAGAAAGGTAATATATTCACCAGAAGATTTTTCTATTCCATAATTTCTAGCATCACTTAACCCACCATTAGTTTTTGTATAAATAGATACATTATTCTTATAAATAGATAATATTTCTTCTGTGTTATCAGTAGATCCATCATTTACAACTATTATTTCAACACTTTCATCTATCTGATTAATAACCGATTCTATACATTCTTTAATATACACTTCTACATTATATGCGGCTATAATAACACTAAGTTTAATCATTTATTTTTCTCAACTTAATAACTGACATTATATCAAAATAAAAAATAACCATAGAAACCAATAAAGATATAAAAGGAGATATAATAAACATAATTAAATCATTTATTGCTAAATAACCAATTATATTCCATGATATATAAAAAACAATTATAGACATCATTATATATTTTACTGTTCTGAATATATAATCAAAGAATGAAAAATGAAAAATATCTTTATATACGACATATGGTTTCATTAGTAATATAATTAAAATATTACTAATAAGCGTTCCAATAATAACACCATTTAACCCTATATATATTGCTAATATAATAGATGTAATTAAATTAAACAACCCTTCAATTATTGGAAGATGTATATCTTTAAAATACCCAGAAACATCTTTTATTATATCTATTGGCTTTCTTATTATTTCTATAAAAACATTTATTGTAATTAACAGAACCGTTAACTGTGACAATAAATAATCATTTCCCATCCATAAATTAATGAAAAAATTAATATTAACAAAAAAAACAAAAATAATATTTGAAGCAACAAAAAAAGATATTATATACATAATATCCCATATTTTCTTTACTTCATCTTTTGATGACTTCCCAACTAACAAACCAATTTTTGGTTTTATTACTAATATAACATTCGATAAAAACAAGTTTATAAATTGATATACCATTATATAACTTGAATATATCGCAACAGTTTTTATTCCTATAAACTTAGCAATTACAATATAATCTGTATTTAAAACTAAAACACCAGCAATTTTATGCACAAAAACTTGTTTTGTTGATTTTATTAAATAGTTATCATTAATAGATGCCTTATAATTAGAAAGTTTTAATTTATAATTGGCTTTAAAAAATATATAATAAAATATATACTCAAAAAAATTTCCAAAAACAAGAAGACAAACAAAAATCTCAAATGATTGAAAGTATTTCAAAGATATTATTTGTAAGATTTGAATGCTTATTTTTACTGAATTTTTAACCAACTGTACATATTCATAATTCTGGTCTGAACTAAATATTATCACATATTTAGCATATAAATAAGAACTAGATGTTGCAACAACATACAAGCACCATATAAAATAGATATTATTACATGGTTCAGATACTAAGGATGGTATAAAAACAAGTAAAATCAGCCCCAAAAAAAATATACCTGCTGCTATTCTACTATAAAAAAAATCTATTGTTTTAAATACATCTTTTATTTTTATATAATTATTTTCATTAAATAGTTTATATAAAATAGCAGCAGAAGCTGCACTTACCCCAAGTTCACTTAAATTCAAATATGCGACTAATTGGGTGAATAATTTTAATATACCTAAATTTCCTTGCCCTAAATTATCACCAAAGACTCTATTGATATAAAATGCAAGAAAACCATTCAAAAAAGTAAAAATTAAACTATAAATAATATGTCTTACAACCTTACTCTTCATTATTTCGTTTTAATTCCTAAACTAAATAATTAAATACTATTCAGCCATCATTAGTATTTAATTATAAAAATGACCCTGACTGCCACTAACATTCAGCCAACGTTAGTATTCTATTGAAATGGTAGTCATTAGGATAATTAATGTTGTTGCGGATTATTGATTGCCGCTTCTTGACGCCCAAACAACTTATTGACCCAAGTCGTAATACGCCAAATATGATTGATCGCAGTAAAATAGACCGCAAACATCACTAAGAAGCTAATAAACATCGTTGATTCAGCGACACCATTAATATCAGCAACAATACCGACAACGGCACAAATTGAGGCTAATAAACAGATCACAAATAATGTCATCAATGATGATAAGCCCATGCGTTGGCAGATATGATGTAGATGTTCACGATCAGGTTTGAACGGTGAATGACCTTTACGGATACGGCGAATCATAATGGTTGCCATGTCCATTAATGGAATAGCAATCAGCCATAATGCAGTAACGGGTTTAAAGGCATCAATGCTTGGCTCTTGCGTGCCACGGATCAACATCCAGATCACTGAAAAACCGATAAACATACTGCCCGCATCGCCCATAAAGATCTTAAACCGACGCCCTAGAGGAAAACCAAGGTTAAGCATAATGTAAGGGATCAATGCTGCGACGATCAGTAAACAAATCTCGCCCAGATAGTCATTACCACTCAGGTAGAAGGTGACGCCAAGTGCGGTGAACGTTACTGACGCCAAACCACCTAATAGACCATCGATACCATCCACCATATTAAAAGCATTAATGGCACCAATTACTGCAATGATGGTGATCAGTGCGCCAAAAAATTCATTAAGCTCAATGCTATCACTGCCCATCAAGTAACCTAACTGGTGCAAGCTGTGTCCACCGCCCCAAATCATCGCTAATGAAATGCCCGCTTGTACCAACAAACGAATTTTAAAGCTGATATCAAAGAAATCATCAAACGCACCAAGAACAATTAAAACAGCCGAGCATAAAAGATAGAGTTCAAGGTTAAGGCTGATGGGTAGAAAAAACGTCAGACCGATCAATAATGATAAATACACCGAGATCCCACCGACCAGTGGCACTACCCCTTGGTGCAATTTGCGGACATTGGGTTTATCGACGAGGCCGATTTTCTTGGCTATTTTTCGCATGATAAATAACGTGACAAACGACGTTATAAAAACAAACACATAAGCAGTATTCATGAAGGCCAACTTGATAAAATGAATTTTACGCTGAAAAAGAGGGTGTGAATGGTGTCACTTAATTGAGTATCATCGGTGTTTTGGGGGTTATTTTTCGTCTATACTACAGTGAAGAAAGTGATTTTTTTCACGCTGTCATCTCAGTTTTTTTAAAGGTCTGAGACATAAAATCTAAAATTTGAGATATAAAAAAGCACTAGCCGTAAAGACTAATGCTTTGATATAAATCGAGTTTACGGGTAATTCAGTGGTTGTAAGGAATAGGTCCCGTCTAGGGTCTAGGGTCTAGGGAGATTATTCCTGCTCAACCAACAATAATTAAAAATATTAACGCTACAACACGTTGTGAGTAGATTCCCTATCTCGCTCGTAACCTCGCTGTAGGGAATGACGGGGTTTTACTCGTACATTCACTGTAGGGAATGACGGGGGTGTTAATTACTTCTTATCACTCACATAACTGTATTGGTAATAACCATAGTTACCGTAATAACCACTCGCTTTACGAACGACGGCATTTAATATAAAGCCTTTAACTTCAATGCCATTTTGTTCAAAGCGTTGTTTACTTATTTCAACTTCTTTAACGACACTTTGCTCAAAGCGGCCCACCATTAACGTGGTGCCTGCATGAGCACCAACGACTGCTGCATCAGTTACTGCTAAAATAGGTGGTGTGTCGATTACAACCATATCGTAATTAGCAGAAGCCCATACCATTAATTCACTAAAACGTGGGTGCATTAATAATTCAGAAGGGTTCGGTGGAGTATCACCACGACTGATAAAATCTAAATTATCGATACCCGGTTGTTTAATTATATCGGTAATATCTTTCTGACCACTTAAGTAATCAGACAAACCACACTTACTACTGGTGCCAAATTGTCGTTCCATGCGGCCCTTGCGCATATCTGCATCAATCACTAATACACGTTGGCCTGTTTTAGCAATAACCGCTGCCATGTTAGCTGAAACAAAAGATTTACCAATCTCAGGGCTTGGGCCAGAAATCATTAATATATTATTTTTGGCTTCCATCATCGCAAAGTGCAAGCTAGTACGTAAGCTACGTAATGCTTCAATAGATAAATCAGCAGGATTAGAGACAGCTAATAAAGTTTGTTTAACTGTCGCTGTATGCTGATGTTTATGCTTTTTATTTAGATTCAATTGCCAATCTGACATTGGAATAGACGCATAAACAGGTAAGCCGATTTGTTCAATTTGATCAGGACTTTCAATACCTTTATGTAACGCGGCACGTAATAAGACGATAGCGACAGATAACATACCACCCAGTAATGTTGCTAATACCACAATCAGCGATTTCTTCGGTTTTACCGCTTGTGAATATGCTTGTGCATTATCAAGAATACGGACATTGCCGACAGTGCTTGCTTTAACAATACTTAACTCTTGCACCTTGTTCAGCAACTGCACATAAATCTGTTGGTTAACTTCAACATCACGCGTTAAACGTAATACTGCGCGTTGTGTCTTTGGCAATTTTTCTATACGCTTATTTAAGCGAGCCTTTTCTGCCAGTAAAGTTTTGCGCTTATCCAATAAAGAAACATATGCAGGGTGTTCTTTAGTGTAAAGCTGTGAAATATCACTTTCTTTAAAGGTTAACTGGTTTAGTTGTGCCTCTAATGTCACCATGGTATCTAAGGTTGTTTTGGCTTCTAATGGTAAATCAACCGATTCATTCTGTTGGCGGTAACGATTGAGTTTATCTTCCGCTACTGTGAGTTGTTGCTTAATTTTTGGCAGATGTTGCTTTAAAAAAACTAGACTATTTTCAGCTTCAGCTGAATTACGCGCCACGTTTTGTAGAAAATAGGTTTGGCTAATATCATTTAAAATATTTTTAATTTTCGCTCGATTTTCACCTGTTATCGATAATTGCAAAATACCGGTTTGCTTACCTTGTTCAGCAATAGATAGCCCTTTTTGTAATGCTTGAATTGCATTCAAACGGCTAATATTATTAATACTAAACGTTGCGCCATCAGCCCCTACTAACTGGGTTACAAATAAACTATAACCGTTATTTGTTGCTAATGTGCCAACTTTGCCATTAAGTAATTCACGGCCATCACTGTTTGCTAAACTGTATTCACCCAGTTCGCTATTGGTGATAGTTAATACATCATTGGTTAATATTGTATTAGCTGGCACTGTAAATCGAGAAACCATAATCTGATGGCTATCACCTAATAAACGCGCTAAACCTTTACCAAAAACAGGGGTATAAATAGGGGTAGCAACCGTGGTTAAGTTTAACTTATCAACCGTATCACCCAATACCATCCGCGATTTAATGATTTCAATTTCAGTGGTCGCACTTGATTCAGCACCACCAAACATTTCAGCCATATCTCCACCAAGAGCTGGCATACCTGTGCTTTTTTGTTCAATCTGAATTAAGGCATCTGCTTTATAAATAGGAGTGGCTAATAAGGCGTAGCTGATACCAATACAAGCAAAAATAAAAGTAGTAATAATAATTAGCCACCGGCTATCAATTAAAATACCAAACAGTTTTCCAAGATCAATTTCATCACTTCCTGAGGAAGTATTGGGTTGAGGGTTTTGAGCAATACTCATGAAGTAAAGATTCCGATGTTAGATTTTTAAGAGATGAGGAATAGCCAAAGCATCATCCAAAAGTTAAATATGGTTTGCAGCGCGTGGTGAGTAGATTCCCTATTGCCTTCCTAACTTCACTTAGCCCATTATTCGTCATCTCGGAAGAGAGGGACGAGCTATCCGTGATCTACTCACCACGTCATTGAGCTTTAAAGAAGCCAGTGAATTCAATAACTCTACAACGCGTAGATAGTAGATTCCCTATCGCCCTCGCGGGCATTCACTGTAGGGAATGACGGAGGTTATAGTCAAGTCTCAAACTGTGACTCTACAACTTCTTCGCCCAAGCTGTTGCAGCTTTCTCGATTAAATCATATGCATGATCAAAAGCTTCTTTACTTTGACGATAGGGATCGGGAATATCCTGCTGACCTACCCACTGCCCAAATAACATCGTTTTGCCACGTGCTTCAGGAGCAATGTTGGTTACCGCGTCGATATGACCTTTTTCCATCACTAAAATCAGATCATAGTCTCGGCATAAATCGCTGGTCAGTTGCTGTGCTTGATGACCTTCAAGAGAATAACCATGCGCAAGTGCTACTTCAGCCGCCATTTTATCCGCAGGTTTGCCCACTAAACCACTTTTTGCAGTGCCAACACCAGCTGATGAGATATGTTTATTCGGTAGTTTTACTTGCAGAATACGTTCGCCAGACGGTGAACGACAAATATTACCCACACAAACAACAAGAATTTTATTAAACATAGAGATAGGTTCGAATTAATAGGGTGTAAGGAATGAGAAAAAGCAAGGACAAGGATTTTAGCAACGAGAAAAAACAGATACGAGATTTTTAGGAGCGAAGAGGATTACCCTTACCTTCTTTTCCTATTTTTACCTTCTTTACCTTCTCTTCCTACTTTTACCTTCCCCTCTTAAATCTCTACTTTAAATTCATATAGTAATTCATACCTTCAGAAAGATTGTTGAAGCTGGTAACTGTTGGTACAAGTTGCGAAATAACACGGTTCCAGCGTGTAATTGGGGCCGCTGTAACATAGACAATATCATGCGGCTGTAAGGCAAACTCAGTACCTATAACTAATGCTGTCGCATCTTTTATATTAAGCTGATAAATATTGGCAACTTGTTGCTTTTCACTTGCTGAATTTAATAATGTCTTTTGTTGCTGATTAATCGCTCGAATAACAAACACACCCGTTGCATCAGCTTCTAACTGATTAATGCCGCCGACAGCGCTTAATGCTTCGGTTAGGCTCATACCAACACGATCAATTTTTAATAATTTAGGTTCCTTAACTTCACCCATCACAAAAACTTTTTGCGAATCATTCCGTGGCACGTGAACAATATCACCATTTTGTAATAAGCGGTTTTGGGTTAAATCACCACGTTGCATTAATGCATATAAAGACACGGTTTGATCGTTACCATTACGAGTAAGGGTTACATGTCGCCAGTCTGCATCAGTACCAATACCACCAGCTTTATTAATCGCATCTAATAATGTTAATGGCACATTAGTAATCGCTTGCTGACTCGGAGTTTTAACTTCCCCCGTAATATAGGCTTTTTGCGAACGGAAAGAGGCTACATTGACATCCACTTGAGGTTTTTCAATAAAAGCTGCTAAACGATTAGCAATTTCCACTCGAATTTGTGTCACCGTTTTTCCAGCAACTTTAACTTTACCAATATAAGGATAGAAAATAGTACCGTCAGCATGGACCCAATTACCTGCTTCACTTGCACTACGGTAAGAACCTGCAGGAATCGTTAATTCAGGGTGATCCCAAATCGTAATATTAAGAATATCACCAGCACCAACATGATATTCATACCCTGATAATTTAGCTTCTAATGTTGGGTTTACTTGTGCATTGATCGCGGGAACTTGAAACTGATTAATATTATTCATTGATAATGGGTAAACATTAACATGCTGAGAAAGATCAGTATCAGATGCTGATGACTCAATGATTTTTTTACCATCAAGACTCAAATTAGAACCTGGTATAGTGCACCCTACTAACATGGTTGATGCTAATACAGTTATTATAATTTTTTTTTGTAATGTCATTTTAAATTCACAATAAATAATCGGCGATAATTAAATCACTATATCAATAAGTCAATAGCCAAGCTACCGCCCTAAAGTTACAGCTCTTCAATTGCTATAAAAATTCAAATTATGCTGTTTATTGTGCACATTTAAAGACAGGAATAATTAATCAAAATAAACGTGAATATAGTAATGACATCGGTAGCATAAATAAAGTATCCCCTCTTATATTTCGTGATCAATATCACGTTTAAATGGAATTTAATTGACATAAAAAAAACACACAGCACAAACGAACAAAAAACAAACAAAAAGATAATAAAAGACTAATAACATAAAAATATAAATGAAAAATAATATTTTTTAATATTTTATTGATATAAAAAACAACAATATAGATATTAACCCACAAACTATAATTTATAATTATACCCACCATAAAAAAACAAAAAAACGGTCAAAAAGGTTACAATTTCATAATCAATGCTCAATATGTTAGAAGAAAATCACAACAACTACTAATACCATAGGTAAGCAACATTATTCATTTATTACATCAACATCTATTGCTTATAATTGCCGATAATTGCTTTGCAATTTACTTTCTTAATTTAACCATGGGTGGCCTTAGAATGAATAAATTATTTCTTGTTTTACCCCTTACATTAGCTATTTCGACAGCAGTGAATGCAGCAACGGATAATCCGTTTTATGTAGGCGCACGGGTTGGTGTAAGTCATATGTCAGATATGGATAAAGCGGTTACTGATGTAACCGGTTTTAATAATGATAATTTTGCTGGCGGCGTGTTCATGGGTTATCAAATAACACCATGGTTCGCAGTTGAAGGCGGTTATACACATCTAGGTAATGCCGAACTTAAAGATATAAATGGTAGTTATGAAGCTCAAGGGGGCGATTTAGTGGGTAAATTTTCTTACTCATTAAATAATAATATCGATTTATTCTTAAAAGCAGGTACTTATTATTACGATTGGAACGCTATTGGCGCTGGTGTAAAAAACAGTGATAACGACTGGTCAGCAACCGCAGGTATTGGTGCTGAATACTTTATTAATAAAGACATTTCTACACGCATTGAATACCAATATTACAATGATGTAGGTGGTGTTGATATTCACTTCGGTGGTGTTTCATTTGTTTATCACTGGGGTGCTCCTGCTGCCGTTATTGTTGCTGAGCCTGTTTATATTGACCAAGTAACAGTTGAAAAAATAGACGCTATCACACTGACGGTTCCTTTCGCCTTTGATAGCGCATCAATCACAGCTGGTGACGCTAAACATCTGATTCCTTTTGAAACGCGTTTAAGTGCTCACCCAGATAATACTATTGTTATCGTTGGTCACACTGATAGCACTGGCTCAGAAGAATACAACATGGCACTTTCTAAAGAGCGTGCTGAAGCGGTTGCTAAAGAAATTCGTGCTCATCTAAATGTTGGTGAAAATCGTGTATTAAGTGAAGGCCGTGGTGAGTCAGATCCTGTTGCTTCAAATGATACAGAAGCAGGCCGAGCAGCTAACCGTCGTGTAGATATTATTGCTCCAGCAATTGATGTTGAAACGGTAACAAAAGTTATTGCAGAGTAGGCATTAACTTAAAAAGCACCAAATAACTCAACATTATTAATTATATTTAGGGAATAAAATGAAAATTAAATTATTAACAACAATGATTGCTGGTGTATTGCTTGTCGGTTGTGGTGGCAACGATAACAGCGTTGATAATGGTGGAAAAAACACCCAAACATTACAAGCGTTTGATCCTGCAATTATCAATATGATTGTAAAATACAACTGTAATGATCAAACAGGTACATTAGCATCACGTACCGCTCACAATGGTAAAGTAATAACAGAAGACAAGAATATTACTGAAGATCCATCACTTTGTTCTTTTACTTTTACGGGTGATGAAAACACGAAAGATGTTACTAATAGTAAAAGTATGAATAAAGTAATATACACTGTACCTAAAGGTTTAGCGAAAAAAGGTCAACTCATCACAGCTTCACCATTAACAACTTACCTAACAAAAAAACTTGATGGTGCATTATTTACAGTTGCTGCAGCAACAGAAGCACTTGAGGAACTTGGTTTAGATGAATTAGTTAATAATGGTTCAATCACTGATATAACCGCTTTATTCTCAGATACTGAAACTGTAATTAATGCACTACCGAAGGATAGTAAAGATCGTGGCATTCTAATGGCAACTACGATGGTATTATCAGATACCTTAACATCACTTCCTCAAGATGCACTTATTACAGAGATTGCTGACGTAACAACAAAAATTACAGCATCCGTTACAACTGAATATCCTTTCTACCCAGCAGTCGGTACAGATACACCAACAGATGAAATCATTTTCCTTGACGTAAAAGAAACAGCAACGAATGTGCAAAAAGATCCAGCCGCTGATATAACATTACCTGAAAAATCACCAGCAATTCCAGTACCAGATGATAGTAAACCAGTACCGCCACCAACAGGTGGTACGGGTGGTGATGACGGCCAAAATCCTAACGGTTAACTCTTAAATTCTACTCTTTATTGTAATAATAAAAAGGCACCTGTATTAGGTGCCTTTCATAATTTATTCTTTCTCTACACGGATGTCTGTTATGCGGCCCCAATCGTCAATTCCACTCTCTCTATTAACTCTAGCCATCACAGCGAGCTTTAGCTCTATTGCTCAAGCATCTTCAGTAGATAATTTACCATCAAGTCAAAGTTATACCGGTTTGATGTTTATCCCTAATGCTCAAGTTATTGATCATGGAGATTTTAACCTCTCGTTTCATCAAGGGGTTCCTTATAACAACAGTATTGCTAGCTTGGATGATTGGTTTTTTGCTGCTGGTGTTTTCAAAGGGTTAGAAGCCGGCGGACGAATTGTAACTAATACTTATGATTGCAATGGTTATTTTGATACTCATTGCGGGATTCGCGATCTCTCGGCATCATTCAAATATCAACTGCCCTTTGTTTATAATTACACGGGGATAAATTTAGCCGTCGGTATTCAAGATTTAGGCGGTGAAGCAAATAATTTTGATACTAAATATATTGTGGCAGATAAAACCTTTGATAATTTAAATCTACGATTAAATGCGGGTTATGGCCAATCAAATTTAGCCTTTGGAATTATGGATGGTCCTTTTGGTGGCGCAGAATGGCAACCATTACCTTTTATGCAAGTCATTGGCGAGTATGATGCCAGTAAATTTAACGCTAATGCTAAATTATTCACACCTGAGGGCTTATTACCTTATGGTATTCAATTAAGTATTGATTATGAACTTTACACTGGTCATAAAAATAGTGATCAATCCGTATGGGGGATTAATGCCGCAGTTCCGCTATTGGGCTATAAAACTAACAAACGCCAACACTTATCTGTTGATAATCAACAACACCTTCAACACGCTGTAAACCAGCAATTAGACAATCATAAAAACAGTAACTTGCAAAGCTTAATAGCAGCATTAAAAAATGATGGTTTTATTAATCTTCAACTTGGTAAACAAAACGGTAAATTAGTAATAGCCCTTGAAAACCGTCGCTATAACCATAATCCAATCGATGGAGTTGGGGTTGCATTAGGCCTTATTGCTACAAATACCAGTACAAAAACCTTTGCCGATTTTGCAACAACAGCAAAACTAAAAGAAGCAAATAAGCAGCACGTTGAGCTAATCATATTAACTAATGGCATTCCGATGATGACCATTAACAGTAATATGTCGGATTATCGTCAGTTTTTATTAACGGGCGATCATAACCCATCACTATCTTTCAATAGCTATAATGCTAAAAATCAATTTAGCCAAACACAATGGTTAACTCAAAAAGAAAATAATGGTTTTGGTCGTAGCCAAATAATATTATCTCCTGAATTAGCACATCGAACAGCGACTGAATATGGCTTTTTTGATTACTCTCTCGCGCTTGGTACAAACCTATATACTCCACTATGGCAAGGCGCAGCACTTGACATTCGCCATACTTTACCAATAGACGAAAGTGATGATTTTAAAGCAGGAGAAATTTGGGGTAATTCAGCCTACGACAATGAAATAGATCGTATTTTCTTACATCAAGCCTTTAAATTACCACAAAATATAATGACTCAATTTAGTGGTGGCTATATGTATGGCAGCTATTGGGGGGGGATGAATGAAACAAATTGGTTCTCACCTGAAGGCAAACATAGCTTAGGATTTAAAGTTAGCCAATTTAGTCATAAAGATAAGGATCAATCATTCAATAAAAAGGAAGATAAAGGTGTGCGCTTAGCTCACTATTTATATTCTCAACCTGAATGGAATTGGCAGTTAGAACTGCAAGGTGGAGAATTTTGGCAAGGAGATCAAGGCATCAAGGCAACATCAAGCCACTGGCTAGGTGATGCTCGTTTAAGTGCTAGTTATTTAACATCAAAAGCTCAAGGCAGTAATGATTATGAAAATTTCTTAAGTTTAAGTATTTCATTCCCATTAACACCATGGCGAGATATGAAACCTGGCTATATTCAGGTGCGAGGTATCGATCAATTCACCTATACATTACAAACCCGTGTTGGTGCTGATGGTCATAATAATATTAATACCGGCCTTGGTGGTTCAAATGATTTACAACATAATCTTACGCGTCAATACCAAGGGCAAAATCGTTTAACTAAAGCGTATTTTGACGCCAATATTCAACACTTACGTAATGCCTATATCCGTTATATAAAAGACGTCGAAATGTAACTCTTAATAAAATTCGGCAGTTTACCCTTTAACTGTCGAATTCCCTCTCTTACAAATTAATATCAATAAAAGCACCTATCTCATTAACTACTTATAATAATTTACACCAAAAAATCAACACACAGCATTTAATTACTTTTACCATGAATTGGCTAAAATGCACAAAAAGCTGTACTTAATATAAATAAGCATATTACAAAGCCTAAAACCATACCAAATTAGCATGTAACAATCCTTAATTAACAATTTGTTACAATTTAAATGCTAAGTTTAATAAAACGCCATTTAATTACTATGTTATTCAAAAAAAATGCATTACTATGTGTGAAATATATCAAGTTGATATCTGCTATTTAGTAATATCAACAATAAGTACTGTCATAGAATAGTACGATTATTACCGGCTTAAGTCGGATTTATTACAATTAGGAAAATACGGCAAATATTATGAAAAAAACTTTTCTAGTACTACCTCTTGCTCTTCTTGTATCTGGCGCAGTAAATGCAGCAACAGATAACACATTTTATGCTGGTGCTCGTTTAGGTAATAGCTTTTACGATCTAAAACACAGTGAAGGCATTAACCTAGATAAAGACAATCTAGCTGGCGGTGTTTTCATGGGTTATAAAGTAACACCATGGTTTGCACTTGAAACTGGTTATACACACCTAGGTTCAACAACAGTTGAAGGTACTGATGCAAAAGTACGTATTCAAGGTGCAGATATTCTAGCTAAATTCTCTTACAACGTTACTGAAAATGTAGATCTATACGTAAAAGGTGGTACTTACTACTACGACGCACATACTAAAAACCTAGGTGACGAGAAATCTCATGGTTGGGCTGGTACTGCTGGTTTAGGTATGGATTACTTTATTACGAAGAATTTATCTGCTGGTCTTGATTACCAATACTACCACGACATTAAGTTAGGCTCAGACAAGACAGAAAAAACTGATGTTCATTTCGTTGGTGCAACACTAGCATACCATTGGGGCGCTCCAGCACCAGTTGTTGCTCCAGAAGTTGTTTATGTTGATCAAGTATCTGTAGCAACAATCGAAGAACTAAAGCTAACCGTTCCTTTCGCATTCGATAGCACTGCAATCACTGCTGGCGACGCAAGCAAATTAGCGCCTTTCGAAGAGCGTCTAAACACATACCCAGACGCAACAATTACAGTTGTTGGTCACACAGATAGCACTGGTTCTGAAGCATACAACCAGAAACTATCTCAAGAGCGCGCAGAAGCTGTTGCTAGCGCACTACGTACTCACCTAAATGTTGGTGCAGATCGCGTAATCAGCGAAGGCCGTGGTGAGCTAGATCCAATCGCTCCTAACAACACAGCTGAAGGCCGTTCTGAGAACCGTCGTGTTGACATCATTGTTCCTGAGCTAAACGTAGAAACAGTAACTCAAGTTATTGCTAAGTAATTTCTAGCCTTACTAAAAAAGCCCAGTTTATTTTATAAGCTGGGCTTTTATTTATTTTCGATCTTTTATAACATTATCCCCAGAACCACTTCCGAATACTGTTTGAAAAATATATTTGAAATATTGATGAATACTTAAGCTATTAATCATTTCCTGATCTATTTTAGCCAATAATATTGGATCTGACATATCAATATTACTAACTTGTGCTAATCCAGTAATACCAGGAAGTACATTAAGTACACCACGTTTATCTCTTTCATTAATTAATTCTACTTGGTTAAATAAACATGGCCGAGGACCAACAAAACTCATATCACCACATAATACATTAATGAGTTGTGGTAATTCGTCTAATTTTGTTTTTCTTAAAATTGTACCAAATTTAGTCACAGATGATGCATCAACCATATGAGTTGCAACAGATCTTGTTCCAATCGACATTGTTCTAAATTTAATTAATGTAAACTCGCGACCATATAACCCTACACGTTTTTGTAAAAAAATAGGTTTTTTAGAGTCAAAAAATCCAATAATTAAGATAACCAAAAGAATTGGCCACCCAATAAGCAAACCAATAGCAGAAAGTGCTATATCAATATATCTATATAATTGAAATTTATGCATAATTAATTCTTACTAATAAAAGATAACACTGTTTTTTTTATCGCTTGTTGAACAGTATATGGTGGAGTCCAATTTAAAGCTTCTTTTGTATGCTTAATGTCAACTTGGAGATCGCCACAAAGCCGCTCCGCTATGTCTTTTTTACCGAACAATTCACATAAATTAACAAAAACACATCGAGGAACATTAAATAAAAATGCTTTTGATTGGCTATATTCAATTATTAATCTCAATAATTGAGATGTCGATAAATCTTCATCATCAGAAATTAGCCATATTTGATTAGCCGCAATGGGATGATTTACCGTCATAGTAATAAAATCAGTTAAATTATCAATAAAAACAAAACTTCGTTTATTATTAATGGAGCCAAAAGGTAATGGCATACATTTAGTTGCTAATTTTACTAAACTAGCAAAATTGGCTTTCACTCCTGGGCCATAGACTAGTGGTGGACGAATAATTACTACCTCTAATCCAGTTTTTTTCGCTAATTCTAATAATCCCTTCTCTGCTTTTGCTTTACTTAAACCATAAGCATCTTTGGGTGAAGGTTGATCAGATGAAGAAAACGGTAAACGCCCAGTTGTTGTTTCACCGTTAACTTTTATACTACTAATAAAAATAAAACGTTTAACCCCGGCCTCAACAGCTTGTTTGGCTAATTCGATTGTTGCTTCATAGTTTGCTTTTTGATAATTTTCATCTGCCATCTTTTTATTCTTCATCACATGAACAATAGCTGCACTATGAATAATAACGTCAATATTTTTTAATTGTTTTACCAAATCAAATGGCTTTTCTAAATCAAACTCTACATCACAATAAGAATTAGTCGTTCGTCCAGTAGTTACAACTTGATAACCCAAAGAGCATAATTTCGATTTTATGGATGATCCTAAAAATCCTGTAATGCCAGTTACTAATACATTTTTCAACAAATCCCGTCCTTCTATTTATAATAATGTCTATTACAATGCCAAAAAGTAGTATGACCAGATTACAATCTGTATTTTTTACGATAAAATACACTATTAAGATTAAAAATAAAGCATTCTAAATGATAAAGCCATTACATGTACTTCTTAGTGCAAAAAGAAAAAATAAACGAATAGTAACAATAGGCTATGATATTGTAGCTATTATTGTATCTCTTTATCTTGCAACCGCGATTCGTTTAAATGAGTGGTTATTCTCAATTAATCCACCTCTAGTCGTCTCGGCCTTTATTACAACAACCATAACTATTGTTTGCTTTAGTCGTCTAGGTATGTATCGTGCTGTTCTTCGATTTATGATGCTACCTGCTCTTGGCTATATTTTTATCTCAGTATTTATATCATCTCTTACTCTCGCATTTTGTGGTTTTTTCTTTCAAGCATTTATACCAAGAAGCGTACCTTTAATTTATGCTGGGCTTGCTATCATTACATTAGGTGGCCCTCGAATAATGATCCGTACAATTTATTACCATTATTATCGTCGAAAAAAACCGAATGTTTTTATTTATGGTGCAGGATCGACAGGAAGAGAGCTTTCTTATGCTTTGATTAGTGGTTCAGAATATCATCCCGTTATAATCCTTGATGATGATTATAGCAAAGTAGGACAAATTATTTTCGGATTACGCGTTCACCATAGTAGTGAATTCACCGAACTACAGAACCTTTATAAGCCAGTAAAATTATTACTTGCGATAAAAAACGTATCTCCAGGAAAACGACTTCGACTTATTGAAAAAACATCCAATTGGCCGATTGCAATACAATCAGTTCCATCAGTTGAAGATATTGCATCAGGAAAAGCAAAATCAACTGAAATTAGAGATTTATACATTTCAGACCTATTGGGACGAGAGCAAGTAGCCCCTAATATTGAATTATTACAAAAAAACATTACTAATCAAAATGTAATGATAACAGGAGCTGGCGGCTCAATCGGCACTGAATTGTGCCGTCAAATACTAAAGCAGCACCCAAAAAAAATAGTGCTGTTTGAACTCAATGAATACAATCTCTATTCTATTGATAGAGAATTAAGAAATTATGCTTTACATACTAATACGGCAACTCAAATCATTTCAGCATTAGGTAACGTTCAGAAACAAAATCATATCGAACGCTTGATGGTAACACATAGCATTGATACCGTATTCCATGCGGCCGCTTACAAACATGTTCCTCTTGTTGAGGATAATGTTATAGAAGGTATACGCAATAATATATTTGGCACTTTAGCCGCCGCAGAAGCCGCAATTAATGCTGGTGTTAAAAACTTTACCCTAATTTCTACTGATAAAGCCGTTCGACCAACAAATATCATGGGTGCAACAAAACGAATGGCCGAGCTTGTCTTACAATCGTTAGCTGATCGTCAAAACAATACAATATTCACTATGGTAAGATTTGGCAATGTATTAGGCTCTTCAGGCTCTGTCGTTCCACTATTTAAAGAACAAATCAGTAAAGGTGGGCCGGTTACAGTCACCCACCCTGATATTAATCGCTTTTTTATGCTCATACCTGAAGCGGCACAACTTGTTATACAAGCAAGTGCAATGGCGAAAAATGGACAAGTTTTTGTTCTTGATATGGGTGAACCCGTTAAAATTCTTGAATTAGCAAAACGTATGATTCATCTGATGGGATTTTCTGAACAAATAGAGTCAGAGCAAGATGGAGATATAGAGATTCAATTCACAGGTTTACGACCTGGTGAAAAATTATATGAAGAATTACTAATAGGAAATAATGTTGAAGGGACAACACATCCTAAAATTATGACAGCAATGGAAGATAAACTTAGCTGGGATGAGATGAAAAATTTATTCATTGAACTTGATAATGCTTGTCAAACATTTGATGAAGATAGTGTTATCGAAATAATTAAAAATTCACCAACCGGATATCATCAAGAGAAAAAATTATAATGATTTTTTTAAGTATAATTAATCACCATCATGACCAAATGATTATTGATAACAAAGAACTAGCTTTAATTTCAAAAAAGTACAATATTGTTATTAAATCAAATACAAAAGCTTCAACTGCATTAATCAACTATACAAATAAATATAATATCCAACTCATTGATGAGAGCTATGGACTTGGTTTTGGTTGTAATAATAATTACATCTTTTCTTACTTACAAAATACAAAACAAATATCAAATAAGGATTATTTTTTAGTTATTAACCCTGATGTAACTATCACATTAGATGAGCTTCAAAAATTAGAAAAAAATGTAAATAAAACAACCTCTGATATTTATACTATCGATTTATATCATGATATCTCTTTCACACAACCTGAATTATCTATCAAAAAGTTTCCGACTATTTTAGGTCCCATAATGGGACTTATAAGTAAAACAACACGTAATGATGCATACAATAAATCAAAAATAACAAAACCCACAATTATTGATTGGGCGGCAGGTTCATTCCTTTTATTTACTAAATCAGCATATGAAACATTAAATGGCTTTGATGGTAAATATTTTATGTACTTCGAAGATGTTGATATTTGTCGAAGAGCTAAACAAAAAAAAATGCACCTCATGTATCTACCTAATATAAAAGCTGTACATAAAGGTGCATTTAATAATAGACATATTTTATCTAAACATTTTAGATGGTATCTGAAAAGTTACTTCCAGTACCACCTAAAAAACAATCAGCTATAAAATAATTTGAATATTGCGTCTGCAATACGAGTTGACGCTTTACCATCTCCATATGGATTATGAGCATAACTCATACTTTCATAAGCCGATTGATCATCCAATAATAAAGAAACCTCAGTTACAATTTTATTTTCATCCGTTCCAACAAGTTTAACCGTACCTGCTTTAACTGCTTCTGGTCGTTCAGTCGTATCTCTCATAACTAGAACTGGCTTACCAAGAGAAGGAGCCTCTTCTTGAATACCACCTGAATCTGTAAGAATAATATTAGAACGATCCATTAAATATACGAATGGTAAGTATTCTTGCGGTTCAATTAAATAGATATTATCTTTTCCAATTAAAGTCGAGTTTACAACTGAACGTACATTAGGGTTTAAATGTACTGGATAAATAAAATCAACATCCGGATATTTCTCAGAAAGAAGCATAATTGATTTACAAATCCGCTCAAAACCATCACCAAAACTCTCTCTTCTATGACCAGTAATTAATACAACTTTTCGTTCAGCTTTTAGAAAAGGAAAAGTTTCAGAAAATTTATTTTGTAGTTCTTGAGCATTTGATAGCTTATCTTTAACCATTAAAAGAGCGTCAATAACAGTATTACCAGTTACAATGATGGAATCTAAATTAATATTTTCATTAATTAAATTAGACTTTGAAGTCTCTGTAGGAGCAAAATGTAAATTAGCTAATGTACTTGTTAACTTACGATTACCTTCCTCTGGCCAAGGTGAATAAATATTACCAGTTCGTAAACCTGCCTCAACATGACCAACCTTAACTTGTTGGTAGTAACTTGCTAAGGTCGCAGATAATGTTGTTGCAGTATCTCCATGGACAAGAACATAATCTGGTTGATATTCTGTTAATACATCACGTAAACCTAATAAAATAGCAGTTGTGACATCAGTAAGATCTTGACCTGATTTCATTATATTTAAGTCGTAATCAGGTTTTATATCAAATAAATCTAGAACTTGATCCAACATTTGACGATGCTGACCTGTTACACACACTTTACTGTTAAAACGATTATCCGATTTTAATTGTTCAACAACAGGTGCCATTTTTATAGCTTCTGGTCTTGTACCAAAAACAGATAAGATCTTAATTTTTCGCATAAAAAACAACCTTTATTAAATTTAAGTTTTTACATTTTAAACTACTCAGCTTTTCAATTAAGAGCCAAGATATAATTGATAGAATCAGAGTAATAATTTTGATAAAAATATTTTTCCATTTAGAATTACTATTTGGCTTAACAAAGTACTCACTGTATATTATTTTCTGGTTACCACTATTTAATAGCTACTGCTAAATTATCTCTTATACATCAAGACATTAAAGTATAGAAGTGATATTATGCCTAAAAATTCAATCCAACTTCAGAAAGGCTTCTCTATACCCGAATTTATGCAAATATACGAAACAGAAATCTAATATAGAGAACATTTATTTTATCTTCGATGGAAAAATAGTTACGTTTATCCTAACTGTGATTCTAAAAGCTATTGTGGACTTAAATCATGATCAATGTAATAAGTGGCACCATCAGATATCATTGACAGCCAATACTTTATTTGCTCATTAAAAATCACCTTTAACTACATGATATCCCATCAATCAGGATAAAAATAGTATTTCAGCATTACAACTAAACGTAAATTAAGGATTTATTATAACGCAGCATAACGAATAAACATAAGCTCATGCAAGTGATGAAAAAGCATGATGATAATCGAAAGTTAAACAATATGGTGCATATATTGGAAGAAAACAAAATAGAAAACGTGGAGTGATACCGAAGGTAAAACACCCTTAGTCTCAGAGATTTCTTTGAATGAAGAAGGTCATCCTATTTATGTGCGGCTAAGTGTTGTTCCTTGTTTTAAAAACAAGAAACAACAGATTAAAAAACATTTAAAAGAAAAAACATTCGTCATATCAGATGGTTTACCCTGTTTTAATGGTCTGGTAACAGCAGATATTGTTCATGCTTTATTACAAAAAATGGTAAAAAACTTCACCAATATGAGGCTGCATTTTATTGGATAGATACTATGATTAGTAACGTTAAAAATTCGATAAAAGGGACATATAACGCAATTAGAGAAAAACATATTCCTCGCTATCTTGGTGAATTCTATTTCGATTTAATTATAGGTTTCGAGTTGAAATATATTCGATACGCTGATTACATATGGCGAAAAATCACCACTGATATCAGAGAGATTATTAATCTTGGCAGAGGCTAGATAGTAATCAAGTATTATTAAGAATAAAAATTAATTTTTAACAACTTTAATTCTAGAGTAGATAATAAATTTTTCATATTAAATAATCTAGTAATTTATCAAAACGATCGTTCCAGAAGATACTTTCTCCTTGAATAGGTTCAAAACCTTGTAAATGCATATCTAGAGTAACCGCATTATTACTTTCTATCCTATATTTCATTTCACCAAATGGGGTTGTAATAACAGGAAGTCCAGCCACCACATATTCATAATATTTTACAGGATCGACAGACTCAGTTAATTCATTACATTTAAATGGTATTAGTGCGTAATCAAATTCTCCCATTACTTTAGCCACCTTCTCATGCTCAATTGCTGGTTCAATAAATACGTTTTTTGATAACGATGGGATTTCCGTATATATAGGACCTATAATTCGTATAATAGAGTTAGGCTTAGAGCCTGCTAATTTAAATATAAAATCCCAATCAAACCATTTTGCAACACTTCCAACATATCCATAAACAATACATGCCTCATCCTTTATTTTTATACTATGTTCAAATTTATTATAGAAACCAAGACTACAAGCATTTTTAACTAAAATACTTTTTTTTGTTATATTCTTATATTTAAAATATAGTGATGAGGATGAAAACATAGTAATATCAGCTATTTTCATTCCTCTTTCTAATAATAACTGCATTTTTGAGGAAGCTCTACCCGTAAAGAAATGACTATAGTCATCCATTACATCATATATTATTTTTTTAAACTTTATTTTTTTTATTATTTCCTCAGTCAATAAACTTGGCTTTCCACTAACTAAAAATATATCAGATGATTGTTCTATATTTTCCTTGATTTTTTTTATAATTATAGAAATTGATAACGAGTTAACGATATTATAAATACTACTCAATGGTTCAATTGGAATTATCTTATTAGCTTTTAGAACGACGACTCCTTCAGGCAATTGAAAACTATTAGCTTCAACACCGATAATTTTAGATTTAAAATCAGAAATTTTAGGAAATCGAGAAGGAGTTGGTTCAATCCAAATAACTTTACTAAAACCATTAGATAAAAAATATTCGATAAAGAAATGTGGCCTTTGAGCTATGCTGTTCCAAGGTACTGGTGACAAATAAACTAATATCATGATTTAATTAATATGATAGGCGATTTCTCACCTATCATCCATAAAGAATTAATGAACGCCAGGTCTATACTTATGAGGAACCCAAGATCCCCATTTAGATTCAAATATAGCTTTATTTTCGAGCATCAATAGCTCTTTTTTATTATCTTTTAATTTATTAAAACTGGCTGATAAATGATGGTGGACAAAAGAATAATCGACTATCGAAATATCAAAGCCGAGCTCACGTACACGTGCGCAATAATCATCATCTTCAAAAAAACCAAGGCCATATTCTTCACACATTGGACCAACTGTCTTATAAACATCTCGTGTAAATGCTGCACAAAAAAATGCTATATTATTTACAGAGTATAGATTACCAATATTATTTGCACACAGGTTTGATGCAAATATATTCATATTATTAAAACTATCATATTCAATATTCAGCTTTGCTTCATTACCAATATTATTAGTTATGGGGCAACAAAGTCCTAAATTATTATTAGAGTTAAAAGCTTCAACTATTCCAGACAACCAATATGGTGCAGGATAAGTATCATTATTTATAACAATAAGAATATCACCATCAGCAGCAGCTAGACCTATATTATTGCCGGCAGAAAATCCCAAATTATCATCATTAAGGATAACTTTATATTTATCCTTATTTGAATATTTTTTATTTAAAAAATCTCTTGTTCCATCTGTCGACATATTATCAACAATAATCACCTCATAATTAGGATAATATGTGTTTTTATCAATTCCATTTAAACAATCTTTAGTCAATTCAAGATTATTATAAGTTAGTACAACTAAGCTTACTTTCTTTATATGAGATTTTTCATTATTTAATAATTTAACATTTTCAACTATTGACTCCGCTCGACTAGACCAATCTTGAGTCAAAGCCCAACCTCGACGTTTATCAGATAATTCTTTATTTCCTACTTCATCTAAAGCAGAATGAATTTTATTAACAAAGTCCTCTCGAGAATTACCAATATGAAGATGCTCAGCCATTAATAATACTTCAGGCATTGCTGTCGAGACAACTGGTTTTCCAGCAGCTAAATATTCATAAACTTTTACAGGATTAGTACATAATGTAAGCTCGATAAGCTTAAATGGAATTAAGCATACATCAAAAGAATTTAAATAAGCAGGAAGTTCTGAGTAAGGTACTTCTCCAATAAAGTTAACATTATCTAATTTATCAACACCTTTTAAATCTGTTGTAACATTACCAATTATCAAATAGTCATATTCAGGAGTTTGTTTTGCGCATATACGTAATAACTCTATATCAAACCATTCAGCAATAGCTCCATAGTAACCAATTGTTTTTCTTTTCTTTTCATACAAAACTCGAGGGTCTTTTTTAGAAAAGAAATCAACTTCAGCTGCATTTCTTATTATTATATTATCTCTTTTCTCAGAAATAATATTCGATAATCTTTCAGCAGTAGTAATTACAAGATCAGATTGAAGGAGAAGATCTTCTTCTTCATTTAACATATCTAGCGTATTATTTTCAAACCCAGCATGATGATCCATACAATCATAAATAACATTATTTGCTGTTAATTTTATTGATATATTAGACCAAAATGGAAGATCTACTAATGAATTAGTATAGCCCATATTAAATGTGCTTCTAATTGAATTTACACTTTTAAGTAGAAAAACAACATCATCATTATCTAGTTTATCATGATATATATTAATGTGTTTTTTATTAAAATTAAGCTGGCAAATTAAAATATTTTCACTTGGAGATTCAATAATTTTAAAACCAGGTTTAGTTGATAAATTAAACGTAGTTGTTAAATAAACAACTTTATGTCCCAGTAAACCTAATTCTCGTGCAATATGTTGAGGCCTTTGTACTCGGAAATGCCAATCTATAACGGGAAATACAAAGTAGCTATCTTTTGATGTATTTTTAAATACGGTATTAATTAAAAATAGATCTCCTTGTATATCCCAATAATCATATATAGAATTATTTACCTCTTTTTTATGTGAAATAATATTATCAACTATATTACTCGAGATGTTATTGCTAACTTTATTTTTTTCAAATCTATTAAATAACTCACTCTTTATTTTATATATTAGTGCATCAGTTCTTTTTGTATACCAAATTATTTTTGAACATTTTACCCTATAATTATATGGAAGCTCTTTATATTTTTTTTTGATAATTTCTTTAATACTCATGTAATATCACCCAAGTTTAGTTTCTACTATCTGCGTATGCACACAAATTTTATTATTGCCACATCAAAAAATATGCTTAGATCGTATTTTGATTAAAATAACTTTTAATAATTTAGATCTCATTAACCAATTCATTTAATCTAGCTTTGATTGATGGCAGTTTGTTGATATTATAAAAAAAATCAGCATTAAATGCTTGTTCTTTTAACCATTCTAACTTTGAGTATACAAGTACAATTTGCTTACCATTCCAATATGTAGGATTTAAATTTGTACAGTCAATTACGTCTACAAAGCTTAATATCCATTTATTATTAAATATATAAGGTAAATTATTACCATCAAATGTAAAGCAGTGCTCACTAATCCTTTCATATTCCTCAAAAGGGACAGCAAGTATTAACATATTTTCTATTTTTTCACTAATTATTGACAGAGTTGAAAAAGGTTCATCAAAATGCTCAAGTGTATTTGATGATATCAATACATTATATTTATCTTGTAATTCAAGTTCAGGACTAAGCCAATTTTCACATTTAAAATTTATTTGGGGGTATTTTTCAGAAGCTTTATTAATTGCATTATTAGAAAAATCAACACCTACAATATTTTTATTAATATGTTGATGAAAAATAGATGTTCCATCGCCTGTAGCACATCCCCAATCGATCATCACAATATCATCACGAGATAAAAATGATATTAATGGCTTATTTAGTGACTTTAAAATAACAGTAGCAAAAAATTTAGATTGTTCTTCACCACCATGTTCTATCCAATCCTTTTTAAATCTTGACTCCCAATAACTTTTACTATTTATATTCATCTACGATTACCTTAGTAATTATATCTATCTGAGGATTAAAAATACCGTGAAGTTTATTTTTACTACCTGTTTTAAAATATGCTGCCCCTTCTATATATTCATAATAACATGGTTCTGAAGAAGAAGTATCTTCTAAAGCAATTACCAAAATATAATCATTTGGTACTAATTCATTTTTTAAAGTAAATGTTGTATTTAATAAAGTATTTTCTGACTCAATAGGAATTATTTCGCTTACTCCAACAATAAGATCAACACCTTTCATGTTTTTAATCGAAAATGCTACAGAAGTTGAGTTATTTTTCAATTCAATAGGTAATTTATAATCCACTGAAAACTTAATTATTTCATCTTTATCAAAATATTTTTTATCATTTAATTCTTTATCGAGTATTTTTACTCTTTTAATACAACCTTTATTCTTTCCCCAATGAGCAGCTGCATTTAAACTAAGGTTTTTTTGATCATCTTTAGTCGGTAAATCATTTATATCAGTGTTATCTGATCTTTTTTCATTTAAGGATGTTTTGTTAATTTCATCATTTATAAATGAATTAATATCTCTATTATCATCATCAAGCATATATTCCATGTATTTACTTGAGACATCAAATACATCACCATCCATAATCATGCTACCTTTATTTAACCAGATAGCTCTATTACAAATAGTTCTTACAGCAGTTACGTCATGACTAACAAACAGAAGCGTTGTTCCATTTCCTATTATCTCTTGTATTTTATTTATACATTTAGCCTGAAATTTTGCGTCACCTACAGATAAAGCTTCATCAACAATCAATATATCTGGATACACATTCACGGCAACTGAAAATGCTAAACGTACAAACATACCAGAGGAATAACTCTTCACTGGCTGATCAATATATTCTTTTAATTCAGAAAAAGAAATTATATCATCCATACGGTCAAATATTTCTTTTTCCGAAAGCCCTAAAATAGATGCATTCAGAACTATATTTTCACGTCCTGTATATTCTAAATTAAACCCTGCCCCTAATTCTAATAATGCGGCAATACGACCTGACGTTTTAATACTTCCTTTAGAAGGATTTAATGTACCACAAATCATTTGAAGTAATGTTGATTTACCAGAGCCATTACTTCCTAATATCGCAACAACTTCACCTTTTTTAACTGCAAAATCAACTTGATTTAAAGCACAAAAATCTGTTTCTTCTACGATTGATTTTCCTAATATAACCTGCTTAAGCCTCCTCACCGGACTTTCAAATACAGGATAATATTTTGATATTTTTTTTACTTCAATAATATTTTTAGAGTACATCAGAGAAACCTTTTTTCGTTCTCATAAAAAACATATAACCAACAATGAATATGGCTATAGAAATAAATATTTGTATGAAATATTCATTCCAATTGATACCGCCTCCCCAAATCATCACACTTCGACTTGATTCAATAATAAATGTTAATGGATTTAATAACATTATTTTTTGAAAAAAATCAGGTAACATCTTTATAGAATAGAAAATTGGGGAAAGGAATAACAATACAGTAGTAATTACGCCTGTCATTTGAGAGATATCTTTAATATACACACCAATAGAGGCAATAAACCACGTAATTCCTAAACTAAAGAATATTAATGGTAATATTGTCAAAGGAAGTAATAATATAGTTAGATGAGGTAAGCCAAAAAATATAAAATAAAATGCTAACCATACTATAAAACCCATTATAAATTGAAATAGAGAGGATCCTATTACAACTAATGGTAATACTTCTATCGGGAAAACAACTTTTTTCACAAAATTAGGATTTGATGTTATTAAAGTAGGGGCTCTATTTATACAATCTGCAAAAATATTAAATATAATTAATCCAGAAAATAGTAGTAAAGCAAACTCAGTTTTACTACCTGTACCACCGACCCATCGAGCCTTAAAAACAACACTAAAAACAAATGTGTATACAGCTAACATTATAAGAGGATTAATTAATGACCATAACACTCCTAATATAGATCCTTTATACCGGGAACTAATATCTCTTTTAATTAGATTTTTGATTAAAAAACGTTCATTAAAAAGAATTCTAAACAGCAATGTAAATATATATTTTATTTTTAAAATCATTTTATAATCTTTCTATTTTTACCAAATTAATACCAAACTCATCTTTTTGAGACAAAATTGGCAGTATATTTGATGGCCACTGAATATTAACTTCTGGATCATTCCATAAAATAGAATGTTCGGCTGATGGATTATAATAATCTGTACACTTATATACAAACTCAGCCTCATCACTGGTTACATAAAAACCATGTGCAAAGCCTTCGGGCACCCACAATTGACGTTTATTTTCAGCAGAAAGGTAAACACCTACCCACTTACCAAATGTAGGTGAATCTTTACGTATATCAACTGCAACATCGAACACTTCACCAGAAACTACCCGTACTAATTTACCTTGAGTATTCTCTGTCTGGTAATGTAGCCCACGCAAAATACCTTTTTTAGATTTTGAATGATTATCTTGCACAAATTGCGTTGGTTTACCTGTTACCTGTTCTTCAAACTTCTTTTGATTCCAAGTTTCCATAAAGAAACCACGCTCATCGCCAAATACACTAGGCTCAATAATTTTCACTTCAGGTATTTCTGTATCTATAATTTTCATTTTATTTATTCTCAACGATTATTGATAATCGGATAATTGATTTAAAGCACGCTGCCAATCACTAGCTTGAATCTCAAATGTATTAGTGATTTTTTGCGTATCAAGCTTTGAGTTGGCAGGGCGTTTAGCTGGTGTTGGATAATCTTCAGTATTAATACCTTTCACAATGGGGGCTTTATTCAATATTTTTTGTTCTACTGCTTTATCAAAAATAGTTTGAGCAAAGCCACACCAACTTGTGTGAGGTAAACCTGAAAAGTTATAAATACCGTACTTAGTTTTATCGAAATCGTTACCTTGTACAGTTATATCCTTTGCAATGGTAATTAACGCTGCTGCAATATCACCAGCATATGTTGGTCCCCCAAACTGGTCAGCAACAATACCTAATGAGTCTCTTTGCTGTGCTAAACGAAGCATTGTTTTTACAAAATTATTGCCATCTTCACCAAACACCCACGCAGTACGTAAAATAATATGACGAGAACAAGCATTAATAACGGCTTCTTCACCCGCTAATTTACTTTCGCCATATACACCTTGTGGGTTAACTGGATCCGATTCGCTATACAGACCTTGTTTATCTCCTGCAAAAACATAATCCGTTGAGATATGTAATATTGAAGCACCAACTTGATCTGCAGCTTGCGCTAAATATTTAGATCCATCTCGATTTATAGCATAAGATAATTCAACTTCATCTTCTGCTTTATCAACAGCGGTATGAGCCGCCGCATTGATAATAATATTAGGTAGAAACTCATTAACACTTTTTATTACATCTTGTTCTGAGGTAATATCAAGTTCGTTTCTATCTACGGCTAAAAATTCAATTTCAGGACAAGATTGTAACTGTTTAACTAAACAGCTACCTACTTGACCATTGCTACCTGTAATTAATACTTTCACCATATTCATTCACTTTTTATTTTTCTTCAGAAATAACACGCATTAAATACTGACCGTAGTCATTTTTCATCATTGGTTCAGCTAATAACTGCACTTGCTCTGTTGTTAACCAACCATTACGCCATGCGATTTCTTCTAAACAAGCGACTTTTAAGCCTTGAATATTTTGTACTGTTTCAACAAATGAAGATGCTTGTTGTAAGCTTTCATGGGTACCAGTGTCTAACCATGCAAAACCACGACCTAATAACTCTACATTTAACGAACCATCATTTAAGTACATTTCATTGAGTGTCGTTATTTCAAGTTCACCACGATGTGACGGTTTTACTTGTTTAGCCATTTCAACAACACGGTTATCATAAAAATATAACCCAGTTACGGCATAATTAGATTTAGGTTGCTCTGGTTTTTCTTCAATAGAAATAGCTTTCATATTGTCATCAAATTCAACCACACCAAAGCGCTCAGGATCTTTGACTTGGTAACCAAATACAGATGCGCCATGTTCACGAGAAGCTGCATTTAATAATGTTTGGCTAAATGACTGACCATAGAAAATATTATCACCAAGCACCAAACAAACACTGTCATCACCAATGAACTCTTCACCAATTAAGAAAGCTTGAGCAAGACCATCTGGTGACGGTTGAATCGCATACTCAAGATTAATACCAAAATCAGCTCCATCACCTAATAGACGGCGAAAGCTTTCATTATCTTCAGGAGTAGTAATGATCAGAATATCTTTAATACCCGCTAACATTAGTGTTGATAATGGGTAAAAAATCATTGGTTTATCATAAATAGGTAATAACTGTTTTGAAACACCGCGAGTAATGGGGTAAAGACGAGTGCCTGAACCGCCCGCTAAAATAATGCCTTTCATGTTATTTTCCTTCACTCTTATTTGTATCAGTACCTAAACGTTCAAAGCTGTATGAGCCATCTAATACACGGATCCACCATTTTTCATTGCTTAGATACCATTCAACGGTTTTACGAATACCAGATTCAAAAGTTTCTGCAGGTTTCCAGCCAAGTTCACGGGCAATTTTAGAAGCATCAATTGCATAACGTACATCATGTCCAGGGCGATCTGTTACATAAGTAATTAAATCTTGGTATTCAGTTACGCCTTGCGGTTTATTGGGTACTAACTCTTCAAGCAATGAACAAATAGTTTTTACCACTTCAATATTGGCTTTTTCATTGTGACCACCAATATTATAAGTTTCACCAATCTCACCTTTAGTCACGACGGTATAAAGTGCTGATGCATGATCTTCTACATATAGCCAATCACGAATTTGCATACCATTACCGTAAACAGGTAATGCTTTACCGTCTAACGCATTAAGAATAATTAACGGAATAAGTTTTTCAGGGAAATGGTAAGGGCCGTAATTATTTGAGCAGTTAGTGACAATCGTTGGTAAACCGTAAGTACGTAGCCATGCGCGCACTAAATGATCGCTTGATGCTTTTGATGCAGAATACGGACTTGATGGTTCATACGATGTTGTTTCAGTGAATAAATCATCGGTACCTTCCAAATCACCATACACTTCATCAGTAGAGATATGATGAAAACGAAATGCTGATTTACGAGTTGGATCTAATTGATTCCAGTAAGCGCGAGTGGCTTCTAAAATGGTATAGGTGCCAACAATATTGGTTTCAATAAATGCAGCAGGGCCATCGATTGAACGATCAACATGACTTTCAGCGGCTAAGTGCATTACCGCATCAGGTTGATGCTCAGCAAATACACGATCTAACTCAGCACGATCACAAATATCTACTTGCTCAAAGGCATAACGATCATCATTTTCAACGGTAAGTAATGATTCTAAGTTTCCCGCATAAGTTAATTTATCTACGTTAACAACACTGTCTTGAGTGTTATTAATAATATGACGAACAACGGCAGAGCCAATAAAGCCTGCACCACCTGTAACTAAGATTTTCATATAACCTCAAATTATAAATACGCTACCGCCCTTGGGATATGCTACGCACCCACAAAGCACTTATTTTAATTTTCACCGTAACCCCATGCAAAAGCATGCAATTATATCATTAATTTATCACTGTATTGCTGTACTAATAACCAATCACTTGGACTCAACTCACTTCTAGCATCCCACAAGCTTTGTTTTACTTTTTGTTGCATAACAATAATATCATCAATGGCTTGCTGTTCACAATCCGCAGCGGCAAGTGAGATATGGCCGCGTAAATAGCCACCAGCAAATAGTTCATCATCCGTTGCACTATCAATATTGTCATCAATAAGTTGCAATAGTTTTTGTTCATAATCGTGGATCATATTCTATCCTTGTTATTAAACATGATCTGTTAATAGGATCGGTTTGGGGAAATTAGCGACAGTTAGCGGTGCTATACCATAAAATTCACGAAACGCATCAGATAACATTTTGGCACGTTCTGGAATACCATTTGTTAAATAATGGACAACTTGTTCGCGTACTTTTAAAGTGAAACCAATTCTATCTGGTTCACAGTTACCACTTAAATTATCGCAACTAACCTGATATTTAAATCCGCAGCTGGCAGATAAAATCCACTCGATAGCTTGTGGCTTAATCTCAACCACTTCAAAAGCGGCTTGTACTTCAGCACTGCGTCCATCGGGTTGGTACCAATAGCCATAGTCTTCTAATAAGCGTCTCGCTTCACCTGCAATACACCAATGCCCTAATTCATGCATGGCTGAGGCATAATAACCACGAGCGAAGATAATCTGATGGTGCGGGCGTTCTTCAGAGGCTGGAAGGTAAATAGGCTCATCACCGCCTAATAATAATTCAGTATTTAAATGCTCTAAAAAGACTGAATTAAACAAACGAATAAGATCGTTATAGTCATGATTTGTATCTAGTTTCATTTTATTCATTTGCATACTATTTAAATTGGTCGACGAATTATATATTGTTTAAACATTCAGAGCGATTAAGCAAAAAAGTAGTGCTATAACACGCGGGGTATTTTACTTGAACGTTTCAATCATATTCGTCATGTCTCTGTAAGGAATGACGAAAAACGAGAATATTCACTGCAAATAATAAAAATACATTTCACATGAGCTCAATTCATCCAATACTAAATTCTTTTCATTAGAAGTCGAGAACCGTCACTATTACAATGCCCTATCTTCATGATTAACAACGGCCATCACAGTTATTATGCTACTTTCTATCTTATACATTATTGGTATTACTGCAGAAGCAATGACGGGCGCACTCGCCGCAGGTAAACGTCGTATGGATTGGTTTGGCGTTATGTTAGTCGCAAGTGCTACAGCTATTGGTGGTGGTACGGTGAGAGACATCTTACTTGGGCATTATCCTTTAGGTTGGGTCGCGCATCCTCAATATTTAGTTATTACTTGTCTTGCTGGCTTATTAACAACCGTTTTAGGCAAATGGGTGGTCCGTTTTCATAAGATTTTCATCATTCTCGACGCCATCGGCTTAATTGTGTTTAGTATTATTGGCTGCCAAGTGGCTATCACTATGGGATTATCGCCAATTATCTGTGTTGTGGCGGCTGTCGTTACGGGGGTCTTTGGTGGATTACTTCGCGATATGATCACTCGTCGCAAACCAATGGTATTACACAAAGAACTTTATGCGTCAGTATCTTTTCTCGCAGGCATTATGTACGTCACGATGCTGCACTTTAATGTACCAGCAGATATTACGACATTAACAACATTGGTTGTTGGCTTTAGTTTGCGTATGGCGGCAGTGTTCTTTAGCTGGAGTTTACCTGTTTTTGAATTTGAAGAAGCAGGAGCTTAAAAGCAGGAAAAGCAGGAAAAGCAGGAAAAGCAGGAAAAGCAGGAAAAGCAGGAAAAGCAGGAAAAGCAAAACAGTATCAAGTTTTAGAAACGAGGAAAGGCAGTAGCGAGTGATGAGTGGTGACTAACTAATACACTCGTAATCTCGAAACTTTCTTTCCTCGAAACCTATATCTATATCTTCGGCGTTGTTGTTACTACATCGGCATTTTGACCACGGTGACGTAACAAATGATCCATGAGAGTGATCGCTAACATCGCTTCAGCAATCGGCACCGCACGAATACCAACACACGGATCATGACGACCTTTAGTGATAACTTCGGCTGACTCACCTTGCTTAGTGATTGTTTCACCTGGAACGCTGATACTTGAAGTCGGTTTTAGAGCAATATGCGCAATAACATCTTGCCCTGATGAGATACCACCAAGAATGCCACCAGCATGGTTAGTTTTAAACCCTTGTAATGTCATGGCATCACGGTGTTCACTGCCCCGCTGCTCAACCACATCAAAGCCATCACCGATTTCAACCCCTTTAACAGCATTGATACTCATCAGTGAATGGGCAATATCCGCATCTAAGCGATCAAATACCGGTTCACCTAAACCGACAGGCACATTACGAGCAACCACGGTAATTTTAGCGCCAATCGAATCACCGTCTTTTTTAAGGTGACGGATCAGTTCATCAAAGGCGTCGACTTTATCTACATCTGGGCAGAAAAAGGCATTTTGTTCAATTTGCTGCCAATCAACCTTATCGATTTTCACATCACCCATTTTGGATAAGTAAGCACATACTTCTATACCATGTACTTGTTTAAGGTATTTCTTCGCAACAGCACCCGCCGCAACCCGCATTGCTGTTTCACGTGCAGATGATCGACCACCACCACGGTAATCACGTACACCATATTTTTGGTGGTAAGTATAATCAGCGTGACCGGGGCGGAATAAATTCTCAATATTAGAATAATCTTTGGAACGTTGATCGGTATTTTCAATTAATAATCCAATTGAAGTACCTGTTGTTTGACCTTCAAATACACCTGATAAAATTTTAACTTCGTCTGCTTCACGGCGTTGAGTCGTATATTTTGAGGTGCCAGGTCGACGACGATCAAGATCGTGTTGCATGTCTGCTTCAGTAAGCGCTAATCCTGGTGGGCAACCATCAATAATACACCCTAATGCTACCCCATGACTTTCGCCAAAAGTGGTAACGCGAAACAATTGTCCTATGGAATTTCCGGCCATGACTTCCCCTGTGAGATATCTATGCTTACATGCATTTTTAATTATGGTGATTAATACATACTGCAAAGATGTGATTTGAAAAGCAAGGAATAAAGTAGGAGCGAGATTTTGAGGGGCGAGGTTTTAAGGGGCGAGGGGCGAGGAAGAGCAGTGACGAGTAGCGAGATCATTAGTGCTGGAATGACTTTGCCTATTGTTCGTCATCTCGGAAGTTGAGGTACGAAACTATCCGTGATCTACTCACCGCATGATTGAGCCTTAAAGAAGCCAGTGGAAATAAGGTAAAAGCGAGGTTTGAGGGGCGAGGTTTCGAGGAAGTACAGTGGCGAGTAGCGAGATCATTAGTAACGAGTAACGAGATCCATTATCGCGAACTCGAAACTCGCGACGAATATACTCGAACTCTCTAAACCTCGTCCCTTATTCCCCTTCCACAACAAAAAAGCGACAGGCTTACACCCATCGCTTAATCTCGTAATCTGTAGAACTCGAAACTCGCTACGAATATACTCGTAATCTAGCTTTTCCTCGCCCCTCGAAACCTCTACGCTACCGCTAACACTTTATCCGCTTTTGCTTTACGGAATTTCTTCAGTGATACTGCAACTAACGCTGTCACTACCATACCTGTTGCCATACATACTAGTGCAAGCAGTGGTTTGTTCATTGCACCTAGTAATGCAACCACGGGACCACCGTGAGCTACGCTGTTAGTGATACCAAATGAGAACGCCATTACCGCTGCAACCATGCTACCTAATACGTTTGCTGGAATAACGGAGATTGGATCTTGCGCAGCAAACGGAATCGCACCTTCAGAGATACCGACCAAGCCCATTGCACCCGCCGCTTTACCTGCTTCAATTTCTGATTGCTCAAAGATATTAAGTTTACGACCAATAATCGTTGCTAACCCCATACCCAGCGGTGCTACAGGAATCGCACATGCCATCGCACCCATAAATTGCGTTTGACCATTGGCGATCATGCCAACGGAGAACAAGAATGCTACTTTGTTAAATGGGCCACCCATATCAAAGCCAGCCATACCACCAAGAACAATGCCCAGTAATACAACGTTACCTGTGCTCATTTCAGTTAGTACGGTGTTCATGGTATGCATTAGACCAGCAATTGGCGCACCAATAACAAAGATAAACGCACTTGCAATGAATAATGTACCTGTAATCGGTGCAATAAGAATCGGCACTAATGGCTGTAATAATTTGTGGTATTTACGTGTTGCAACCCAACGTACAAAGTAACCCACTAATAGACCTGCAATGATGGCACCGATAAAACCTGTACCTGCATCTGCGCCATAAAATGAACCGTTATTTGCAATCCAGCCACCAATGAAGCCCGGTGCTAATGCTGGACGATCACCAATCGCATACGCTATGTAACCTGCAAGCACTGGAATCATTAATGTAAAGGCGACCACACCAACATCAAGGACTTTTTGCCACATACTACCGACTGGTATTTGCATTCCCGCATCCGTTGGCTGTCCACCAATTGCTAATGCCAACGCAATTAACAAACCACCAGTAACAACAAACGGAATCATGTGTGATACGCCGTTCATTAGGAAACGGTATAAATCAGAACGGGCTTTAGAAACTTTACTTTCACCGTCATCTAAGCCATCGCCATTAGCATCAAATGGTTTTGCGACTAATGCTTGTTGAATAACGCCTTTACCGTCTTTAATCGGGGCTTTTACGCCCGTCTTAATTAATTTCTTACCTGCAAAACGATCCATATCGACTTGCTTATCACAACTAACAATGATCGCTTCTGCACGGGCAATTTCTTCCGCTGTTGGTGAGTTTTTAACACCAATAGAGCCGTTAGTTTCAACTTTGATTTCGTAACCTAATTCAGCCGCCGCTTTTTCTAATGCTTCTGCTGCAAGGTAAGTATGTGCAACACCCGCAGGACAGCCTGTAACACCAATCAATAAGCCTTTATCTTGGGGTAATGTTGCTACCGCTTGTTTTTCAGCAAGCAACAATGCCAATGCATCAGCAGGTGTTTTTGCAGCTAGAAAGGCGTCAATAAAACCATCTTCAATCAATTTTGATGACAACTCAGCCAATACTTCAATATGGTGATTATCACCACCATCAGGAGAAGCAATCATGAAAAATAGTTTTGATGGCAAGCCGTCTTCTGCGCCGTATTCAATACCGGTACGGCTAACACCAATCGCAACCGCAGGTTTAATAACGGCCGCACTCTTAGCGTGTGGTAGCGCAACACCATCTTCAAAACCTGTGTTACCTAATTCTTCACGTGCTTGAATGTCTGCTAGAAATTGGGTTTTATCCGCAACGCGACCTTGTTGAACTAAAATATCTGCCATTTCAGCAAACACTTCATCTTTAGTGGTCGCTTTAAGGTTGATGTTAATCAACTGCTCATTGATGAGGGTGGTAATCATATTCTATCCCCGATAATTTTATTATGGGCTCGATGACATTGTATTGGTCATCAGCATGGTAATATTGTCGTTTTTTTAAAGGGGATAAAGTAGAGTACAAAACAGGCTTTAACTGGAAATTTGTAACATTAAACTATCAGTGTGAGCTATCACTCATATTTTTTATTGTATATAAAACAGGTTGAAATACATTTAAAAAATAATTATTTCAACAACTTAAATTTATTATTCTATGTCGATATTTTAAAAAATGATTATCAAATTATTTTTATAACTATCTAAATAAGGCTTTACTTAGTGTGGATGTTGGATTTTTTAGTGCGATAGATCACAGAAAGGAAGAGCGAGAGAAAGATTCCCTATCTCGTTCGTAACCTCACTGTAGGGAATGACGGGGTTGGGGCGAACATTCACAGTAGGGAATGACGGAATGGGTATAAAAAAAGCGACAGGCCTGCACCCATCGCTTAATCTCGCAAGCTCCATAACTCGAAACTCACTACTAATATACTCGCGACTTAATTATACGCTCGCGCAAACATACCATCACAATGCGCTGAATATGCCTTCGCATAAGCAGGAATAAACACTGACTGGCCTTTTTCAAGCGTCAATTTTTCACCATTTTGATGCGTCACTGTTAGCGGTGCATCAATCGCAAATAAAATTTCAGCACTGGTATTTTGTAATGCAATATCATTAACTTGCTTATAGACGCTAAATTTAAAATCAGGCACAGGGATCTGGTAATCTAAGCCACCAGCAACCATTGTTGGCGCCAATAATAATTCATTCGCCGCCATGCTCTTAAATTCGGTATTAGCAACTAACTCCGGCACGTCCATAAATTTCGGCGTTAAACCAGCACGTAGCACATTGTCTGAGTTAGCCATGATTTCAAGGCCAGTTCCTTTAATGTAGGCATGTGGAGTACATGCACTTAGGAACATCGCTTCGCCTGGTTGTAATGTTAATACGTTCAACATTAATGGAACAAACAGGCCGATATCACCAGGGTATTGCTCAGATAAATCAATCAATAACGCAAATAATGGCTGATCTTTATGTTCATGACAGAACGCTAAAAGTCCATTAACCGCAGCCTCTTTACGCTCACCGTCAAGTGATAACATCGCTTCAAAGAAATATCGTAAACCTGCATCCGTTTGATTAGCTGCAAAAGTATTAACAAGATCGCTGATCACATCGAGATTGATTGTGGTAAATAATTCAACGATTTCAGCTAACTCACGAAAACCATTCATTGCTTGATAAGGGGTTAACGCAAACACTAGCTCAGGTTTATGGTTAGGATCTTTGTAGTTACGGTTAGCGGCATTACGCGCAATACCGATTTTTTCTTCTTTTGCATAACCAATTTCAGCTTGATGCTTACTTGGGTGCACTTGTACTGATAACGCTTTTTCAGCCGCTAACACTTTAAATAAGTATGGCAACTCAGCAAATTTAGCTTGAGTTTCTGCGCCAATAATTGCGTTAGGATCAGTGGCAATAAAATCAGCTAAACGGACAGCTTCACCATTAACCGTGATCACTGAGCAACCATTAGCATGGGCACCCATCCACATTTCAGCTTGTGGCTTTTGATCTAGATTTGGAATAGCAAACAGTTGTTCAATTGATGTTACACTGCCCCAAGCATAATCTTGGATCACGTTATCCATCTTAAAAAAGACAGTGCGGGTAGAGTCAGTCATTGTCAGGTCCTATTCTTATTATTGCTCACGATATTTATGGTATGGCATCAACCATTATTATTGACGCCATACGCTAACTGACAGCACTATAACAAAACTTAATCGGTTTATTCAGCACAAACTAATAATCCTGCTACCACCATTCCAAACATAAAGTGAATACCATGGACAATGTTTTCTTTAATTTAATTGATTCTGTGTTGACGGAACGGGAAAGTTTTAATCGAATTTGGTTTGCTGGCGGTAAAACTCAACCACCACAATTTAGCTATCAGGTAAATTTTCCACGCCTCGAATTAGTGCTAAAAGGCGAATATATTAACCAACTCGATGATGGTGATAATGGTATTTGTCAGATTAGTTTAATGGGGGGCGATGCTATCTATATTCCGCCCAACAGTTGGAACCAACCAAGCTGGAATACTGAATGTTCGGTGTTGAGTTTGCTGTTTGGTAAGCGTCAATTAGGCTTTAGTTTAGTCAGTAAAACCAAAGATAGCCCCAAGTTTTATGATGTCCAAAAACACTCGATTCAAGCATGGACAGGGCATGCGGTTGATCCCATTTTAACAGCATTGAATATGTTAGCGACAGAGCATCAACAGCAACCGATGGATGAGCATTTATTGCAAGCCTTGCTCAGCTATACTCAAAATATGCTCCATGTTCCGTTGCACCAATCAAAAAATCGTACTGAAGATCTGTATCAAGGGATCTGTATTTACATTCAAGAAAATTTTCACCGCGCCATTAGCCGTGACACGATTGCCAATCGGTTTAACATTACACCCAATCACCTATCGCGTTTATTTCGTCAACAAGGTCATATGCGACTCGCTGATTATATTTGTTGGGTACGAATTGAACGTGCCAAATTTATGTTACGCCAATACCCGTTTCGATTAACTGAAATTGCTAGCCGCTGCGGGTTTGTCGATGTGAATTATTTTTGTCGTGTTTTTAAGAATAAAACCGGCCGTACGCCATCGGAATATCGAGGTGTCACCTAGCCTTGCTACCTTAACGCTTCAACAATTAATGCTTTTAATTCTTGAGGCTGTTGAGCCAATGTTAATGCCGTACAATAATCTTCGTTTAATAAACATTTTGAAAACTGCGCAAAGGCCATGATCACGACTTTAGGTGGCGGCTTTGGCAAGATCATCGCAATTGCACGGCTAATATTACCGCGAGATGATCCCCAATCAATCGCCTGAGGGTGACACGCAATCGCCATTGCCGGTTTTGCAATCATTTCATGCATCACATGTGGCAAGGCAATACCCGGCCCCATAACAGTGGCAGAAATATTTTCTCGAGCCAATAGTGCTTGTTTTAATGCGGGTTGTTGTTCAGAAGTAATTGCCTGTTGCGCCACCAGCATCTGGCTTAATTGCGTAATGGTGTCTATTTTATGATTCTTACCGCCATCAGCCCAACCAATACTGGTTAGTGGCAAGCTTATCTTAAATGGTATCGAGGGTGAGTATTGTGTCAGCGATAGTGCATATTGAGCAATAACGTCGGTTAACACCAAGTTCGCAAGTTCAGCATCGTTACCATTGATAATTAATTGGCATAACGCATGGGGTTTATTCGCCAACGACAACATTTTTAATGGCTGTGAGACTGGCGCGCGCGTCAATTGGCTCACATTAAATAACTCAACTTGTGATTGAAAATAACCCGTCAGTTTTTTCAGTTGGTTAAGTTGGTAAGAAGGCAAACCTGCTGCGCCGCAATAGAAGGTGATCCGTCGCTCTAACATCCGTTATCCCTGCCGTGTTATGGCCTATTTTATTAGCATGAAAATTATTGACACAATTGCTGGCAACGCTCAATCACTGCGGTTGCATCAACTAATACTTCTTCTATCGTCACACAATGAATGCGGCTACCGGTAAAACGCGCTCGCTGTTCAACTTCAATATCCGAAGCAATTAAAACAATATTTGCAGCTGCGATATCTTTGGCGGTTAAAAAGTTTTCAATCCCCATCGCACCTTGGGTTTCGACTTGAATTTTAATTCCCATCTGATGCGCGGTTTTGTTAAGTACATCCGCAGCCATATAGGTATGTGCGATGCCCGTTGGGCAGGCCGTTACCGCGACAATTTTCATTTTTAATCCCTGAATATTGTTAAATATAATGTTACCCAAGTGAGGTAACTAACTGTGCAGAATAGCATAATAGATAAGATATGAGCGAGGGAAAGAAAGGCGAGGAAGAGCTGTGACGAGTATCGAGATTATTAGTATCGAGACTCAGCCCATTATCCGGGATCTACTCAACGCGTGATTGAGCTTTAAATACACCAACAAAAACATACCAAAATTCGACCACAATCAATAACACCACAACGAGCGGACAGTAGATTCCCTATCTCGTTCGTAACCTCACTGTAGGGAATAACGGGGTGAGACGAGCATTCACTCTGCCCATTATCCGTCATCCCAGAAGCTGAGGCACGAAGCTATCCGGGATCTACTCAACGCGTGATTGAGCCACAAAGAAGCCAGTGAAAATAATAACTTTACAACACGCGGATAGTAGATTCCCTATCTCGTTCGTAACCTCACTGTAGGGAATGACGGGATTACACCAACAAAAAAAGCGATAGACTCTCGCCTATCGCTTTTCTTTTATTCTCGAAACTCGCTATCTCGATTCTAACAACGCACTGTTACTCTTCGCGCTTTGATTTCCACTTCTTAATACCATTGCTCTTACCGCCAAAACTTGGCTTCGTATCACGGCTTGGCGCAGAAGTACGTGTTGGACGATCATCATTATTACGGCGAGGGGCATCAGTACGACCGCCACGGCTTTCATTACGACTATGACGATCTTCGTTGGTGCGACTGCTACGGTTAGCACCATCGGGACGGCGATTAAACTCACCAGTACCACGGTAAGTTTTAAACTGCTTCTCAGCTGCATGTTTTTCATTACGCGCTTCTTGCGCACGGTGATCATACAACTTCGCATCTGTTGCTTTAGCAATCGTACGGCCTTCAGCATCGGTTTTTGATGCTTCTTCAGTACCGCTTGATTGTGAAATTAACTGTTGAATTTCAGCAATTTCAGCTTCAGTTAAATAACGCCATTTACCGTTTGGTAAGCCATCAATAGTGATGTTCATGATACGTACGCGACGAAGTTTATACACTTCATAACCTAACGCTTCACACATACGACGAATTTGACGGTTTAAGCCTTGAGTCAACACTATACGGAATGAGAAATTCGTTTCTTTAGTCACTTTACATGGCAAAGTAACTGTATCTAAAATCTCAACCCCTGATGACATTTTTTCAATAAATTCAGGCGTGATCGGTTGGTCAACACGAACAACGTATTCTTTCTCATGCGAGTTACCCGCACGTAGAATTTTATTAACGATATCACCGTCATTGGTTAAGAAAATAAGACCATCAGACGGCTTATCTAAACGACCAATAGGGAAAATACGCTTACGGTGACCAATAAAGTCAATCACGTTACCTTCAATATGGCGCTCGGTAGTACAGGTGATACCTGTTGGCTTATTAAGTGCAATGTAAATTGGACGTTCTTTGCTACGTAGTGGTTTATCATCAACCAATACTTCATCTTTATCCATTACACGCATACCCATTTCTGGCGCAGTGCCATTGATGGTTACACGTCCCTGATCAATCAGCTTGTCCGCCTCACGGCGTGAGCAATAGCCAGTATCACTGATAAATTTATTAAGTCGAACCCCTTTTGGGCTCTGTTGGTCAGTAGAATGTTGTGACATGTTTTTCTTCTATAAAGGGCTTTAGGTCGATCAGGGTAATAAACCACTTAATTGTAGTTTACTTACTCGATAGTTGTTATGGAGAGGAGTTTAACTGATTGTGAGACGAGTAGCGAGTAGCGAGTTTCTTTACTCTCGTAAACTCGCTACTCGTGGCTCCTATTACTTATTTAGGTAAGTCACCGTGACTAATACGGCCAATATAATCATGCTGCAATTCTTTTTCTAATTGCGCTTCAACATAGCCTGGTGACTTAGTTTTTGCCGATAACAAGCGGTACATCGCTGGAATCACTAATAATGTTACCAAGGTAGCAAATGCCATTCCAAAGAACACCACCGTACCCACAGCGATACGACTCTCAGCACCCGCCCCCGTTGATAAAATCAGTGGTAATGCGCCAAACAAGGTTGTAAACGCGGTCATTAAAATAGGTCGTAAACGCCGTACTGACGCATCGACAATTGCTTGTTCAAACTCAATGCCTTTGTCACGTAACTGGTTAGCAAATTCAACGATCAAAATACCGTTTTTAGTTACCATACCAATCAACATGATCATACCAATTTGACTATAAATATTGAGACCTTGTCCCATGATCCATAATCCAGCTAAACCACCAAAGATACCCATTGGTACTGTTAGCATCACCACCAGCGGGTTAATAAAACTTTCAAACTGCGCCGCAAGCACTAAATAAGCAACCAATAGCGCTAATCCAAACACCATTGCAATACTGCTTTGGTTATCCCTAAAGTCTTGTGATTCACCAGCATAATCAATCGAAATATCTGACGGTAAGTTATCAATTGCTTGCTGATCAAGGAAATCAAGCGCTTCACCAAGAGTATAACCATCAGAAAGACTCGCTTTTAAGGTGATCGATTTCTGTTTTTGGTTATGGCTTAACTTCTGAGCTGACGCCACTTCATCAATAGATGCAACGGTATCTAATGTTACTAAATTGCCATTTTTTGCACGTAGATAAATCTGACTAAGATCGGTTGAGCTATTAAAGCTATTTTCATCACCACGCAGGTAAACATCATATTCTTCGCCACGCTCAACAAAGGTTGTTTCACTGCGACCGCCAAGCATTACTTCTAAGGTTTCCGCAATTTCAGTAACGGGAATACCTAATTCAGCCGCACGCTCACGGTTAACATTAACCAACAACTCTGGTGTCGTTTCTGCATAATCTAAATCAACCCCTTCCATTAACGGGCTATCTTCAGCAAGATGTTGCAGCTTTGTCGCCCACTTAAACAGTTCTTGGTAATCAGCGCCACCTAATACAAATTGTACGGGTTCTGAAGATCCACCACCAAAACCTGGCATCATCGGCATCACTCGTACATCAGGAATACCTGCCAACGTTTTACTGATCATTCCCAGTGCTTGCTGAGCTCCAACAGAGCGATCATTCCAATCTTCTAATTGCATGATCACAAAGCCCGTTTGATCCCCTGCGCGACCACCAAATGCAGGTGATTGAATACTGACAGACTTCAATACTCCTTTACCTAACAATGGCAATAAACGCGCTTCAACTTGATCCATATTGCCAATCATACGGTTGTAACTGGTACCTTCTGCCCCTTTAACAAACGCAAACAGTACTCCACGATCTTCTTGTGGCGCAAGTTGAGCGGGAATCACTTTCATTAATCCGGCACTGGCAGCGATACAGCCTAAAACCACTAATGGCGCAACAAACCGTTTTTTAACAGCCACGGTGACAATGCGACGATAGCCATTTTCTAATTTATCAAATTGACGATCAATCCACAGGTTGAACCGATTAGGCTTCACATTGACTTGCAATAACTTACTGCACATAACTGGCGTTAACGTTAATGCAATTAATGATGAGAAGATCACTGACATCGCCAGTAATACCGAAAACTCAGTAAATAGCCGCCCAACCATTCCTTCCATAAAAGAAATCGGCAAGAACACCATGACTAATACTGCGGTCGTTGCCACCACCGCAAACCCAACTTCTCTAGTGCCTTTATAAGCGGCTAATAAGGGTGATTCTCCGCGTTGTAAATGGTGAAAAACGTTTTCCACCACCACAATCGCATCATCAACCACCAACCCAATAGCTAAAATTAACGCCATCAGAGTTAATAAGTTAATTGAAAAGCCAAAGAAATAAGCAGTAATAAAGGCTGAAATTAAAGATACAGGTACTGTAACCGCAGGAATTAACGTTGCACGAACTTGGCCAATAAAGATATATAGCACCAGAATAACCAGAGCTCCGGTGACTAATAGCGTGCTGTAAACTTCATTAATCGAACGTTCAATGAACACGGTGGCATCATAATCCACCGTCAACGATGCGCCTTGCGGTAAAAACTGCTGCATTTTGGCAACTTCAGCGCGCACTTCTTTAGCGACATCAAGCGGATTAGCATCGGACATGGTCACAATGCCGAGACTTAAATTAACGGCACCATTACTTTTAAAGGTCGAATTTTCATTTTCAGCGCCAATCGTTACCTCTGCCACATCTTTTAAATAAATAGGTGTGCCAGCTTCTGTAGTGCGAATAACGAGATATTTAAAATCATCAACAGTTTGGTAAAGTCGCGCAGTACGCACCGACATCACCGTTTGATCATTACGTACTTCACCACCGGGTAATTCTACGTTTTCATCATTTAATGCGTTGACAATATCTTTGGTAGTAACACCGCGTCCTGCCATTAATACCGGTTGTAATTTTACATACATTACCTTGTACAATGCGCCACTCAGGCTCACAGAACTAACGCCATTTAACAGACTAAAACGATCTTCTAAAACGCGCTGAGCATAATCGGTTAATTGAGTACGATCCATTTCAGATGACGACAAATTAATATAGATCGCGGGTTCACCCGAACCATTATCTTTTGACACAATCGGATCATTGGCATCATCAGGAAGACGACGTTGCGCGCGAGCAACCGCATCTCGAATATCACTGACACCTTCGGTAAGATCCCAGTCCATATTAAATTCAACCGTGATCCGCGACATACCATTACGAGTAACAGAGGTAATATTATCAATACCACTGATCCCTGAGAGCTCATCTTCTATCGGGGTGGTAACTTGGCTTTCCATTACTGTTGCTGATGTGCCGTCATAAGTTGTCATGATGGTCACAACTGGACTTTCAACATCAGGCATTTCACGCACAGCCAGTTTAGAGAATGAAACAATACCAAACACACACAACAGCAAACTTAATACAATGGCGACAACTGGTCGTTTTACTGAAATATCCGATAACCACATTAGCTCGCTACTCCAGTCGTAGGAGTAATGTCTTTAATGGTTATTCCATCACGCATATTCACCAGTCCTTGTACAACAATACGTTCGCCTGTCTTTAAGCCTTTTTTAATGACCACATTATTATCAATACGCTCACCTAACTCAACCAAGGTGCGGTGTACTTTTTGTTGTGAATCAACAAGGTAAACATAACGTTTAGTGCCTGAATATTCTAACGCTTGAACAGGAATAATCGCTTGTTGCTGCGGAATAAAATCAAGCTCTGCCGCAAGTAGCATTCCAGGTTTTAGCGCGTGATCGCTATTTTCAAATACAACGCGCACTTTAATATTTAAAGAGTCCGCTTGAACACGAGAATCTATGGCTTGAATTTCACCACTAAAGGCACGATCACCCCATGCTTGGCTTTTTGCGGTAACTTTAATTCCAACCTTTAAAGAGGAGATATATTGCTCTGGGACTTCAATATCCAGACGCATAGAGGAAAGATCATCAAAATTAAATAACGCACCGCCAGCAGCAACCATGTGGCCAGGGCTAAAATCATATAACCCAACAGTGCCATTAAATGGAGCACGTATAGCATGATCATTAAGATTAGCTAAAGCAGCTTTTAAACGGGCATTTGCAATACTGGCGCTAGCAGATTGAGCATCGATTTCAGTTTTAGTGATAGCACCACGAGATAATAACCGTTGAAATTCAGTTAATTTACGTTTTTCATCATTACGGTATGCCAAGGCTTCATCGTAAGCAGCAACGGCTTTATCATTATCAAGTTGAATTAATAATTGCCCTTTGGTTACCGTACTATTTACAGGAACCACAATCGTTTTTATTTTAGCCGAGACTTCCGCTGCAACATTAACCGCATGCTCAGCCTTTAACTTACCCACTAATGATAGTGATTGAGCAACCGCTAAAGAGTTAACTTCTCCGGTTGTTACCGACACGACACGTGACGATTTAGCCGACGGTGAATTGTCTTGCGCAGCATGTGATGTCCCTTGAAAGTAAAAGTAACTCCCCGATAATGCGGCAGTGACTAATACGGCTACGGCTATCTTTTTCATTTATTAAAAACCATCATAAAAATCCTAGTCGAATAATATCTGAACTAAAGGTCGAGTAACGTCAAGAAATGTAAAGTTAAGCAAAAATTAGCTTACTGATGAAAAATCCAGCAAGCACTCAATGATATTGATAAAAAAGGTTTACAGCGCTGAAATGTTTGTTATTATCCGCCCCGCACTTGTGGTGGGGTTCCCGAGTGGCCAAAGGGAGCAGATTGTAAATCTGCCGGCACTGCCTTCGAAGGTTCGAATCCTTCCCCCACCACCATTAATTTTGAAAAATTGTTTTATAACAGTTTTTCGATGGTTAAAGTGGCCTTTAATCATCATAGTAACGAATAACTATTGCGACTCACAATAGAGTAGCAAGCAACATCCCGTGGTGGGATTCCCGAGTGGCCAAAGGGAGCAGATTGTAAATCTGCCGGCACTGCCTTCGAAGGTTCGAATCCTTCTCCCACCACCATCATTTTGAAAAGTTGTTAATGATAATTTTTCGGTTATTAAAGTGGCTTTTAATAACAGAGTTACAATTAAATATAGCAATACCCCGTGGTGGGGTTCCCGAGTGGCCAAAGGGAGCAGATTGTAAATCTGCCGGCACTGCCTTCGAAGGTTCGAATCCTTCCCCCACCACCATCATTTTGAATGGTTGTTTTATAACAGCACTTCAGTGATTAAAGTTAAGCTTTAATCACCATAGTAACATCCCGTGGTGGGATTCCCGAGTGGCCAAAGGGAGCAGATTGTAAATCTGCCGGCACTGCCTTCGAAGGTTCGAATCCTTCTCCCACCACCATCATTTGAAAGGTTGTTTTATAACAGCATTTCAGTGGTTAAAGTTGGCCTTTAATCACCATTGCAACATCCCGTGGTGGGATTCCCGAGTGGCCAAAGGGAGCAGATTGTAAATCTGCCGGCACTGCCTTCGAAGGTTCGAATCCTTCTCCCACCACCATCATTTTGAAGAGTTGTTAATAATGACTTTTCGGTTATTAAAGTGGCCTTTAATAACCATTGCTTCAACAAATTATTGTAATACCCCGTGGTGGGGTTCCCGAGTGGCCAAAGGGAGCAGATTGTAAATCTGCCGGCACTGCCTTCGAAGGTTCGAATCCTTCCCCCACCACCATCATTCAGCCAGTTGCTTAGCAGCTGGCTTTTTCATATCAAAAAATAACACCATATAAACATCAACAAATCAGGCTAACTTATTTTATATGTGCAATACTGCATATGGTTATCTGACTTATATATGGATCGTTATGACAGAAACTCCACCCTATACGAATGCCGATTGGCAACATGCGAAGGTACTGATTATTGATGATCAACTTTCTTCAGCATTACTTATTCAAAATATTCTACACAGTATAAATCTGGCTGCGATTGATATAGCAACGAACAGTCTTAATGCGCTTCAACTTTGTAAAACCACCGCTTATGATTTAATCCTCATTGATTTTCATCTTGATCCTTACATCAGTGGCAGTGAACTTATTACTGTTATGAAAAAAAATAACTACATTAACTCATATTGCGGACTTATTTTTATTTCAGGCGATCGCACCCCCGAAGTGATTGTTACCTCCATCAGTCTAGATGCGGATAGTTTTCTCAGTAAACCATTAAATATAGGGCAATTAAAACAACGTATCATAACGGTTTATCAAGCATGCTTAGTGCGTAAACCTATTTATATCGCGATTGAAAACAATCAGATCTCAACTGCCATCACATTATGCCGTCACTTATTGCAACAGCATGGTCATAATCTTGAAATCGAAATTCTATTACTTGATTTATTAATTAGTCAGCAAGACTGGTTATTAGCTCAGCAACTATTAACTTTATTTAGTGAGCGTAGCCAACATCATAAATTAGGATTACGACAAGCCCAATTGAGGCACAAACAAGGAGATAACCTGGCTGCTATTCAGCTATTACAGACACTGATAAGACAAGTACCTTTATTTGTTGAAGCGTATGATGAATTAGCGCTCTTATTACACCAACAACAGCAATCAGACGAGGCAAAAAACATTGCCTACCAAGCCTTAATGCTCACACCGAGTATCAGCCAACGTTCATTAATGGCCGCCCAATTAGCGGTGTCGACCAATGACGCCCCTTTGTTTTTTAAAATAGGTAAAATATTCGTCACTCACTTACCCGTTATTGATGATGATTGGATCACTTATTTTGCACAATTTAGCGCTTTGTTTGAACAACTTTACAACCAACAATTATCACCCCAATCACAACGGAAATTACTTCAACAATTAAAAAGAACACATTGGCAGGCGCAACAACGCTTAGCCCTAAAACAAAAAAAGCATCTCACCGCATTTTGCCATATTACTTTAGCAAGATTTGCGGCGATCAATACGCAGCTATTAAAAGCAAAACGCCGTTTATTACATGGTCTAAAAATATATTTTGGGCAAATGTCGCAAGCACCAGCAGCCGTTATGGTTGATGCGTTACCTTTATTAGTGTATTTCGGAGAGGCTCAATTAATTAAAGAAATATATCAAGCAGTAATAACGCGTAGTGTATTAGATGAGCATAGCCATCAGCGTCTTAATCAGCTTCAAGGTAATAAATTTATTGTTGAAAACGTGCGTCTATTAGTTGATCAACTTGCGACGGCAAAAGCTGCAATATCACCAGACCCTCAACGCGCTTACCGTATCTATCACACAATCTTACGTGATTATCCTTATAATACAGAAGCACATTTAGGGCGCATGAATAGCTTACTTGTACTGCAACAAATACATCATCCAGAAATTGATATCAGCTTACAACAACTTAAAAAGATGCCGCTCGCTTCACCATTACAGGAGTGGTTCATTCAATTACAGCAATTGTACCTTGATAAACACTGTGTGGTTTACCCTTAACTTTCACCGTCACCATCATTACTATCACTTGGTGCACCTTGTCTGTATTTATCATTTAGTTGATCTTGTTCGTTATGCTCTTGATCTTGATTCTCTACTTTCACTTCTGGTTCTGCACCAAACATACGCTTTATAAAATCAAACATCCTTTACTCCATAATTGTAGCGTCAAAACAACGCTGAGATTAATAAATAGCCATTATAGTCACTAGCAGACATAAGCCCGTTAACGAGTTGGCCACTAAAAACACCATCTATATTAACGACATGTCAGCGGATTATTTAAAAACAATAACTTGTCATAAATGATATATTTCCTTTTAGCATAGACCTGCATCTTCGTTATACCCAAATAAACTGACACAGTGATTATGATCATCGCTGATTGAAACGATCATATATCGAAGTGATAGCGCAATGTGCTAGTATCAGTAATCAATAATCATTCGCAGTTATGGATATTAAATATGAAAGTTATTTCTTTTAACATCAATGGGCTACGTGCTCGATTACATCAACTACAAGCTATTATCGATAAACACCAACCTGATGTTATCGGTTTACAAGAAATTAAAGTTCATGATGAAGCTTTTCCGTTAGCGGATGTCGAGGCGATGGGCTACAAAGTCTACTTTCATGGTCAAAAAGCCCATTACGGTGTTGCTATGTTGTGTAAGCAAGAGCCGATTAGTGTTCAAAAAGGATTTCCAAGCGATGATGATGAAGCGCAACGCCGCATGATCATGGCAACATTTAAACAAGAAAATGGCAGCAACATAACGGTAATGAACGGCTATTTCCCTCAAGGAGATAACGTTAAACATGAAACTAAATTTCCCGCAAAAGAGAAGTTTTACGCTGATCTGATGAACTACCTTAATACTGCACACACCAACGATGAACAACTTATCGTGATGGGTGATATCAATATTAGTCCTATCGATTTAGATATTGGTATTGGTCCAATCAACGCGAAACGTTGGTTAAAAACAGGCAAATGTTCATTCCAGCCGATTGAACGTCAATGGTTGCAGACATTATTAGATTGGGGTTTTATCGATACATTCTGTCAACTACACCCAACAACAGACGACCAATTTTCGTGGTTTGATTACCGCTCAAAAGGCTTTGTTGATAACAGAGGCTTACGTATTGATGTGATTCTAGCAACACCAACCTTAGCAAGTCGTTGTACCGAAGCCGGTATTGATTACGAATTACGTGGTATTGAAAAGCCATCTGATCATGCTCCGATCTGGTCAACTTTCAGTAATTAATGAAGCAATTCAGCGTCTATAATCACGACGACTAAAACAAACAACCGCCCCCAAAAGCTGCCTATCAATGATAGCGGCTTTTGTTGTTTTTGCATATATATTCACCACAACACTAGCATCATACCTTTACGGTATGGATTTAAACTATATTGATGAATATTATCCATCGATAAGATGAATATAAAAAAAGTTGAATCAATATTTTTTTAACGGCATAAATACGTTAAAAAAAAACATGTAAAATTATAACCTATTGATTTTAAAAGATGCTTTATTTTGTGATCATGGTTAGAAAATTATGAAATTAAATTACATTAAAATTTTTTTTAGTTTTCTCAAAAAAATTATACTGTTAAAATTCAATTGATTACATTATTTTGCAGTGTCACAATATGTCTAATTTTGTTATAAATTTTCACCGCAATGATCCAGATCAAATTTATGATTCACAACCTTTGCTATTATTCTCGTAGCCAAACTTAAACCATTAAAGAGCACCCCTGTGAAAATGGAAACTAATCCTTTTGACTCACTGATGCCACCAGCAATGGCACATAAAGCCGAAGAAGTCGGCGTTTATAAAGCGACAAAACACCCGTTGCAGTCATTCTTTTTAGCGATAACTGCTGGTGTTTTTATCTCAATTGCTTTTGTATTTTATACAACAGTCACTACTGGCGCTGGTGATATGCCTTGGGGCATGTCTAAGTTTGTCGGTGGTTTAGCATTTAGTTTAGGTTTAATCCTGGTAGTTATATGCGGTGGCGAGTTATTTACCTCTTCTGTATTAACCACTGTTGCTCGTGCAAGCGGTCGCATTACTACTGGTCAGTTAATGAAAAACTGGGGCATTGTTTACCTCGGTAACTTTGTTGGTGCAATTTTCTTTGTTGCCTGTATCTGGATTGCAGAACAACACCTTGGCGCAAATGGCCAATGGGGTATTAATGCAATGAAGATCGCTCAACATAAACTTCATCATGATTTTGGACAAGCTATTGTTTTGGGTATGTTATGTAACCTAATGGTTTGTCTTGCAACTTGGATGACTTTCTCATGCCGTAGTGCTACTGATAAAGTTATGGTAATGTTGCTACCCGTTGCAATGTTTGTTGCATGTGGTTTTGAGCACTGTATTGCAAATATGTTTATGATTCCTATGGGTATCGTAATTCATGCATTCGCAGGTCCTGAATTCTGGACTATGACAGGAATGGATCCTGCACAATTTGCAGATTTAACAGTTCATAATTTTGTTGTAAACAACCTAATCCCAGTGACCATTGGTAATATCATTGGTGGTGGTGTATTAGTTGGTCTAACATATTGGATTATTCATCGTCGTCCAGAACTTAACGGCAGTAGCCACCACTAAGTTTTGACGCGGTAACACTTATTTTTTTCTACTGAATAGTATAGGTAGGTATACAATGGCAGAGCAATTTGCTGCATGGGAAGGCTTCACAGCTGGTGATTGGCAGAACGAAGTAAACGTTCGTGACTTTATCCAAAAGAACTACACTCCTTTCGAGGGTGACGGCTCTTTCCTAGAAACAGAAGCGACTCCAGCTACAGCTAAACTTTGGGAAGCTGTAATGGTAGGCATCAAACAGGAAAACGCGACTCACGCTCCTGTTGATTTCGATACTGACGTTGTTTCTACTATCACTGCACACGACGCTGGTTACATCGACCAAGAACTTGAGACTATCGTAGGTCTTCAAACTGACGCGCCTCTTAAGCGTGGTTTGATCCCTAACGGTGGTATCCGCATGATCGAAAACTCATGCAAAGTATACGGTCGTGAACTAGATCCTACTATCAAGAAGGTTTACTCAGAGCTTCGTAAAACACACAACCAAGGTGTTTTCGATATCTACACTCCTTCTATCATCAAGTGTCGTAAGTCTGGTGTTCTAACTGGTCTTCCTGATGCATACGGCCGTGGTCGTATCATTGGTGACTACCGTCGTATCGCACTTTACGGTATCGACAAGCTAATGGCTGACAAGCTAGCTCAATTCAAATCTCTAGAAGAAATGTTTGAGAATGGCGAAGATCTTCAAATGACTATGCAACGTCGTGAAGAGATCTGTGAACAGCACCGTGCTCTTGGTCAAATCAAGACTATGGCTGCTAAATACGGTTGTGATATCTCTCTTCCTGCTACTACTGCACAAGAAGCTATCCAGTGGACTTACTTCGGCTACCTAGCTGCTGTTAAATCACAAAACGGTGCTGCAATGTCTCTAGGTCGTACTTCGACTTTCCTAGACATCTTCATCGAGCGTGATATCGCCGATGGTAAGATCACTGAAGCACAAGCTCAAGAAATGATCGACCACTTCGTAATGAAGCTACGTATGGTTCGTTTCCTACGTACTCCTGAATACGATGAGTTGTTCTCTGGTGACCCAATCTGGGCAACAGAATCAATGGGTGGTATGGGTCTTGACGGTCGTACACTAGTTACACGTTCAAACTTCCGTTTCCTAAACAGCCTATACACAATGGGTCCTTCTCCAGAGCCAAACATCACTGTTCTTTGGTCTGAGCAACTACCTGTTGGCTTCAAGAAGTTCTGTGCGAAGGTATCTATCGATACTTCTTCTATCCAGTACGAAAACGATGACCTAATGCGTCCAGACATGAACTCTGACGATTACGCAATCGCTTGTTGTGTATCTCCAATGGTTGTTGGTAAGCAAATGCAGTTCTTCGGTGCTCGTGCTAACCTTGCTAAGACTATGCTTTACGCAATCAACGGCGGTGTGGATGAGAAGCTTAAGATCCAAGTAGGTCCTAAGACTGATAAAGTAACTGCTGAAGTTCTTGACTACACAGATACTATGGATCGTCTAGATCACTTCATGGATTGGTTAGCAACGACTTACGTTTCTGCGCTAAACGCTATTCACTGGAGCCACGACAAGTACAGCTACGAAGCATCGCTAATGGCTCTACACGATCGTGACATCAAGCGTACAATGGCTTGTGGTATCGCTGGTCTTTCTGTTGCTGCTGACTCACTATCAGCTATCAAATACGCAACTGTTAAGCCTATCCGTGACGAAGATGGCATCGCTATCGATTTCGAAATCGAAGGTGACTATCCTAAGTTCGGTAACAATGACGCACGCGTTGATGACATCGCATGTGACCTTGTTGAGCGCTTCATGAACAAGATCCGTACTCACAAGATGTACCGTGATGCGATCCCTACTCAGTCTATCCTAACTATCACATCTAACGTTGTGTACGGTAAGAAGACGGGTAACACTCCAGACGGTCGTCGTGCAGGTGCTCCTTTCGCACCAGGTGCTAACCCAATGCACGGTCGTGACGAAAAAGGCGCTGTAGCTTCACTTACTTCTGTAGGTAAACTACCGTTTGCACACGCTAAAGATGGTATTTCATACACATTCTCTATCGTTCCAAACGCACTAGGTAAAGATCTTGATACTCAAGAAACTAACCTAGCTGGCCTAATGGATGGTTACTTCCACCATGAGTCAGGCATCGAAGGTGGTCAACACCTAAACGTTAACGTTCTTAACCGCGAAACTCTAGAAGACGCAGTTAAGCACCCAGAGAACTACCCACAGTTAACTATCCGTGTATCGGGTTATGCTGTGCGTTTTAACTCTCTAACTGCTGAACAGCAGGCTGACGTTATCGCTCGTACTTTCACAGCGTCTCTATAATATAGAGTCTTCTGTATAGGAAGTTCGCTTCCTAATAAAAACCGGCTTATATAGCCGGTTTTTTTATACTCAAAATTTGAAAATAAAAACACGCTTCGTTACATTTCTTCAATTGTCCCCATCACCTTTTATCGATATCCTGCGCCCCCATTTACAAGCATTAATTTACCTGTGCGTTAAGGACATGACTTTCTGATGCGAAGATCTCAATCGGTATTGATTGTCGACGACAGTAGTATTATCCAACAAACAACCAAACTTATTTTAGTTAATGGGCAATTCCAAAGCACTAATATCTATTGTGCATCAAACGCCTCTGAAGCCATTAAATATTGTCAGCAACAGGCCTTTGATATTCTCTTTCTTGATTTTAATCTTGGCTTTGGTAGTACCGGGCTACAATTGCTTGAGCGGCTATATCACAATAAATTATTACAACATTCACCGCTGATTTTTATTCTGACGGCAGACGACTCACCCGCTGTTCTTATGGGATTTTCTGAATACCAACCCGATGACTATTTGGTTAAGCCTTTACGCTTAAATACCTTAAAGCAACGTTTAGAATATGTTTTTGAACAACGTGTAATCAATGATCGTGCTTTTGAGTGTTACCAACATTTAGGTATCGATGGCGTTGAAGAAATGTGTGTTAAATCAAATGCAACTGTCAGCAGCTATTGCACGACTATTACCGCCGTTGCTAAACGCTTATTTAATCAAAAACAACCACATCTTGAAGCGGATATCGAATCACTACTAACCCTGATTCAGCATCATTACTACAGCCTACCAGCACAACTTTTACTGGCTCAACTGTGGCTAAAGCAACAAAATTTTAAGTCACTTAATCCCTTATTAAACCAATTAAGAAACTTATATCCTGATCATTTAATGCTACTTGAGTACAGTGCATGTTCGGCATTATTACAGCAAAAAATCACCCAAGGTTATGATTTTTGGTTAAAGGCACATAATGTCAGTAAAAATAACTTACATCGATTATTTGGTCTATTATGGATTGAATGCCATTTCCATAACCACAGCACCATGCAACAGCACTTACGTGAGGCCATCTCATATTTACGCCATTCAGTATGGGATAAACCTTGCTATCACGCGTTTATTATTTGGCTGCAACTACAACATAGTGATAAAAAGAATTTACCTATAGAACGGCTTTGGCGCACGATTAGTCAGCAAAAAACCATTACTAAGCATGAACGTGCGTTTATTTACTTATTACAAGCATGGCAATATTTAGATAACGACAGCAATCTTAATGCGTATAAAAGCTATATTGCTGCGATAGAAACTATTCAACAAACAGCGCCGGAACAGCATAGTTTTGAATTTGATGCGATTGCCCTTTGTGTCAGTAAACGCTTAGCGATGACTCGTCACCAGGTAGATTGTTATCAACGCTTACAGCACAATCTTAATCAACATCAAAACGAGCCACATTCAATTATAAAACAGATGTGGTTAGAGACCATGCAACCAACCTCTAGTCACCAAACAGACGAACAATATCGTTATGCACTTAGACTGGTAAAGCAAAAACATTATATTGAAGCAGGACAATCAATGTTGCTGCTTTGGCCTCAATATCGTTTTGATGATGTATTGGCGCGATGTCTTATTGAGTTATCTTCGCGGGGTTATATAGACAATGCTCCCCAGCATCAACAATGGATTAGAGAAGCGAGATGGACCTTTGAATCACAGGAATTTAAACCTGATTGGTATTTAAGATTAAAAACCCAATTTCGTTTCCTTCAACAACCATTATCATGATCTTTTGATTTATTATGCTTAGGTAGCTCTATATGCGACACGTTCTACTACTGCTGACACTAATCTCCTCACTTGCTATACATTCTACTTTTGCTAATGAAGCACCAAATAAGCATGTCACTAAGCCAACGTTAACTGTTGGTTATACGTCATTTAATTGGGCACCACTAGCGTTTGAAAATAATGAGAAGATTATTGGTTTATTGCCAGCACTCATGGACGCCATTGCCGAAAAAGCAGGATATCAAGTAACAAATGTCCCGTTTTCTAATTTTAATAAAATGGTTTCGGCATTTAAAAGAAATGAAATAGATCTATTAATTGGTGTTTCAGCAACATTTGATCGCCAAAAATACATGATATTTAGTGATCCTATTTTAAGTACCTCATTTGCAATGCTTAGCCGCTCATCACAACATACAAAAATAACGGACTTAAATAATGTCATTATTAGTGTAGAAAATGGCTTTGCTATCGAAGAAAAAATAATCGACTTACAGGTTAAAGGCCAAATTCTTCCAATGCCATCAAGTACGGTAGCACTTAGTGCTGTTAATCGTGGATTAGCTGATGTTTATATCGGTAATGGCTTGAGTTTACAAAACTTGCATACTTTTGGGAATTTACAGCAATCTCTCTATTTTTCACCGTTAACAGAATTACCTTTTGAGCGTTTATATATCACTGCAACAAAAAACAATCAGAATATTATAAATAAAATTAATAAAGCTTATGCTCAGCTACCACAGTCTTTACTTACTGATATATATGATAATTGGTTAACTAATACGCAAAAAAAAATGTTAAGTAATCCACATACTCTTCATTTAACAACAGCAGAAGATCTCTATTTACAGAAAAATAAACATATTCGAGTGGGTTATCAATTTCCACAAACGATATCATTAAAAGAAAATGATATCGTTTTAAAACAATTAAAATACACCTTAGAACATATAAAAAACAAACTTGGTACTTCTACCACTATTGTTCCTATTCTTAATTACCAAGATGCTCAACAAAAATTAGCGAATAATGAAATTGATATTATTGCAGCCATAGCAATCACCAATGCTCGTAATAAAGATCTGACCTTTACAGCACCTTATGGCAGCGATAAATGGATAATGGTTGATCGTATTAACCATAAAAATTTAATTGGTATAAATAATAAAGATGTTATTGGCGTACTAACTTCTGGATTCGGTATTAATCTTGTCAAAGAATATTATCCAACCAACAAAGTCCATAAATTTAAAAGTAAGCTGGATATTTTAAATGCATTGGCCAATGGTGATATTAATTATGCTGTTATCTCACTTTCTACAGCCCATGTATTATTACAAAAAAACTTTTTAGGTCAGTTTAAGATTGTTTCAAGCCCTATCGATGACTACAACCGAAAAATCGCATTTGCGGTTAGAAAAGATAATTTAGTTTTAAGGGATATTTTTAATAAAGTCATGGACTCGTTACCACCAGGCACATTAACGGATATTCAAAAAAAATTACACACTGTTACTCTCAAAAGTGATGGCAATTACAATCGACTAGTTATCTTCGTCATAATAATGGGCTCAGTAATTAGCTGTATTATTGGCGCTATTACAATATGGAATCGTCGTTTAAGTAAAGAAATTAAATACCGTAAAGCGGCGGAAGACAAGTTAACCTATTTAACCAATAATTTTGATGGCGTGTTAATTCAACATCACCAAAAAAGTGATGATCCAATGGATATTGACATTCAATTCATGAGTAAGAAAATTATTGATTTTACAGGTATTTCAGCCAGCAAATTTTATTTTTTTCCGCATTTATTACGAGATCGTATCTCTATTCGGAATGACTACTCAAGCTTAATTGCAGAAATGCGTAATGCTGTAAAACAAGGCTACTGGCGTACTGAATTACAAATTAATGAATTTAGCACTCCTTGTTGGATCGAACTACGCTGTCAAATTACGCCAGCAACAATCGGCTGGCAGTGGAATAGTATTCTGATTGATATTACTCAACTCAAACAGCAACAATTAGCCCTGACGATAGCGAAACAAAAGTCACAAGCCGCTACAACCGCTAAATCACGCTTCTTAGCGATGATGAGCCATGAGATCCGTACGCCAATCAGCGGTATTATTTGTTTGTTAGATTTAATGAAACCTTATTCTCAACAGCCAGAGATCTACCAAATCCATAAAAACCTTACACTTTCAGGTGAAAACTTACTCAATATAGTCAATGACGTATTAGATTTTTCTAAGCTGGAATCAAAAAAATTAGAGATCAATCCACAACAAAAAATAATGTATAAAATAGCCACCATGTTAGTGCAGCCTCACGCTATTCATGCTGCACAAAAAGGGCTAGATTTTAAGTTATGGCTCGATCCTAAGATTGCTAAGAGCTTATGCTTTGATAGTTTGCGTCTTAAACAAGTACTGAATAACTTACTCAATAACGCAATTAAATTTACATCTCAGGGAGCCATTCACCTTGATATTAATTTATTGTCGCAACAAAATAATCAACAAACGATAAGCTTTAAAATTACAGATACCGGCATTGGTATTGCCGCGAAAAATATCAATAAACTGTTTCAACCGTTTGAACAAATAGAACAAAATACTGATCGTCGTTATGATGGCACAGGATTAGGGCTGTCGATTTGTCATCAGTTGATCCAATTAATGAATGGAACAATTTCAGTATCAAGCCAATTAAATAAAGGCACCAGCTTTACGATCACACTTACATTTGATATTTGCCAACCCGCTGAAGTTAAATCATTGAACAAGCACTGTGGCTTACTATCAATAGTCAATGATCCGATTTTAACTCGTTACTTAACCGCTTGGCACTGTTCGATATCGTTGCTCAATGTTACAACCAAAGAACAACTCGCCGTTGCAATATCAACCCAATGTATTGATACTATTTTTGTCCCTCAGTCATGGGCCAATCAACATAATATTGATCTTAATTGGATAGCAATTAACTTGCCATCAGTGAATTGGATCACCATCACCTCTACCGATGTCATGCTCACATCCAATATTAATGCCCGTAATATTTCCCTTAGTCCACTTTTGTCTCAACAACTTTATCGCGCATTAACGAAGCCCTTTCAGCCTTATAATAATGACTGTCAATCTCATTATCATGCTCCAATAACACTAACTCGTGAACAGGCTATCGCAGAAAATCGTTATATATTAGTGGCTGAAGATCACCCAATCAATCAGCAGATACTCAAGCAACAATTAGAGCAACTTAACTATGCGGTGGATATTGTTGATAATGGAAAACAAGCTTTAGCTGCATTAGCACATACGCACTACAATATTCTCCTGACTGATTGTCATATGCCTGAGATGGATGGTTATGAGTTAGCCCAAATAATTCGTAAACATGAGCAACAAACAGACGCGGCCACATTGCCAATTATCGCGATTACAGCAAATGCACTCACCAATACTCGTCGTTTTCAGGGCATGGGCTTTAGTGATTATTTAATTAAGCCGTTAAAACAACAACAGCTAAAAGGCATATTATCAAAATGGATCATGCCATTAAATGTAGACCAGAGCGTCAAAAAAATGCCACAATTAGCCGTCGAGTCCATCACACCATTAATAACACCAAACGAATTTGTTAATGTTATTGATATTAATGAATTATTACCAATATTTGGTGACAATGACCTATGTCACATGTTGCTACAACAGTATTTAGAATCTTGTTTTGACGATTTGTCTCAACTTAAAAAAGTAATAGCACAACAAAATAATGATAGTATCTTTATGGTCAGTCATCGTATGAAAGGCGCAGCTCGTATGATGGCTTTTCATCAATTGGCACACATCACCCAAGAGCTTGAGTTGCACTCGCAACAAGCTCAAATAGACTCGACAGCTTTACAACAGGACTACTTGCACATTGAGCAATTAATCAAACAATTATCATGCCAAATTAACGGTAAATAGGATCGAAGAATGAACATATTATTGATTGAAGATCATGACTTTCAACGTCAAGTTCTTGCAACCCAATTAGCTCATCTTATCGATCCAAATCAAGACCATATATACTGTGCAGCCGATGGTATCGATGCATTGCAGGCTGTGGCACTTTATCAGCCACAATTATTATTCTGTGACCTTAATATGCCACAGATGGATGGTATTAGTTTTCTCGGCCACCTTGCTGAACAGCAATTTACTGGTGCAATTATTATCACCAGCGCATTAAATGCAGATGTGCTTCTCAGTGTCAGTAAGATGTGTAAAAACTACGGCCTTAATTTATTAGGCACATTAGCTAAACCAACACATCTTGAACAACTAAAACAGTTACTAGTGCTAGCGACCAATCAGCAGCCACTGTGTAATAGTCCAATACCATCAAAGCTCACGCTAACAGAACAAGATATTATTGATGCTTTTAATACTAACTATTTAACCCCTTATTACCAACCGATTGTTAATTTAATAACAGGTGAATGGGTGGCGAGTGAAGCCTTAATTCGGTTTATTCACCCAGCATATGGGATTGTGCCAGCAAGTGATTTCATTCAGCATTTAACCCAAATAGGAAAAGACAGCAGCCTAGCATTATTAATTATAAATCATATAATTAGTCACCAAAGTGTTTTTGAAGGCCGAAGGGTTGCCGTTAATATCTCTGCCAAAACTCTAGTCGAGCGAAGCTTTATTAATCATGTATTAGCATTACATCATCAATATCCACAATTACATCACTGGCTTTATTTTGAATTAACGGAATCAGATTTATTTGAGTCGGCAGGTAAAGCACTAGAAGCTGCCGCTCGATTAGGCATGCATGGGTTTAATCTTTCTATTGATGATTTTGGTACGGGCTACTCGTCGCTAAAACAACTCGATATATTGCCATTTAAGTCATTAAAATTAGATATTAGCTTTGTGCAGGCGATGCCAACAAATTACACAGCTAAAGTGATCATTGAAACCTGTTTATTATTAGCACAACGACTTAATTTGACGGCGATAGCAGAAGGTGTCGAAGATATTACATTGTGGTTAAAGCTCCAAAAAATGGATTGTGAGCTTGCCCAAGGTTATTTTATTTCACCGCCATTACCTTTTAGTCAAATTCCAATTTGGCATACTCAATGGCAACAACGAAGCCAACAATTACTCAATAATTCAGTCTCAAAAGAGATAACCGCTAAAACAGAACAGATATGAATATCTTCTTCTTTTTACACCTTAATGGTAAGTAGAGATCCTGAGTTTTCGCTATATTCAAACCTTGTTTTGTAATAAAATAACACATAAATAAAACGCAGTATGCGGAGAATTAGAACAATGTCAGTAACAGGTCGTATTCACTCTTTCGAATCTTGCGGAACCGTCGATGGCCCAGGAATTCGGTTTATTGTATTCCTGCAAGGTTGCTTAATGCGTTGCCAATACTGTCACAACCGTGACACATGGGACACTCATGACGGTCGTGAAGCTACTATTGAAGAATTAATGCATGAAGCAAGATCATACCGTCACTTCATGAATGCTTCTGGTGGTGGTGTTACCGCCTCTGGTGGTGAAGCAATGCTACAACCAGAATTTGTCCGCGATTTCTTCCGCGCTGCACAAGCCGATGGTATTCATACTTGTCTTGATACTAACGGCTACATTCGTAAACATACTGATGTGGTTGATGAAGTGTTAGATGCAACAGATCTTGTTATGCTTGATCTTAAGCAAATGGATGATAGCGTTCACCAGAACTTGGTTGGTGTTTCAAATAAACGCGTGCTTGATTTTGCACGTTACCTACACCAACGTGGTCAAAAAACATGGATCCGTTATGTTATTGTACCTGGCTACACTGATGATGAACAATCTGCACACCAATTAGGTGAGTTCATTAAAGACATGGATAACATCGAAAAAATTGAGCTGCTGCCCTACCACCAGCTTGGTGAACACAAATGGGAAGCGCTGGGCTTTGAATACCCACTAGCTGGTGTTAAGCCACCGAAAAAAGAAACCATGGAAAACATCAAGAATATTCTTGCGAGCTATGGCAAAAAGGTTATGTATTAAGTCGTTATAACGGCATTATTAATACAAAAAAAGAGCGGCTTATCTTTATTCTCAAGGGAGTTAGATAAGTCGCTCTTTTCTATTTAAACTGAAAAGATAAAATAGTATTTATCGTGACAACGGTAAAATTGTGACAAGAAAAGAGATTAACAACACCATAATTAACAATGAGATTGGTACTGTATACTTCCACTTAGTTACAGGTTCTTGCATCATAACTTCCTTTACTAAATTTACACCCTACTTGATCAGGGTCATTTTTTTATATGCTGCCTACTTTAAATGGAGAGCAAAAAACAACCAACAACTAATAATGGAATAATACATTCCATTTTCATTAAAAACTAAAAACATCATCTCTTTATCTTCCACTAAATAGTAATAGTCCCTATAAAAAAACCATAAAATGATATTTATCCATGATAAAATTATGGTATAAACCAAAAGCAAACGTTTGCGTTAATGCAAAAAGACAGATTTGCAGTTAAAAAAGCGTTAAATATCAGCCTTAGTATTACTCTATCTGCCTATGAGGAAATAAGCTCTCATGAAAAGCGACATCGAAATTTGCCGTGAAACACGACTCACTCCCATTGATCGCATCGCCTTCAATGCCGGTATTGAAGCACAAGATCTTACGCCTCAAGGCAGTTTAAAAGCGAAAGTAAAACCCGCCATTTTAAAACGATTAAATAACAAGCCTGAAGGTAAGCTTATTCTGGTAACAGCCATTACTCCAACGCCACTTGGCGAAGGCAAGACAGTAACAACCATTGGTTTAGCGCAAGGGTTGGCTAAAATTAAACGCTCTGTATTTGCTTGTATTCGCCAACCATCAATGGGGCCAGTATTTGGAATTAAAGGCGGCGCTGCAGGAGGCGGTTATAGCCAAGTGGCGCCAATGGAAAAGCTCAACCTACACTTAACGGGGGATATTCATGCAGTGACGGCAGCACACAATCTAGCAGCTGCTGCATTAGACGCCCGTCTGTACCATGAATCACGTTTAGGTTATGACGGTTTTAGTGCTCATACTGGCTTACCTGCACTACGCATTGATATTAATAATATTAGCTGGAAGCGAGTAATGGATCACAATGATCGTGCGTTACGTATGATTACAGTTGGTCAAAATGAACCAGGAAAAACCATTAATGGCCTTGAACGCCAGGATGGATTTGATATCTCTGCCGCTTCTGAATTAATGGCAATTTTAGCCCTTGCCACAGATTTAGCCGATATGCGTCAACGTATCGGAAAAATCGTGGTTGCTTATAACCTTGACGGCGAGCCAGTTACAACAGAAGATCTACAAGTTGCAGGCGCAATGGCTGTCACTATGTGTGAAGCGATTGAGCCGACATTAATGCAAACTTTAGAAGGTGTTCCAACGCTTATTCATGCTGGACCTTTTGCCAATATTGCTCACGGTAACTCATCAATCATCGCCGATAAAATCGCACTTAAATTAAGTGAGTTTACGGTGACTGAAGGTGGCTTTGGCTCTGATATGGGCTTTGAAAAAGCTTGCAACATTAAAGCACAACAAGCACAAAGAGGACCTGATTGTGCCGTTGTGGTAGCAACCTTACGTGGACTAAAAGCAAACTCAGGGATGTATGATTTACAACCAGGGCAGGCATTACCAGATGCTATCTTTGAACCTGACAGTGCTGCTTTATTAGCCGGGTTTGAAAATTTACGTTGGCATATTAATAACGCAGCTAAATACGGTGTTCCCGTTGTTGTGGCCATTAACCGTTTTCCACAAGATACCGATCAAGAACTTGAGCAATTAAAACAATTAATTTTAACCACAACCTTTAATGTGCATGTTGATGTCGCCCTAAGTGAAGCATTTGCCAAAGGTGGTAATGGTGCAATTGAGCTTGCTCATGCCGTGGTCAAGGCTTGTGAAACACCCGCAAATTTCACGCCTTTGTATAGTTTAAATCAAACCATTGAAGAGAAATTAATGGCGGTTGCTGAAGTTGGCTATGGCGCGAAAGCACTTGAACTGTCACCTTTAGCCACACAACAATTAGCTCAACTAAAAGCGCAAGGGTTTAATGACTTAGCTATATGTATGGCAAAAACACCCTTATCTATTACTACAGACCCTCATATTAAAGGAGCTCCAAGCGGCTTTATTGTCCCTGTAAGAGAGCTAAAACTATGTGCTGGTGCTGGGTTTATTTATGCTTTGTGTGGCAATGTGATGACTATGCCTGGTTTGCCAGAGAAACCCGCATTTATGAATCTTGATCTTGATGCTGATGGCAATATCATTGGCCTAAGCTAAAGCCGCATTATTAGATATACAGGTATCGGTAATTGTTATGATTACCGATGCCAATTTTTCCCGTATCAACCGCCGCATCATACACCTATATTAGCCTCACTATTTTTGTTATCGTTTCATATTACAATGATACAGGCCCACCCAATAAGCCTACAAAAATAGTGGTTTTTAATTAAAATCAAATAGATATGTTTTTTATCAACATATCAAATGGATAACATTCATTAACAAAAAAAAATCCTATTCGTGGTGTCAGATCATTTTATTTTACACTCAACCTGCTAATCTCACGCTCATAACAAATATTCCTTGTACTCACTACAGCACTAAAATCATCGTTGAGTGAGAACAATCTATAAAAAATTTGAGGCTTACTACAATGGAAATGACTAACGCTCAACGTCTTATTCTATCAAATCAATATTACATCATGGCAAAACTGGCGCCTGAAAATGCTGATAAATATCATCGTTTACAAATGATCATTGAACGTGGTTATTGCTTACAGATGCGTGAACTTAACAAAGACTTTGGCGAAGTGTCTGAAGATGAATGTAAACAAGTTCTTGAAATCATGGAAATGTACCATGCTTTACAAGAATCATTTAATTTAGAAGATTGCCGTTGTGATGGCGCTAAAGACATTGACCAGCGTCGACTACAATTCCTCGGCTTTGACATTATAACAGAGGCTAAATTAGTAAATTACGTTCGTTTTCTTACTAATGATGAAGGTTTATACCCACAGTTTCCTAAAAATGAACATCAATTCAATAGCCATGTACCAATGCTAGATAAATACCTACGCATGCTGACTATTTGGCGCGCATGTCCACGTCATTACCACTTATCTTGCAGTGAGATTCAACAAATCATTACTGCATAAGTTCAGTTATTGATCATAATAAAACCGAGTAAATAAGCTCGGTTTTGTTTTATTCTCATAGAGTGAAAATGACAAACAAACTTGAAACGTGATGTATTGTTTACAGTAACACCATTCTCTAACACTAATAACAGCCGTTGTTTTGTTATAAAAACTATTAGTGATCATTTCTATCGCTGACGTATAATTAGTCTGCTTCTTCGCTATTAATGAGTAACTTAGCAAGGTTACATTTATTAGTAATATGTCATTTAAAATAGATAGATAATAACAATGATTAGCTATGTAAAAAATAATACCATTGGTAATCGTCTAACCTCAGCCATTATATTAATGGCATTTTTAACGATTAGTGTCAGTGTTATTGCCGCATTAACATGGCAAAAATTGAGTCAGCAAATAGGTACTATTGCCAATGATAATATGCCAACCTTACGTTCAAGTTATCGTTTAGAGCGCAGTACGGCAGAATTACAAGCTGCATTAACGGCATTAGATATGAACACTAATCCGTTAAAGCATAAAGCAATTAAAAAAAACATTGTCTCTATTTTAAAAGCGATTAGAAACTCAATAGATAATATTTCAAGTTTATATTACTACCCCAAGATCAAATCCGGCCAACAGCTATTAGTTGCCAATATCGATAGCTATATCGCATTATTGCAACAAAGAAATACCCAACGATTGGCATTAAAACAAATAGAAAACAATATTAAATGGCTACATCAAGATTTAATTGATGAACTACAGCCACTACGCTTGGAAATTGAGTGGCAAATGATGCGATTACTGAATGATTCCCAGCTATTACCACAAAAGCATGATAGCAATATCAAAAATGTTATGGCCGAGTTTTCAGTTATTCAAACTATTACGGTCAATGTAAATGAATTACACCAACAGATAGAAGATAGCATTCTTCATCGTCAACATGATGACATCAATACTGCTTTTGACGCTATTGGTAAAAAAATATTACAGCTTAATAAAATCAGTAAGCAATTAAATAATTACCCTTCTACCATTACATACCGTCAATTACAGCAAGAATTTACGCAATTAGTAACGCCAAATGGTCAGCTTCAAAAACTATTAATCTTAGATAATATAAATAGCCTAAAGATCTCTCAATCTCAGCGTGATATTCGAAATCAATTAGCGCAGCAAGAAAATATTATTCAAACCCTTGTGGGACATGCTGATAATGCACTCGCAAAATTAAATGGTAAAACCAGACATTCAATTTGGATCAGTAATTTAATTCTATTTGGTGTGGTGTTTATTACCATTATTCTTAGCGTTATTTTATCAATTTATTTAGTGGGTCGTGGTGTTGTTAAACGCTTAAACCTTCTTGGTCAAGATTTACAAGCGATTGCAAATGGTAATCTCAATGCACATATTCAAACGACAGGCGTTGATGAAATAGGTATTTTAGGAGATAACTTACGTTACTTCTGCCAGCAGATGCAAGAAATACAAAACTCAAACGCGCTCAACTTAATCAACAATACGCAGGCCAGTATTATTACTTGTGATCTTAATGGTGCTGTCGAATCTGTTAATCCACAAGCATTGAAACAATTAAATTTTTGTAATGTCGCTCAAAGGCATCAGGTTTGGGATCTATTTGATATTTCAACCCTTAGCAAACTTCAACATTTATTTACGGCTAACGGCCCATTAATGCTTAATGGTGCCTATAACATGACCATCAAACTAATTACTAAAAATGATCAAAGTTTGTATCTACGATTAGATTTCCGTACTTTTACGCAAGGTAATGATGACAAAGTTATTATTACAATGACAGATATCACCGAACAAGAAAACACGACCCGTTGGCTTGAAAATACGGTAGCAGAGAAAACCCAATCATTAACAATCCGTAACCAACAACTGCGTGATGAGATTGAAGATCGTAAACGTATTGAAGGTGATTTAATTGAAACTCAGGATGAATTAATCCAAGCGGCAAAAATGGCCGTAGTAGGTCAAACAATGACATCGCTTGCACATGAACTCAATCAACCCCTGTCAGCGATTTCAACTCGAATATTTAGTGCAAAACTTGCACTTGATCATAAAAAATACGAAAATCTACCCACAAATCTGACAAAAATAGACGATCTTGTTACTCGAATGAGTAAACTGATCATGAACTTTAGAAACTTTGCAAAAAAACAATCAGCAACCAAACCATTAAGCAAAGTGGATGTTCAAGATTCAATTAAACAAGCATTAATCTTGGTAGAAAGTCGCGCTAAAGTACAAAAAACAACGATGGTCAATACCATTGTTCACCCACTTTACGCACTTGCAGACCAAGTCCAGTTTGAACAAATTTTAGTTAATTTATTAATTAATAGCTGTGATGCGGTTGCCCATTGTGAGCAACGAGAAATAACAATTATTCAACTAAATAGCCCATCAAATAAAATTCGATTGGCTGTTTATGATAATGGTGATGGTTTTGACGCCACTATCATTAACAAATTATTCATTCCCTTTACCACTACCAAAGATGTTGGGTTAGGCCTTGGGTTAAGTATTTGTGGTTCAATTATGACGCGACTAAAAGGTGAAATCTTCCTTGCTTCTAGTTTAACAGGTGGAGCAATGGTCGTACTGGAGTTAAATAAATATGATAAGTGATGATATTGAAGTATTGATTGTGGATGACGATCATGATGTTGTCGAAGCCTATCAAGAACTACTTGAAATAGCAGGATTTAAAGCGCAAACAGTAACAGATTCCACCTTAGTCTTAGGAATGCTAAAACGAAATTGGCCTGGTGTTATTGTCTCAGACATGTATATGCCCGGCTTAGATGGAATGGAACTATTAGCGAAAATTAAACAGTATGATCATGAACTACCTGTCGTTATTATTACAGGGCATGGTGATATTCCAATGGCTGTAGGTGCACTGAAAAAAGGGGCGGTTGATTTTTTACAAAAACCGTTACAGCCAAAAGAGCTAATTACGTTACTTGAAAAGTACTTACCTCAACGTCGCCAAATTATTGAACAACGTAACACCTTACACACAACAACGGCTGAAGTATTATTGGGAGAAAGCCCATTAATCATTAAAATTCGCGAGCAGTTAAAAACCATCGCGTTAACAACCAAAGACGTGTTAATTGAAGGTGAAAGTGGCACTGGTCGCCATACGGTTGCAAAATTACTTCATCAAAATAGCCAATTAAGTAATGGCCCTTTTGTTGAAGTCAATGCCGCAAATATTACCCGTACACCAGATTTACAACGTAGCATGATTTCAGCACGTAGTGGCTGTTTATGTTTATGTAATCCTCACCACATGCCTATTGAAACTCAACAATGGCTGTGTCGTTTTTTACTTGAACAAGAACGCCAAGGAAAAAAAGAAGTCCGTGTCATCGCTTTATTTGATGGTGATCCAACTGAATCAGTTGAAACGGAGCAGTTTTTACCAGAGTTATTCTATTTTTTAAGTCAGGTACGATTTAATTTACCTACATTGCGTCAACGTAGTAGTGATATCACATTGATATTTAAACACTATATTAAGCAAAGTTGTAAGAAGTTGAATAAAACAATTCCAGCTATCGATAAAGCTTATCTGGCGATATTAAATCGCTATGAATGGCCAGGAAATGTATTAGAACTTAAAAATGTCGCTGAATTATACGCTATAGGGATCGTCAAGCTTGCAGGACAAGAACGCTCTAAACCGTTAGATCAAATGAGCAGTCCACTTGATGATCTGGTTGATGGCTATGAAAAACAAGTCATTGAAGATGCGTTATACCTTTTCTCTGGCCGTATTAATGAAGTGTCATCATACTTACAAATACCGCGTAAAAAACTGTATTTGAGAATGAAAAAACACGGTCTGGATAAAGCTGAATATAAAGTACGCTCCAACCCACCGCTATAACTTATAAACGATTCCCCAGAGGTTGACTCACTCTGGGGAATTTTTTTAATTATAATTCTAGAGCCCAACGTATAAACTTTTTGCGTTGTTCTTTATTCGCTTGTTGATACAGTTGCTGCAAAAGTTGATCCGTTTGTTGAGCCGTTAAATGTGTAGTATCAATCTGAGTAACCGTAGTGCTTACCGCGTATGGTTCCTGTTTATTTTTCAGCGCCGTTACTGGCACAACAGTCTCTCCTACTGACTCATTTAATAATTTATTGTAATCAGTAAATAATGGTGATCCCGTCATTACAATAGCTTTTTGTTCCACCGCTAATTGAGAGCCATCATCATTGTATAACTTGAAATAAGGCTGCTTTGCAAAGCGCTCAATTTCTTGTGGTGTATCTAATCGTGGTATTTTTACCGTCACTGTCGCTTGATCATCAAGCTTAAAACGTAATAAAACCGGTGCCGAATGCACAAATCCCATCGTTTGCCCTGTTGAATGAGGATTCTCAGGACTATCAAATCGCACTAATAGTTGCTGTTGTCCTGCAGGTAACATCACCTGATGCTGAGCCTTATTTAAACGAACCGCTGTGGTTGCTAAAATTTCAACGTTAGCGGGTGTTTGTAAGTTTGTCTCTGCCCATGATGGTGCACTCATTGACGTAAATATAACGCCAGCAATAATTGTCGATGTTCTAATATTCATTATGTCCCTCAACATAACTAAGCCAGCATCTTTCAGCTGGCTTAATCGTTACTTATTTATTAACTCTATAAGATTAAAACTCGTAACGTAATCCAACGTTGAAGTAATCTTCTTCAGGGTTATTCCAACCATTCCAGTCAGTGCCGACAATGGAACCATCACCTTTTTTACCATCACGGAACACATAGCTACTAAATATGGATGAACGACTGGTCAACTTATATTGTGCTTCAAAGGTGGTATCTTTATATTCCGTTTCATCGCCGCCCTTGTTTTCAAGCGAGCGATAACCTGCACGCAATACCCAATCTGCAGTTAAATCGTAAACGGCCGTTAATTCATACACTTTATCTGTACTATCACCACGACCATTATTAAAGGCTAATTGACCTTCAGAATACATCGCACCTAGCATCAAGTTATTGTAGTAATAACGCGTACCAGCACCCCAGAAAGTATAATCTTTCGCATCACTACTAATGGTGTTATCTGACTTATCATATTGATACGCAATTACAGGTGCTAATTTACCTGCATCACCAAAATCAAAGGTGTAACGTGCGGCAGCGTTGTAGCCAGTTTTTAAATTAGAGGTGCTATTACCAAAAATATAGGCGGTAGAAACATCAAGATTACCAAACGTGTTTTGATATTGAAGAGTGCCATCTTGACGGAAAACTTGTGTTGCAGTGGAATCAACAGCGGAAACTTGGCGCGCGATCGTAACATCAGAGGCTGAGAATACATCCGCAATATCCGTAAGCATAATTAGACCAGAGGCAACCCGTCCCCCAGTTACTTTACCGTATTGTGATGCATCAATTCCGGCCCAAACATAACGCGCGGTAAGATCTTTGCTATCCGGATTAAGGTTATTCGCATATTCAGCAGCATTAACTTGGTATTCAGCCCAACCGATAACAGAAACAGTATCATTAACAGTTTGAGATCCACCTAAACCAAAACGACCATCAAAATTTCCATCGACACCAGATTGATCGGGATTATTATCACGATCAGTTAAGTTAAATCCTAAGCGTCCATAAACATCAACATGAGAACCATCATCTGCTTGATAAACCGTAGCGGCTTGCGTGACACCTGCAACCAATAATGCGGGCAATACTACTGCTAATCTTGTTTTTTTCATTTTATAACGTCCTATTATTATTCGTATATCCGCCTTTACTGATGTAATGCAAACAATACGACTACATTGCTGTAATAAAAAAATCAATCTCGCTAATTAACACCATGTGTGGAATACATAAATAATGTCTTGAGAAAACAATCTAACGCTGTTTTTCTCGATTATTTATTCACATTTATGACTACAATAAGCAATAACCCTGAACAATTACTGAACAGTATTTTCTTATTTCACGATAAAAATTATTAATCAACAACTGTGAAATAGATCGTTTTTTAAACGGTATTTTTTGTGACGTATCTGCTGGTCAAATAGATAACTTAAAGGTATAGAAGGGGAATATGAGTAATAAATAATACTTATTCTATATAAAATAAATATAAAGCACGTGGGAGTAGTTCAAGTTATAAATTCCGATTACACTATGCAGCTGTTTTTCAGCTTTGGTCTATTACATGTCTTATCAATGTCCTTTATGTCACTTGCCTCTTAATATCGATGCTAACAACACATCATCAATATCTTACCGCTGTAGCAATAATCATCAGTTTGATCAGGCAAAAGAAGGCTATGTAAACTTAATGCCTGTACATCATAAAAGTTCGAAAAACCCTGGTGATAATAAAGAAATGATGCAAGCTCGACGCTTATTTCTTAACACTGAACATTACCAGCCATTACGCGATGCTGTTATGGCACAGTTGCGCCACCACTTACCTCAACAAGCAACAGAACTGCTTGATATCGGTTGCGGTGAAGGCTATTACACATCTGAATTTGTTCAATTACGTCAACAATTTCCGACTATCAGCATTCATGGATTAGATATTTCTAAAGTTGCCGTCAAGTATGCAGCTAAGCGTTATCATGATTGTGATTTCTGTGTTGCTTCTAGCCACCGCTTACCGTTTGCGGATCACTTTTTTGATGGTGTTGTTCGTATTTATGCGCCGTGTAAAGGTGAAGAATTACATCGCGCGATTAAATCTGGTGGTATTCTCGTTGCCGTAACACCTGCACCACGTCATTTATACCAGCTAAAAGAATTAATTTATGACGGTGTTAACTTACATGATGTGCCAGTTGAAAATATTGAAGGATTTGAATTAGTCGAAGATCAACAATTGCACTATGAGATGACATTAACTGGTGAAGAAGCAACGGCACTAATGCAAATGACACCTTTTGCTTGGAAAACATCAGTACAAGTGTGGCAACAACTGGCACAAGCTCAAAATTTCAAATGTGAAGCTGATTTTGCTATTCGTGTTTATCGTCGCCAATAAGGGGAAATAAGCAGAATAAGTGAGATTGATTATCAGTTGATATTGATAATCAATCTCAACACGTCTATTATTTACCGTTTATTCTTTTCGGTATAACGACAATGAAGTCATTAATTTATTTAGGTGTTGCAAGCTTATTAGTTGGTTGCGCCTCATCTCCTCCAGCTAATAACGCTTCACTACCTACCAGCACCGCAACCACCATGTATGATTACACTATCGCAAGTCCTCAAGGTGAGCCTCTTTCTGTTATTCAACTTGCACAAGCTCTACGCGACGCTGATATTATTTTAGTTGGTGAATGGCATAGCCACCCCGCAGCCCATCTTTTACAAGCCCAATTATTGGCAGCGTTGTACCAACAAAATCCAAACCTAACCTTATCGATGGAGCAATTCACACGCGACAATCAGACGCTAGTTAACGACTATTTAGCCGGAAATATCGGTGAAAAAACATTCGTCAAAGAAGCCAATGCCTGGCCTAATTATGACAGTGATTATCGGCCATTAGTTGAATTTGCAAAGCAAAATAACATCGATGTTATTGCAGCAAATGCACCAAAATCGATTGTTCGTTGTGTTGGACGTCAAGGGCCGGAATATCTTAATAAGCTTCCCCCTAATGAACGATTATGGGCCGCGCGTTCATTAACACTAGCCACGGATGCTTATCAACAAACCTTTATTGCTTCGATGCACCATGGCGATGAAGCACAAACTAAACGTCAATTTGCGGCCCAAACGACATGGGATGACACCATGGCAGAAAGTATGGTTGATTATTTAAAACAGCACCCACAACAACAAATAATTCATGTTGCTGGGCGGTTTCATACTGCGGAAGGATTAGGCACCGCATCACGCATTAAAGCGCGCAACTCGGCACTAAAGGTCATGATGGTGACCCCAATTTCAAATCAAGTCACACTGCGTGCGAACGCACCTGATTTCACTGTAAAAATGCAGCCTTTGCCACAACGGTATGTACAAAAAGAGAAAATGATGGCGGCAATGACTGCCATGGGGAAAAGAAATTCTGATTTAAAATGTTATTAATATAAATCAATAAACATAATAACAAACGCCAGATAAAGAAGAACCCCATCGGCGGCCAAGCAGTTGGGGTTCTAAGAGAGATAACAGCTATATCTCCAGTTACCAAGTAATTATACCTTAGCAACCTGTTTGTTGCCTGAATAATCATTCATTATCGAATAATATTCGTACTATAATACGGTTATAGCATGACATTATAATTACTGCATAACATCATTTAAGTGTTCCTATATAGATAAGACCGCAGTGGTTAAATTTAGTTGCAAAAAAGATCTCGTTTACTGAATATTTTTTTATCGCACGAATTTCAGCCTTACCCCATCGCTACCCACGCCAATTTACAGTAAAATAAAACCAGAGCTCTTTTCTTTGAGCCAAATTAATTAGGAAAACAATGAAAAAAACATTTGCTTTAACTCATCCCAAGAAAGCGTCTGCGCGTGTTGTAGAAGCAATTAAACACGATGTGAAGAAATACATTCGTCGTGAGCGTAATAAAACATTACCTGCTGGTACTGATTTTTGGGATTTTGATTGCAAGTTTGGTCATACCGAGCAAGAAGCAAAAGTTATTCACGTAAAAGAAATCAACAAGTACATTGATGAAGCTGAAAAGCTAGAACTTCCATCATTATACTTAGAGATTCTGGCAAAGCCTGCAACACGTGCACCACGTCCAGATTTTGATTTCGACGAAGAATAATTGCTCATTAGCCATTATGTAATGCGCTATAGATCCAAACAAAAAAAGAGTCGCTAATGCGACTCTTTTTTTATTACAACAACACAGCGTCTATTGCTTAGAACCAGCGATCTAATGCGTGACGATCTAATTGCTTAAATGCACGATTTAATACATCCGCTAATTCTTGGTAGCGTGGCTGCGATTTTTTAGGCTGCATCGCATGCCCTTCACTGACAATCTTCTGATAAATTTCGCTATACCACTTCGCAAGTGATGGTGGCAATGTTGTTTGGCTGCGCTTGCCTAACCACCATAAGCCTTGTAATGGCATCGATATCGCTAATAACGCAATCGCAATCGCTTGTGGCATTGCATCATAATTATGAAATGCCATCTGAGTAAGAATACTAATTGCAGCGACCGCAGGCATCACTTTTGTCGCAAATTGGGTGGCTTTAATATACCGATGTTCAGGAAAAACAGCCGCCAGCTCTTTGCGCATTGGCCATGTCGTCATGTAATGCTGACCATTTTGAAAGTGTTTCCACATTGTATGTTGAGCCATAATGCACCACTCATCAAAAAAAATTATAACATTTAAAAAAAATACACAACAAACTTGATTCAAATTAAAATATTCTAAAAATCTTTTTGTTATATTGCGTAACAATCGGTTATTCTAGACCAGCCTAGATGTAATTGTTGCTGTTAATAACCTTAACTGCAAGCTAGGCTCTGTCAAGGATGACCCAGAATTAGAGGTAACTCAATTCTATTTCTCAGGAAAGAGCGTGATTTTTCCCTCTAGTAAGACGAGTCATAAATATTCGTCTATTCTAGGGGTACTTTTTTATTCAAAAATGAATATCAACTTTCAGACAGATTATAGGTAGTCACTCTCATGTCTAAGCTGGTTTTAGTTCTAAACTGCGGTAGTTCATCTCTTAAGTTCGCAATCATTGATCCAGTATCAGGTGAAGAACATCTTTCAGGTCTAGCAGAATGTCTAGGCCTTCCTGAAGCTCGTATCAAGTGGAAACTTGATGGCAAGCACGAAGCACAACTAGGTGACGGCGCTGCTCACGAAGAAGCTCTAGCATTCATGGTTGATACTATTCTTGCTTCTAAGCCAGAACTTAAAGAGTCTCTAGGCGCTATCGGTCACCGTATCGTTCACGGTGGCGAGCAGTTCTCTGCATCAGCACTAATCGACGATGTTGTTCTTCAAGGTATCGTAGATGCGTCTGATTTCGCACCTCTACACAACCCTGCACACGTTGTTGGTATCGAAGCTGCTAAGCATAACTTCGCTGGCCTGAAAAACGTTGCTGTATTTGATACTGCTTTCCACCAGACTATGCCTGAAGAAGCATTCCTATACGCTATCCCTTACAACCTATACAAAGAGAACGGCATCCGTCGTTACGGCGCACACGGTACTTCTCACCGTTTCATCGCTCGTGAGACTGCAGTTCTTCTAGACAAGCCTCTTGATGAGCTAAACATCATCAACTGTCATCTAGGTAACGGCGCATCTGTATGTGCAATCAAAGGCGGTAAATCTGTAGATATCTCTATGGGTCTTACTCCTCTTGAAGGTCTAGTAATGGGTACTCGTTGTGGTGACCTTGACCCAGCTGTTATGTTCCACCTACACGATCGTCTAGGTATGAGCGTTGCTGAAATCAATACTATGTTCACTAAAGAGTCTGGCCTACTAGGTCTTACTGGTGTGACTTCTGACTGTCGTTTTGTTGAAGAAAACTACGGCGTTAAAGAAGAAGCAACTCGCGCAATGAACGTATTCTGTCACCGTCTTGCTAAGTACGTAGCTAGCTACGCAGCAACAATGGACGGTCGTCTAGACGCTATCGTATTCACAGGCGGTATCGGTGAGAACTCTGCACCAATCCGTGAAGAAGTACTTAAGCGTCTAGCTATCTTCGGTATCGAAGTAGACAGCGAAGCAAACCTTAAAGCTCGTTTTGGTGGTGAAGGTGTTATCACTACTGCAAACAGCCGCATTCCTGCAATGGTTGTTTCTACTAACGAAGAATTAGTAATCGCAGAAGATACAGCGCTTCTAGCTGAAATCTAATCTTACGATTATTGAAACGGCTGACCTTTTTGTCAGCCGTTTTTTCATGGCATTTTGTCATATTTTACTGTGGTGCTGCTCTATGATTATTCTGCTTACATCATCAAAGCCGAATTGTTATTGAACAGTGCTGTATCGATTCAATAGTCAGAGGAATCTATAGTGTCTCGTACTATTATGCTTATCCCAGTTGGCGCTGGTGTTGGTCTAACAAGCGTTAGTCTTGGTGTGCTTCGTGCAATGGAGCGCAAAGGCGTTCGTGTTTCATTCTTCAAGCCTATCGCGCAACCGCGTCAAGGTGGCGACCAGCCTGATCTAACAACAACGATCATCCGTGCTAACAGCGATATGCAAATCGCTGAGTCATTCTCAATGGCAAGCGCAGAAGAACTTATTCGTAACGATCAAACTGACGTTCTTCTAGAAGACATCGTTGCTCGCTTTAAAGCAGCAACAGCAGATGCTGACGTAACACTAATCGAAGGTCTAGTTGCTACTCGTAAGCACCCTTTTGCAAACCAAATTAACTTTGAAATTGCAAAAACACTAGATGCAGAAATCGTATTCGTTGTCTCTCCTGGCACTGATAACCCAGCGCAACTTAAAGAGCGTATCGAAGTAGCATGTTCTAACTTCGGCGGCATCAAGAACAAGCAAATCTCTGGTGTTATCGTTAATAAGCTTAACGCACCAGTTGATGCTGAAGGCCGTACTCGCCCAGATCTTTCTGAGATCTTTGACGATGTTGAAGGTACTGTTCCTTCAAACGTTGAAATCATGCAAGTCTTCAACTCTAGCCCTATCCGTGTTCTTGGTTGCGCACCTTGGAGCGCAGAGCTAATCGCTACTCGTGCAACAGATATTGCTCAGCACCTAAATGCTGAAATTATCAATGCCGGCGATCTAGAAACACGTCGTATTAAGAGCATCACATTCTGTGCACGTTCTATCCCTAATATGGTTGAGCACTTCCGTCCAGGTTCACTACTTGTGACGTCTGCTGACCGCCCTGACGTTATCGTTGCTGCATGTCTTGCTGCAATGAACGGCGTTGAGCTAGGTGCACTTCTATTAACTGGTGGTTACGACCTACCTAAACCGGTTATGGATCTATGTGAGCGCGCATTCGCAACAGGTCTTCCTGTTATGACAGCACAAGGCAACACTTGGCAGACGTCTCTTAACCTACAGAGCTTCACTCTTGAAGTTCCTGCAGACGATAAAGAGCGTGTTGAGTTTGTTAACGAGTACATGGCAAGCCACATCGACGGTAACTGGATTGAGTCTCTAACTGAAGGTTCAAACCGTGAGCGTCGTCTAAGCCCACCAGCATTCCGTTACCAGTTAACTGAACTTGCTCGTAAAGCAGCTAAGCGTATCGTTCTTCCTGAAGGTGATGAGCCACGTACAGTTAAAGCTGCGGCTATCTGTGCTGAGCGCGGTATCGCTGAATGTGTGCTTCTAGGTAACCCTGAAGAAATCCGTCGCGTTGCTGAGCAACAAGGTGTGGTTCTTGGTGCTGGCGTAACTATCATCAACTCTGATGAAGTACGTGAAAACTACGTTGCTCGTTTAGTTGAGCTACGTGGTGCGAAAGGCATGACTGACGTTGTTGCGCGTGAGAAACTACAAGATTCAGTATTCCTAGGCACAATGATGCTTGAGAATGGCGAGGTTGACGGCCTAGTGTCTGGTGCAGTTCACACTACAGCAAACACTATCGTTCCTCCATTCCAAATCATCAAGACTGCACCTGATGCGTCTATCGTATCTTCTGTATTCTTCATGCTACTACCTGACCAAGTATTGGTTTACGGTGACTGTGCGATCAACCCAGATCCAACAGCTGAGCAACTTGCTGAAATCGCTATCCAATCTGCAGATTCTGCAAAAGCATTTGGTATCGACCCTCGCGTTGCTATGATCTCTTACTCTACTGGTACTTCTGGTAAAGGCGCAGACGTAGATAAAGTACGTGAAGCAACTAAACTTGCTCAAGAGAAGCGTCCTGATCTAGTGATCGACGGTCCTCTACAGTACGATGCTGCAATCATGGAAAACGTAGCGGCTTCTAAAGCGCCTAACTCTCCAGTAGCAGGTAAAGCAACTGTATTTGTATTCCCAGACCTAAACACTGGTAACACAACTTACAAAGCGGTACAGCGTTCTGCAGATCTAGTCTCTATCGGTCCAATGCTTCAGGGCATGCGTAAGCCAGTTAACGACCTTTCTCGTGGCGCACTAGTAGACGATATCGTTTACACAGTTGCACTAACTGCGATTCAGGCAGAACAAGCTAACGCTAAGTAAGTTCTCTTTTCTTACTTAAAAAACTGTTCTAACGCCCCTGCACAATCATTTTGTGCAGGGGCGTTTTTTATTGCTGGCAACAGCGGATTTAAGCCTTTATGCTAATTGTCTACTTAGGTTAAGGATGACCCAATAGCATGGACGCGCTTAATACCTTAGGGCTTTTTATTGGCTCTTTAGTTTCAAATACCCTCGCTTCACTTTCTGGTGGTGGCGCCGGTTTAATACAATTTCCACTGCTCCTTTTTCTCGGTTTACCGTTTGGTATTGCCCTTGCGACCCATAAAGTTGCCAGCGTCGCTTTAGGTATTGGTGCTACAGTTAATCATCTTCGTAATGGCAATTTACCGTGGAAACTCACCCTCTACGTGATTAGCGTTGGTGCCACTGGTGTCATCATTGGGGCTAATCTTATTCTTACGATACCCGTTAAATTCGCTGAAGCCGCCTTAGGTGCATTGATCATTAGCTTGGGTATTTATTCTGTTACGACTAAAGATCTTGGCCAAACATCCACGCCACAACGTCGACAGAGTTTAGGGTTTATTATTGGCGCTATTATTTTATTTATTATCGGCATGATTAACGGCTCACTGACCGCGGGAAGTGGTTTATTTGTCACTATGTTCTTAGTCCGATGGTTTGGATTTGACTATAAACAAGCTGTCGCCATCACTTTAGTCAGCGTCGGATTATTTTGGAATGCCATCGGTGCCATTGCTATCTACCAAGCAGGGGCAACCATTTACTGGCCGTGGCTACCTGTATTATTAATTGGATCGTTATTAGGTGGTTATCTTGGTGCTCACCTCGCCCATCAACGTAGTAATCAATTGATTAAGCGTTGCTTTGAAAGCTTAACCTTTGTAATTGGTTTTAAATTATTACTCGATCTTTAATAATAACGACTGCCTCAAACAGGAATAAACATGAATAAAGCCACCATCGATATTTATTATTGTCGTCAGTGTAATTGGATGCTGCGAGCAACATGGATGACTCAAGAGCTCTTACATAGTTTCAGTGAAGATATTCAAACCATTAGCCTTCATCCAGATACTGGTGGACGGTTTGAAATTCATTGTAATAACCGCTTAATTTGGGAACGCAAACAGGATGGCGGATTTCCTGATGCTAAACAGCTTAAACAACGGATTCGCGATGAAATAGATCCCGGACGTGATTTAGGTCATACCGATAGATAATATTGCTTTCAACAAAAAAGCGCATGCTCGATAGCTCAAGCATGCGCTTTTTATTAATGACTAAGATGCTAATTAAGCACTGTTTGTGCCAACACCTCCCCCTCAAAACTAATCACAGATAGCTGATTACCGTCTAATAAACCGTAGCTTGCAGGTAAACCGTTACGAGGAATAGCAACGGAGCCAGGATTAAAGGCGTAGTAATCCGATTTTAATTCAGCAACCGGAATATGAGTGTGGCCAGATACAATCACGTCGCCATTCATCAACGGTGGATGCTTATCGGCATTATAAATATGACCATGAGTTAAAAATAACCGTCGACCATCAGCTAACATCACCAAGTTATAATCTGCCATCATCGGAAAATCTAACAGCATTTGATCAACGTCGCTGTCGCAATTACCTCTTACCGCGGTAATTCGATCTGCATACTGATTTAATAATTCAGCCACTTTGATCGGATCGTACCCTTCAGGTAACGCATTGCGAGGCCCATGATTAAGAATATCACCTAATAAAATAAGATACTTAGCCCCACTTTGTTCAAAAGCAGCAATGGCTTTTTGAGCAGCAACGAAACTACCGTGAATATCTGATGCAAAAAATAATTTCATGATTAAGCTCGACCAAAAAATCGTAAATATATTGATTCAGTCTACGTGAGCCGCAATAAAAATACTATTATCACAATCAAGCCATAATGTGATCAGCCAGTATCACTTATACTGTGAAAGTAATTGGTAATAATAATATTCATTGCAGCACAAACTTGCTTACAACATTAGTTAATTTAAGATAGTACATCGATAACCGCGAGGAATAACGCTATGAGAATCTTAGTGACGGGCGCGACAGGGCTCATCGGTAAAGCACTGCTTCCCCATTTAAATCATGATGAAATCACTGTTATTAGCCGTGATCCTGCTCGTGCTTATCAACTATTAGGTCATCATATTAACGCGCTTGATTTACTCGAGTCATTACCTAATCTTGATCAATTTGATGTTGTCATTAACCTTGCAGGTGAACCCATTGTTGGTAAACGCTGGAGCGCTCAACAAAAGCATGTCATAGAAGACAGCCGTTGGAATATCACCCAGCAACTGGTTGATAAAATACAAGCCAGTGATAATCCTCCGCATACATTTATTAGTGGTTCGGCTGTTGGAATTTACGGTAATCAACACGATCAAATCATTGATGAAACGTTTAATATTGCACCTGATAAGACTGATTTTTCCCAGCAAGTTTGCTCTCAGTGGGAACAAATAGCCCTTGAAGCACAATCTGATAAAACACGTGTATGCCTATTAAGAACGGGGATCGTACTTGCGAAACAAGGCGGTGCGTTAGCGAAAATGTTACTCCCTTACCAATTTGGTGTTGGTGGTCCTATTGGTGATGGTCAGCAATATTTTCCGTGGATTCAGTTGCAAGATATGGTGCGAGGTATTTTATTTTTAATCAATCACAATGATGCTCAAGGTCCATACAATATGACCGCACCTAATCCCGTTACAAACCGTATTTTTAGTGCCACTCTTGCCAAAACCTTACATCGTCCACATTTATTTTTTACACCGACTTGGGTACTAAAATGTGCTCTTGGAGAGTCATCACAACTATTATTAGATGGCCAACGAGCACTACCAAGCAAGTTACTGGCAGCAGGGTTTAACTTTACTTTCCCAGAGATTGAACAAGCACTAAAACAAACATTAAGTGATTGATTAAATGTGTTAACAAAATAAAGACAGGGCTTATACGTAGCCCTGTTAAATATTCACTCTAAATTTCTTGCTATCGTCATTCCTAACCAATAACATGCATTATAAATACAGCATTGGAGTTTGTAATGTTAGATCTAACCAATCCTACCGTAATTACATCGCTTATTTTTTTAGGTGTCGAGGCTATCATTTTGATTTTAATGGTATCAGTACCTATTTTATTAACATCGGCACTGATCATTAAAAATATTCGATCTTTTTTTCATTCAAACAAACCGTGATCGCCAAAAAAGCAAAATATCGCTAATACCAACATCGTCACCGTAATGGCAATAGTAGTTTTTTGATCTGCGATTGCGAGACTAAATATACCAACACAATCGCCAACACAGGTAAGCCAATCCAAATCATCGGATGTAAACTAAACGGTAATTCAAACCCTTTAACCACCAGCAAGCCGACCACAAACTCAGCGCCTATCGCAGCAATCACTCCTGCTAATACAGCAATAATTCCGTACTCAAACCACAAAGTAGCAGCAATACGTTTTCGACTGGCACCTAATGTTCTATATAATTGAATTTCAGTTTGGCGATCGGAAATACTTAACCGTAACAACGTCATGATCAGCAATAAACCACTAACAATACCGAGTCCTGCTAACACTGTTAACGACCAACTCACTTGGGCTAATAATCTTTGAATACGGGTTGCCATCATACGTAAATCAAGCACAGTCACAGTAGGATATTTGCTAGCTAGAGTATTTAATAATTCATTTTGTTGCTCACCAACTCGAAAGCTAACTAATCCCGTTGCGGGAAATGACTGCAACACATCTGGCGTAAAAATAAAGTAGAAATTAGGCTTCATATTGCGCCATTCAACGTGTCGAATACTGTTAACGGTAGCACTAAACTCCAATCCACCGACTGTAAATGCTAGCTTATCACCTAAGCGAATATTCAACCGTTTGGCAATGCCAGATTCAACCGAAACACCTTTAACTTTTCCCCATTGTCCTTTCGTTACCTCATTATGACTTGGCAATTCCTTCGCCCATGTAAAGTTCAGCTCACGTTTTAAAGCAGGATCAACACTGTCATCATCGACCTTTCGATTTAGCTCATTGTTTATCTCAGTATTATTTTCCGCTTGATCAGTCGCTGTTTCATTTGATGTAACATAAAAACGTCTATCATTGATTGCAACTAATCGCCCACGTGTTACTGGATAGCTTTGCGAACGGATGAAATTGGCTTTATCTAAATCAGCTAAATAGCCTTGCTGTTGCTCAGGGGCAATATTAAGTGCAAACACATTTGGCGCATTCGCAGGTAAGGTATTTTGCCAATCAGTCAATAGCTCATTACGCAATAGACCAATGATCGCTAATAACATTAATGAGCAAGTTAACGCCACCAATTGAGTCGCAGTTTTGGTTTTACTGCGATTCACACGACTTAACGCCAAACTATAAGCTGCGCCAAAGGTTAATTTTTGTAATAAAGTAATTGCCCCAACCCCAATCAGGGCTAAGACGATCAGTAAGACAACAATACCTAGCAAACTTAGCCACACTAATACGTTAGTGCCAATCCATATTATTGCCGCTAATAGAGGAAAAAATAATAATAGCCATACTAAACGAAGAGAAGATGCTGCTGTCGTCGATACTTGTACTGAATTTATCGCGGAGGTTTGTACTAACCGTGACAGTGGAATCCCTAACGCGGGAAGCGCGATTAACAATGCCAATAATAAACTAACCACCACTGGCGCAAACCCCATAGCAGGTAGCTGATCTGGCAGTAGGTTTTGCAAAGGATAACGCAGTAACCACTCAAGCCCTAATCCAAGCGTTAAACCAATAAAGATCGCGACCACAAATACGAGGCCGATCTGAGTTAATAGCCAGCGCCATAACAAACCTTTAGTCGCACCAAGACTTTTCATCATCGCCACCGCCGTCTTACGCGTTGCCGCATAATGTTGGCAAGTCAGCACTAAAGTCGCGGCAGCCATTAATACCACCAGCACTAATGTTAGCGATAAATATTGCCGCGCACGTTCAATAAAATCACCACTGCGTCCCGCATCATTTTCCGTTAGCCACCGTTGACTTGGGGTTAAGATTAATTGCTGACGAATATCATCTAATACTTGATTGGAGCCAGAGAAATAATAACGATAGCTGATGCGACTGCCAGGCTGCACACCACCGACAGCTTCCATATCTTGTTGATGAATAAACACAGTTGGCATTTGGCTAAAAGGATTAAACGATAATTCAGGATCTTGAGTTATGCGCCCGCTTACGGTTAACTCGGCATCACCTACCATCATCACATCCCCTATTTTCACATTTAATAATGAAAATAAACGCTCAGCTAACCATAATTGATTCGGTTTTATATGATGAGATAATGCTTGTGTCGGCACAGATTGCAGTGTCAGCTGCCCCCGTAATGGAAAGGCTGAATCCACAGCTTTAACACTGACTAACTGCATACCATTATCACTAAAGGCCATGGTGCCAAAACGCGTTTGTTGTGACACCGTTATTGCATTGGCTTGTAAAGCTAAAAGTTGTGAAGAGGCTAACGGCTGTGAGGAAACTAACACGCGATCCGCGGCAAGTGCAGATCGTCCTTGATCAACAATGATCGCTTCAACACGACTGACTAATGCTGATAACGCAAATACACATGCAATAATTAAACTTAAGGCTAAAGTGATTAACCATAATTGACCTTGGCGAATTTCACGCCACGCCCAACTCACGATAAATAAGTGCTTATTTGTTGTCGAAAAACCATTAGACATTGTAATTATCCTTATTTACCTGCCTATTATCCGTTTTATTCAATACTTGATTTAACATGCCATTATCTAATCGCATTACACGATCACACCGTGATGCTAATGCGTCATCATGAGTAACTAACACTAATGTGGTACCACTATGTCGATTCAACTCAAAGAGTAATTCAATGATCATCGCTGCCGTTTGCTGATCTAAATTCCCTGTAGGCTCATCAGCAAAAAGGATTTTAGGTTTGATCATAAACGCCCTCGCTAATGCGACCCGCTGTTGTTCACCACCAGAAAGTTGACTTGGTAAGTGGGTTTCTCGTCCTTGTAAACCAACCACCGTTAATAGTTGTTTTGCTCGCTCAGTATCAATCGTTTTATTTTGAATTAAACACGGCAAAGTGACATTTTCTAACGCAGTTAAAGTCGGTAATAACAAAAAATTTTGAAATACAAATCCAATAGATTCACTACGTAATTGTGCCCGTTGTTCATCATCTAAGCACGTTAGATTATGACCTAATAATTCGATCTCACCGGTTGTTGGCACATCTAACCCTGCCAGTAACGTCATTAGGGTCGATTTTCCGGCACCGGATACACCCACTAACGCAATTGACTCACCTTGCTCGACCTCAAGCGAAACATCCTGCAAAATAGTCATTGGCGACAAGGCTGTCGTAACCTGTTTAGATACAGAGTGTGCTTTTATTACGGAGATTGACATGATACGAATCCTTTCATTAGTAATACTGCTATTTTCATCAACAGCGTTTAGCCAAACACTATTAGTTTTAGGTGATAGTTTAAGTGCGGGTTATCAAATGCCAGCCAATAAAAGTTGGCCAGCACTACTTCCTAAAATATTAGCCCAACAATCTCAGCCAACAACCATTATTAATGCCAGTATTTCTGGTGATACTAGTGGTAATGGGTTAGCACGATTACCGCAACTACTTAAACAACATCAACCTGATATTGTGTTAATTGAATTAGGTGCTAATGATGGCTTACGCGGCTTCAACCCTAAAATACTACGCAATAACATCAGCCAGATGATCACTTTAATTAAAGAAATGGGATCACAGCCGTTATTAATGCAAATCGAAATTCCACCTAATTATGGTAAGCGTTATAACACGTTGTTTCGTAATACTTACCCAGAGTTAAGCCAATCATTAAACGTACCACTGTTGCCTTTTTTCCTTATTGATATCATTGTTAAACCTCAACTGATAATGAAAGATGGTCTTCATCCAACAGCAGAAGCACAACCGCTTATCGCCCAATTTATGGCAAAGCAACTTCAACCGTATCTCAATCAGGAAAGTTCACAATGACAACTTCTATCTTAATTACTGGCTGTAGTTCTGGCATTGGCTATTACTGCGCCGCCGAGCTCAATAAATTAGGCTATAACGTCATCGCCAGTTGTCGCCAACAACGCGATGTAGAACGATTAAATAGCCAAGGTATTCCTTGTATTCAGCTAGATCTTCGCTGTTCTGAATCTATTGATCGCGGGTTAAAACAAGCATTGGTGTTAGCTAATGGCCAATTAGATATATTATTTAACAACGCCGCTTACGGGCAACCAGGAGCACTAGAAGATTTACCAACAGAGGCATTGCGCGCTCAGTTTGAAACTAACTTCTTTGGCTGGCATCAACTTACTCGTGCAGTGATCCCACTGATGCTACAACAAGGCCATGGTAAAATAATTCAAAACAGCTCTGTGCTAGGCTTAGTTGCAATGAAATACCGCGGCGCCTATAACGCCAGTAAATTTGCCATTGAAGGTTATACTGATACGCTTCGATTAGAGCTTGCTAACACTCCCATCAAAATAGCACTAATAGAGCCGGGCCCAATTGAAAGTCATTTTCGTCAAAATGCTAAATCTCAATTTGAACAACATATTGATATCAACCATTCTCGTCATCATGATGCTTATCAACAAACATTGCATAGATTAGGCACTGCAACCCCAAATAACACCTTCACTTTAGGACCAGAAGCCGTTTTTAGACAAGTGTTAGCCATAATTAACAGCAAGCATCCAAAAGCACGTTACTATGTTACACAGCCGACTTATATCTTTGGCTTTCTTCGTCGTATATTACCGACAAAATGGTTAGATAAACTGCTAATAAAGAGTAATTAATCAAATTCAGGCCATAATAACAGCGTTTATTATGGCTAATTTAGTTTTTTCAGTATCGATAAAATGGTGATAAAAACAACACAAAAAAATTCAACTTAAAAAAATACGTCACATTTCAGGTTATAAAGTTAAACAAATAGCCTTTATAGCTATCTTTTTTCTTATCTACGCTAAAATCTATAATAACGTCACATTAGTGTCACAATAAAACGCTACAGTAAACTCAAGTCAAAAGACTTATATCATCAAAACTTGTCTTATCTGAGGTGTAGTATGTCGTTGCGCCAAATTAATCTTATCTGTCTCTGTATCACCGTTGTGGTTATGCTTACCTTTAATAATTAATGTCATTTAATGCGATTTTCTTGATTCGTCTCGATTCATCCCCATATATTTGATATAGCCTTTCAAATAGCCAACGGATATCAGCACATGTATCAAAATGTCGCTCTTGAATTAAACGAACAGAATCTTCAGCAAATCATCGATCAATCAATGCAGACACCGGTGGTCATCAGCTTCTGGGCACCATCAATGCCAGAAACGCTTGAAGTCAACGCTACCCTTGAGAGAATTGCCCGTGAATATCAAGGGCAATTTACGCTAGCAACAGTGAACTGTGAGACTCAACAGATGGTTGCATCTCAGTTTGGTGTACGTGGATTACCTACCGTTGCCTTATTTAAAGGCGGTCAGCCCGTTGATGGTTCAGCAGGTCCACAAACAGAACAAAGTTTGCGTGAAATGCTAACTCGCCATCTACCCACACCTGATGAATTACAACTGCAACATGCATTAGCGTTAGTAAAAAGCGAAGATTACAATCAAGCTCTTGGATTATTACGCCAGTTAGCACAAAAATTTCCTAAAAATAGTGTGATTGAACTAGCTATTGCTGAATGTTTGATAGCGGCAGGATTATTTGATGAAGCGGAATTAATCCTTAAAACCATTCCAATGCAAGATCAAGACGCACAATATAAAGGGCTACTTGCTAAGCTTGAATTACATAAACAAGCGGGTAACTCGCCTGAAATACAGTTATTAGAAGAAAAATTAGCGGAAAACCCAAGCGATGCAAATATCGCCTTTGAGCTTGCCGTTCAATATAGCCAAGTAAACCGTAACGAAGAAGCACTAGCACTCTTATTAAATATTCTTCGTAACGATCTTAATTTTGCTGACGGTAATACTAAAAAAACCATGATGGATATTTTAGCGGCACTAGGACAAGGAAACCCAATTGCTGGAACTTATCGCCGTCAACTGTATTCATTACTATATTAAGTTATAAACAAAAAAAGGCCCGTCAGCTTAATGCTCACGGGCCTTTTTTATGTAACATATTTAATTTAGCCGTTAACGTGCATTTGTTTTTTCAAACACTAAAAACTTATTACCTGAATCAATAACCAAAGTGTTATTGATAACCTCGATACTGGTTGCACTGCGTAAAACATTAAGCATATTTTCTTCCTGAGTAACAAGTTCAGGTAAGCAAATTCTACGGGTGACACTAGGTAAAGTAAAACTACCATCAGCCGCAATTAGGCGTCCTTTAAATTGATTACAACCTGTAAAACCAGACACTTTCATATCAGCATTAATATCTAATTTAGGTTTATGCTTTGTTACACCAGGGATACATACGCTACCTTTTAGTGTCCATTCCCCTACAAGTTGAGTTGATTTATTCAGTTGTTGATTAGAAAAACAACCTGTCAATGAAATGGCTAATAGTATTAATAAACAAAATTTACTTTTTTTCATCATCGCTCTATAACTCAATCTTAATCTCAATAGACTGCTTTTTCATTTAGAAACAAGCTATTGAGATAACAATCGCATAAAACAATGCCGATGATCTCTCATCGGCATTAATATTCAAACTATACAGTCTGTACTATCGTCTTAATTACTTAAGGATGATTTGTACTGAACGCTGAACATAGTTAGTGCTGTCAGCTGAGTTAGTTTGGATTGGGTTGCTGTTAGCTACGTGAGAAACAGTTAGGCGAGATGCGCTAATACCGTTTGCTTCTAGGAAGCTAGCAACGTTCGCTGCACGTTCTGCAGAGATTTTTTCGTTGATTGCTTGGCTACCAACTTTATCAGTACGACCGATAATTTGAGCGTTAACTTCTGGGTTAGCTTGCATAGTTGCAACAACTTCGCCTAGGTTGTAACGGCCGTAGTCGTTTAACTTAGTTTGACCATTTTGGTATGGAAGAACGTAAGAAGAACGAGTTGGGATTTGTGCTTCAACAGCAACTTCTTTAACAACTTCTACAGTGTTTGTAACAACTACTGGTGTTGCAGGTTGACCAAACTTGTATGTCATACCCCAGTACGCTTGAGTTAGATCAGCGTGACCTTGTGAAGTACGTAGGTTTTGGTAGTAATCAGCACCGATTTGAGTAGATAGTGCGTTAGTGATCTGGTAAGACAGACCTAAACCACCAGTTGCTGAGAAGCTATCAGAATGCATGTGGAATGCATTGTCAGCAAAATTCTTGTCATTTGCATAGATGTAAGTACCACCTACTTTAGCAAATGCAGATAGTTTCTGTGTAAGAGGTAGATTACCTTTAATACCTACAGTTGCAAGGTTTAGGTCAGAGTTACCTAGGTCATGCATGAAGTCGTAGCTAGCGTATACACCAACATATTGGTTGAAGTCGTAACCAGCATCTAATTTAGCACTTGGAGCATTAGTTTGGCCGCCAAATGCTTGAGAGTCTGCGCTACCTACGTAACCCATACCTAGTGCACCACCAACCCAGAAGCCGTGGCCTTGACCAGCGTACCAGTGACCAGTTGCAGCTGATTGAGTTAGAGCAGTGTTATTTGTAGCCGTTGCAGGTGCATCAGCAGCCATTGCAGATGTAGCAACACCTAGAGATAAAGCTGCTACTACAGCTAGAGATAGAGATTTCAATTTCATGTTTAACTCCATTGGTTAAATGCTTTAAAACTTTCTAATTGCCTGTCCATATAAGTGCGTACTATCTATTTTTTTAAGTGTGTATCGCAGAACAGTCTTTGTTAGGAACCCATCCATTCTGTGACTGAGTTGGCATTAAGGCAAATAATAAAAAATGATGTTCACAATTGATTGTTGTTTTTTCACACGCGTCAAAAAAATGACTTCTGAAAAATAAATCTTTCAGAAATAATTTAGATAAATGGAAATAACGATTTTTTTAAACAAATTAATTCATATAAAAAAAGATAAAAACAACACCAAAACCAAAAATTACCAATCAAAAGCAATAAGTTAAAACAAAAAGCACACATACCCATTATGTAAAAAAAAATATGAAAAACATACTTTTTTATACTATAGATAATGTGATAAATAATCATATAGCGCTATTTAAGGTATGAATTATCCTTTATTATCTCTTCCATAAATATTTTTTTTTGTTAGCATTTGCTTTGAAAATAAAGAACTGAGATGTGTGATGGACTTTTTCATGGTCGAAATAGAAGAAGTAACTCCCTTGTTACGCTTTTGTCTCCTACCAAAAATGATGATTTTATGTCGCTATAAAACCCAGGCGCTTCGATACTGAAAGCAATAACAATAAAAAAAGCAGTCGTCATATAAGACCAACACTGCGTAAAACAGATACTAAGATAGGTAGTTAAAGCCATGATCATATATAAATACGGTAAGGATGTTTTTGAACCGCAAAAGAGCGCTTATACCAACCAAGAAGCCACCACTAAACTTAGTGCTAGCGAAACAAAAATCCTCCAATTTTTAATTGATAACAGTGGCGAAATTATCAGTAGAGAAAAACTACTTGAAATTGGTTGGCCAGATAAAGTTGTTGTACCTAATTCATTGAATGTTGCTATTGCTAACTTACGTAAAGCATTTAAGAGTAAAAATGAAATTATTATTACTATTAAAGGCGCGGGTTTTACCATTGCGAATAACACTTTTATTCAGCAACAGTTTCAACCTGAAGTTATTATTGATAATGAACAACATCACGCAGAACAATTACAACCAGCCGATAATCATAACGACACCAATGCGGCAGGAACAGAAACAGATAACACTAAAGTACAGTTAAAAAATAACGCATTCCCTACTATGGCAAAAATTGGTTATAGCGTCTGTTTAACGGTTATGTTGGCTTGGGTTATGCTTTGGGCAAGTAGCTGGCAATCACCGCCATGTGTTACCGTTAATAATCAAAAGATTTGTGGTAATATTGAACTGCTCAATCTACAAAAGCTGCCACAAAACTTGAGTGGTAAAAATACGGTTTACATTGATACCACTGGAAAAATGTATGAAAAAATTTAAATATCTCGTCATAGCATTATTACTTTTAATGCTATACCCCGTCATTAATGGCATGGGGTGCGACTTTAACTATAAATACGTAAGTTCCAATCATGAACAATTTGGTAGCTGCAAATTTGGTCAATACACATTAATTGACTACCCAGATCCCCAACAAGATAACGGTTATACTGTATTAAAAGGGCTCTATTTTTACGCCTTTGGCAATGCTGCCGTATTCGTCGTTGATACAGAAGATCACACGAAAAAAATTACTGATGCAGCTATTGAAAGCCTTAATTGGACTCAAGAGCGCTTTTGGCGTCAATTTGATCTTAAACGATTCGATAAGAATACAATGATCAGCTATAGCTCATCGCCTAAAAAGGCATTACATGTCATTCCTTATGATGGTACCTTATCCCTGACAGATAGTGGTCACTAACAAATTTACGGCTAAATAATCATTATTTAGCCGTTTTTTGTTAAACTTTCTAAAATCGGACAATGCGCACTTTTATCCCCAGGACACTGATCCGTTAAAGCTGCCAATGTTAATTTAATTTGTTTTAACTCTTCAATTTTATGATCAATCTCTATCAATTTTTGTAGCGCTTTTTGTTTAACATCTCGACTATGGCGATCAGGGTTTATTGATAATGCGAGTAACTGCTGACATTCATCTAAAGAAAAACCAATCATTCGTGAACGCTTAATCAATAATAATTCAGCTATATGACTCGCATTATAATAACGATAGCCATTAGCACCACGAGGCGCAGCACTGATCACCCCTTTGCTTTCATAAAAGCGTATCGTTTTAGCCGTTAATCCAGTTTGTTTAGCAACATCACTAATATTTATCATCACTTATTCTTCCGTTTAGTTAAACAACCCTTGACATTATAGTTACTGGAAGGATTATGCTAGGTCTATTATTTCATCTAAGCATAAAAAGGCGAGCACATGAATACAATAACTCTTCCTCTTGCCAATGTAAGTTGTATGCATTGCGTCAGTAAAATTCGTGATGCTATTAGCCCATTACCTAATGTTCAACTTATTGATATAAATACTGACCAGTTAACAGTATCTATAGACACCTCTTTACCTGATTTGTTCGATGCCATTTCAGCATTAGGCTATCAAGTTGGCTTTCATTACCAATTGCCGCTTGCTGGACTATCTTGTGGTCGTTGTGTAGCAAAAATAGAACAAGCCTTAAAGGAACGTCATGACATTGCACATGCTGATATTAGTAAGCAATTAGCTGATGTTTACGGCTCAATCAGTGAGCCAGCACTAACTAATATAATTATTGAATTAGGCTATCAAGTCGTCGCGAATTCAACATCTCAACAATATGACTTTACCTTGAATGGCCTTTCTTGTGGTAAATGTGTGGCTAAATTAACCACAGCATTAACTCAAGACAATATTGAGATTATTACACTGGATAAAAACACACTCAGGGTAATAACATTATTAACTGCTGACGATATTATCGCCATAGTGACAGCTGCAGGCTATCAAGCAGTATTAAAGGCTGATATTCATACCGCAACGGAAATCGATACACTCATCACACCAGAACCAGAACCAGAACCAATTATTGCTCCCAAAGGTAATGCAACCCAATTACTTTTATCTGGATTAACCTGTGCCAGCTGTGTCGCATCGGTAGAGAAAGCCATTAAGACTGTTGACGGCGTTACAAATGTGAACGTTAACCTTGCTGAGCGTACAGCTTTAATTTACGGTCAAGCACCGTCACAAGCCATTATACAGGCTATTGAAAATGCAGGTTATGGGGCAGAAGAAAGTGAAGATGATCAAACTCGTCGTATTCGCCAGCAACAACAAAACCAACAAACATTTAAAATCCATATCCGTAATGCTACTGCTTCTCTCGCATTAGGTGTTCCATTAATGGTATGGGGGCTGTTTGGCGGAAGTATGGTGATTGACTCGACAACCAGCCAAATAAGTTGGGGCATTATTGGCCTGATCACATTGGTATTGTTAGTCACAGCAGGTAAATATTTTTATATTAATAGCTGGAAAGCTTTCCTACACCACCGTGCCACTATGGATACTCTCGTTGCATTGGGCACTGGCGCTGCATGGCTATTTTCAATGACAGTTGTTCTTGCACCTAATTTGTTTCCCTTAGCTGCACGTCATGTGTACTTTGAAGCATCGGCAATGATCATTGGCCTTATCACTATTGGTCATGCATTAGAAGCTCGTGCTCGTAGTCGTACCTCAAAAGCGTTAGAAAGATTAATTGATCTTCAACCTCAAACCGCAATTGTGGTTGAAAATGGTCAAGAAATAGAGCGTCCATTAAGCGCCGTTATCACTGGAATGACATTACGCTTAAAGCCAGGAGCAAAAGTTGCAGTAGATGGCATTGTTATTGACGGCTCCAGTTATCTTGATGAGTCAATGTTAACGGGTGAACCTCTTGCTGTGCATAAGAAACAGGGAGATCACGTCCGTGCAGGTACTATTAATCAGCAAGGCAGTTTACTCTTTAAAGCAGAACATATTGGTAGTGACACCATGCTGGCACGTATTATTCAATTAGTCCGCCAAGCACAAAGCAGTAAACCTGCACTGGCACGATTAGCAGATACTATCTCAAGTGTCTTTGTACCAAGTGTTATGATCATTGCCATAATAACGGCTATGGCTTGGTATTATTTTGGTCCGCAACCTGCATCTGTTTATATGCTAGTAGCAGCAACAACTGTGCTTATTATTGCTTGTCCGTGTGCACTAGGTTTAGCAACCCCAATGTCAGTAACCGTTGGTGTTGGACGTGCAGCAGAACTCGGTATTCTTATTAAAGACGCTGAAGCAATGCAACAAGCGGCCAGTATTGATACCGTAGTATTAGATAAAACAGGCACATTGACCGAAGGTAAGCCGCAAGTTGTTGATTATAAAATTTATAATACGCTAACTCGTGAGCAATTAATTCAATTAGCAGCAAGCTTAGAACAAGGATCTGAGCATCCACTTGCCAATGCTATCGTTAAATCAGCACAACAGCAGCAGTTACAACTATACCCACACAGTGACTTTATAGCGTATTCAGGATTGGGGGTATCAGGCACAGTAGATCAACACCAGCTATTGTTAGGTAATGCTAAATTCATGATTCAAAATGACATTACTATTAGTCATGCTGAAAAAGATTTTGATTTCATAGCGAATCAAGGCGCAACACCTGTCTATCTTGCACAGAATGGTGCTTTAGCTGGCATTATTGGTATCAGTGATCCACTACGTAAAGATTCATTTTCAGCGGTTAAGAGAATGCAAAAAATGGGCCTTAACGTTGTTATGTTAACAGGTGACAGCGTTAAAACTGCGCAAGTTATTGCCAATAAACTGGGTATTTCTGACGTTGTAGCTGAAGTATTACCCGATGGTAAAGCAGCACAGATTACCTTACTGCAGCAGCAAGGCCGACGCGTAGTTATGGTAGGTGATGGTATAAATGATGCACCAGCTCTTGCATTAGCTGAAGTCGGAATCGCAATGGGTGGCGGTACTGATGTTGCAATTGAAAGTGCTCAATTTACCTTAATGCGTCACTCACTACACGGTGTTGCTGATGCATTAGAATTATCAAAAGCAACATTACGTAATATCAAAGAGAACTTATTTGGCGCATTTATTTACAATACATTAGGCATTCCAATTGCGGCAGGTGTGTTATTCCCTCTTACGGGAACACTACTTAGCCCTGTGATTGCTGGTGCAGCGATGGCGTTATCATCCATTACAGTGGTAAGTAACGCTAACCGATTACGTTTATTTAAGCCAAGCCGACAAGATCAGGAGAAATAATATGTGTTTATTATTAGGCGTTGCCGCAATTGGATTTATTGTCTGGTGGTTCTGGCTTAATCCAAGCTCTCGTCATTCAAAATAATACGAGTCCAATAATTGGATAATCATATTAAGGCTACTTCGGTAGCCTTTTTTGATCTCGTTTTCTATCAATCTTTGGTATAACTTAACCAATATTTTTTAAATTGTGGTAACGCATGTTCAAATCTCTCCTATCAAAAGCATTATTAGTACTGCCTTTTATTTCTCAGCCAATACTTGCAGATCCCATTGTGTGGAAAATTTATGACCAACAACGTGAATTTTATGTATTAGGTTCAATTCATGCAGGGAAAGAAGCCATGTTTCCTCTACCTGATATTTTTCTTGAGCAATGGCAACAAGCTGATGCCTTAATTGTAGAAGCAAATATACTGCAACAACCAACAGCGACACCCACACTATCCCCGCCGTTTACACACCAAGCATTACCTGCACCGACACTCAAACAATTAAAAAAAATCACTACAGCACTCAATATTCCACTTGAGGCATTATTACAACAACCACCATGGCTAACGGCAGTAACGCTGCAGCTAGCGCTAGCAGATAAGCTCGATCTTAAATCTGATTACGGTATCGATTACGTATTATTACAACGTGCGCAGCAACAGCACCTTCCCATCCTTGAATTAGAAAGTGTTAGCCAGCAATTCCACATGCTCGAAAACCTACCAGAAAATGGAGCTCCTATGCTAATTGAAACCATAAATGAATGGGAGCGAACTCAATCATCATTACGCTGCTTGGTTAAAGTTTGGCAAAACGGAGACAGTGAAAAACTTGAACAACTTTTTCAAGAGAGTCAGATAGATCCCACCACGGATGATGCTTTAATTTTTGATCGCAACAAGCGTTGGGCTGAAACATTGACACACGCGGCTTCCTATCAATCAGGAAAATTCATGATTGTGGTTGGTGCCTTTCATTTAATTGGCGATCAAGGACTGCCTAATCTAATGAAACAGCAAGGCTTTAAGGTTGAGAAGATAACCTCAGGGACAAAAGCGGAGTGCCCGTAAAATAGCAATGTTTTACGACTCCTAACATCAGAGATGTGCTATTCATCATTTTCTACAGACGAAAAAAACCGCATCTTTCGATACGGTTTTCTTAATAGTGGTCGGTGAAGAGCTAGGTTCTAATATCAGTGACCCCCCGACCCTTTGGTTATCCAAACTACTATCCATTTTATATAGACGAAAAAAAACCTGAATCTTTCGATTCAGGCTTCTTAATAGTGGTCGGTGAAGAGCTAGGTTCTAATATCAGTGAACCCCCGACCCTTTGTTATCCAAACTACTATCCATTTTATATAGACGAAAAAAAGCCTGAATCTTTCGATTCAGGCTTCTTAATGATGGTCGGTGAAGAGCTAGGTTCTAATATTGGTGAACCCCCGACCCTTTGGTTATCCAAACTACTATTCATTTTATATAGACGAAAAAAAACCTGAATCTTTCGATTCAGGTTTCTTAATGGTGGTCGGTGAAGAGGGATTCGAACCCCCGACCCTCTGGTCCCAAACC
>NZ_JAYXUH010000014.1:0-122428 GCF_036040035.1 Photobacterium sp. S4TG1
TTGTAAAAAGTGATAAGTTATTTATAACGACAAGGCTATATTCTTTATTGAAATCACCACATAATATTTAGTTACTAGTTGTAATTGTGAATACTTGTATTAGTCTACTTAATAGATAATCCTGGTATTTAGTATTTGTATTATGGTCTATTAGGGAGGCGAGTTCTTGTCCTGTTGGAGATATGCGGTAATAAGTAAGAGATGTGTTTTTATTATGGCAGCTAAGTGTATAACTAATAGTTTTGAAGTGTAATTGAATATTTTGTGTATGATTTATTTTACTTGATTCAAGTTCTGTTTTTAATATTAGCCCTAAGTCCATTAAAATGATAATACTTGAATACGGTAGAGCGTATTGATGATATTCAATAGGGTAGCTCTTACTCTTTGTCCCAAAATAAATAATTTTCTCAGTTGTTTTAATACTCGTAATGACTTTTCTATCTTTATTATTATTTACTTGGCAACTTACGCTCATAACACGTTGAAATAACAATGCTTCTTTATGGGTCATTGAGATTAGAATTGTAAGTGCTCTTAGCGATGTCGATCCTGGATATATCAACTCTTTTTTGAGAATTTGAGCCCATAATTTTTGCATAGATGGACTATAAACTTGTTTTGCCATATTAATAAAACGTACTAGCCAATCAGGATCGGGTTCTGTAGTCGTTTCATTATTACACTGATCATAAGTTAGCTTAAAGATGGTTTCGATATTATATTGTTCGTGTTGTTGCTGTAATTGTTGGCTATGAATATTCCTTTCCATTAAGGAACGTTCATTATTAGAGTTTATTAACCCGTCAAAACCAAAGTGCTGTGCTAGTGCATGAGTTCGACTCTTACTACTAGTCCGTTGTCGTTTTACAGATATATTTTTTAAAGGTGGTTGTGTTGTTGTCATTATTCAATATCTACTAACTATCAGACCGCTACTTGTAACGGCCTACATGAATATATCTTAAGTAGTAAATAGTCGTTATAGGCTTATCTTTACTAATGATATGACTTGTTTGATTTGTTGTTGGCTTAACTGGCCTTCATGTTGAAATAATATTTTTCCTTGTTGGTTAAGAACAATAATGGCAGAGCTTTCTTTTTGTAGTTCCCATGTTTTCTGTGCTATGCCATTACTATCTAGAACTATAGACGACCATGGATACTGTTTCTTGCTGTCTTCTGAAGCGCTTTTGACAAAGCCTGATGTTCCCCAGACAGCGTCATCTTGGTTGATGATTGTTGTTGTTTGGTATTTTGATTCTGGAAAATGTGCGTCACTGATCGCTTTGATTAAGTCTGCATTGATCTTTTTTGCAGAACTTCTTCCAGCGATTGCCATTATGATACGAACTTTTCTTGTTAGTTGCGTACTGTGCCATGGTTGATAACTAATACTGTTATTGTTCAGTACAAGTTCACCTTTACTTGTTATTGTAATCGGCGTCAGTAATGTACCTTTTTCAAGATTATTTGCTTGAGCGATTGTTGGTATCGAAGCAATAAAAATTAAAGTTAAAAGTATCTTATACATAATTTCCCTTTTTATTTATGATGTTATTCGTATTGTGAATTCTATTTCAATATCGTTATTATTCTATTTTTATCATTAATTATTAATATCCATTTTATATGGCAGATTGTTTGCATGTTTGATTGTTAATAAAAATCACTGCGTTTTATTCATTATTATGTGAGGATTTATGTTAAGAATATTCCAAGTTTATCGTCCTATTCAAATAGCAAAGTACGTCAAAAATTTCTTTCGAGGGCGACTCTTTATTAGTGGAATTGGCGGTTTTGAATTTGAAAATGGTCGATTGGTCGCACCTCTATCTGCTGATCTTAAAGTATTGAATGTAATATCGGAGGTAAATAAAGAAATTAAGGCACTTTCTGTAACCATTGTTTAAATTATACTACATTGGTAATAAATTATGCTGTTTTATGTATTAGGATATCAAACCTATTATACTTTATTGTTAATAATTATTTTTTATGCGTATATTCATCAAGGGAAAATAAAAATGTAATGGCTAGAGAATTGCTATTTTCATTTTGCAAAGCTTGTTGATAATATTTAGCGCACTATTAGTGTTAGAATTTACTTAGCTAAAATGAGAATAATTGCTCTATAAATCTTGAGTTGTTATGTAACATTGTCATGATGTAGGCGTTCTGATTATCATTATAAAAGTTGATGACGTTAAATAATTAAGACTAATAGAGTACATTATTAATGATACATATATGAATTGAGTGGTTTATTATCAATAATATTTGTAGCTATTGTTGGTATAGATCTACACCATTTGCCAAAATAGACCGTGTGAATGAATCTAATTTTTTCCAAGAAGCATAATTCGAATGAATAAAGTTTATCAATGGCTGGGTGTTGCATCTTTTGCCTTAGTGTTATCAAGTCCGGCAATGGCGGCATCTCTTAAAGTGAAGGGATTAAATAGTAGTCTTGAGGATAATGTCGATGCCTATTTATCGGCTATTTCTAAAAATGACTATAGTAATACCTTGCGCTTTCAAGAGCAGGTTAAATCTGAAATCAGTCAAGCATTACAAGCGTTGGGCTATTATCAGCCGACGTATGACTATCAGGTTAAAGGAAGTGGTAAAAATACGGATATAACTGTCACTGTTGATGCTGGTCCTCGTACTCATATTAGCCAAAGTAATATCATTATTACAGGTGATGCTCATGATGATCCGGCTTTTGTTTCATTATTAAAAAATAGCGGGTTAGGCGTTGGAATGCCCCTTAATCAGGGTAAATATGAAGCCTTAAAATCAGCGTTACAAAGCTTAGCTGTACGCCGTGGTTATTTTGATGCAGAGTTAAAGAGAACCGAATTAGGGGTTATCCCTACACGTAATGAAGCGATCATTACGATAGATTTTGATTCTGGACGCCGTTATACCTTTGGTGATACCAATTTTACCGGAAGTCAAATTAAAGACGAACGACTTCGCTCAATGATTCCTTATACAGAAAATGAGCCTTATTTAGCATCTAAATTAGGTTTATATAATGAACGTTTATCTAATGTCGGTTGGTTCTCATCTATTTATGTTGGTGGAGATGTTACTAAACGTAAAGATGATAAAATTCCAATTGAGGTTGCTTTAACTCCTCAGGTGAGAAATCAAATTGAAACGGGTATTGGTTTTTCAACTGATACTGGCCCTCGTTTGAAATTTAATTGGAAAAAGCCATGGATTACCAGTAATGGTCATAGTTTTTATCTTAAATCCGAGATTTCAAAAGAACAACCAAAGCTTGAAGCCGCCTATAAAATTCCACTCGATGATGTTTTAAATAACTATTATCAAATTGTTGGTGGTATTCGTTATGTTGACAGTCACGATACAATCAGTACGCAACTAGGCTTAGGCGTTGAACGACACTGGAAGCTAACTTCTGGATGGGAGCGAACTGTTTCACTACATTGGCTTAATGAAAAATATAAGCAGGGTGGTGATGAGGATGGCACCTTTAATGTCTTCTTACCTGGGCTTTCTTATAGCAAGAGTCATTTTACAGGTGGTGTATTCCCCACGTCTGGTAGTAAATATAATTTTTCCGTTGAATTTGCAGATAAAGCCTTAGGCTCAAATACGAGCTTAATTCGTTTACAAGCAAAATCGGCATGGATTCGTACGTTAAGTGAAAATCAGCGCGGTATTTTCCGTATGGCAGGTGGTGCAGTATTAGCTGATAGTATTCGTGATATTCCACCATCATTACGTTACTTTATTGGTGGTGACAATAGCATTAGAGGCTATGGCTATGAGTCGATTTCACCGCGTAATGATTTAGGCCGTATGGTTGGTGGTCAATATATGGCGACCAGTAGCATTGAATACCAATATCGTTTATATGGCGATTGGTGGGGGGCATTATTTTATGACTATGGCTCAACGTGGAATGATAATAAACCTGATTGGATGCGAGGTACTGGCTTCGGTATTCGTTGGGCATCTCCAGTGGGACCCGTTCGTATCGACTTTGCTTGGGGGCTTGATAAACCCGACAAGGATAAGTTCCAACTTCACTTTACTCTAGGGCCTGAATTATGATCTGGGTAAAGCGCATATCCCTGACTATTTTAGCAATTTTATTATTACTAGTGATCGCTATTGCGGTGATCTTATATACCCCTGCTGGGTTAAAATTTGCTAGCTGGGGAGCGCAAAAAGCGTTACCTACATTATCTATAGGTGAAACTTCCGGCTCTCTATTACGCGGCTTTCAAGTTGATAATGTACGCTATCAAGATAGTAATATGAATTTAGCTGTTAACCAGTTGAATCTAACCTTGGATGATCGCTGTTTATTGACACCTGAGATTTGTATTTCAAATGTAGGGGTTAATGGCGTTAAGTTTTCAATGCCAACATTACCGCCAACAACTGAGCCTGAACAACCATCAAAACCTGTAACTGAAATTAGTCTTCCGATTCCAATCAAAATTGATAACGTTACTTTAGATAATATTGATCTTGATATCTTGGAAAACAAAGTTAATTGGCAACATTTCTCTACCGCTGCGACGGTTGTTGGTAGTCATGTTACATTAAAGCCGACGGATTGGGACAATATTAAGTTAGCACTCGCTCCTGCGAAAGAGCCTGTAAAATCGAAAGCAAAGCCAAAAGTAAAGGTTAAAGCTAAATCTGATACTACCGTAATTACATTGCCGGATATTGTATTACCAATGTCGTTCGATATTGAACGTTTTACAGTTAAGAATTTTGAATTAGAAGGTAAAGCATCGCAAAAAGTATCTTTACTTGAAGTTATTGCATCAGGAAAAGGGAGTGAAATTAACCTTAAAAAGCTACAGCTTGATGCGCCACAAGCAAATTTGAAAGCGCAGGCACAAGTAACATTGGCGGGTGATTATCCTTTAACGTTAAATGCTGATGCTAATATCGCAATGAAGCCTGTTAGTGGTCAAACACTGACATTAAAAGCGAGTGGTTCATTACAAAAGCTCGTTGTTGATGCGCAGCTTAAAGGTAAATTAGACGCCATCGTTAAAGGTCGCTTATCGCCGTTAAAAGCAGATTTTCCATTTGATGTTGCAATCTCTAGCCGACATTTACAGTGGCCAATTGATAAGCCGGCTGAGTTTACTGTTGATCATACCAATATTGATGCGAAAGGTAGTTTAAACGGGTTTACATTTAAAGCGAAAAGTAACATTGATGGCAAACAAATGCCGGCAGTGAAGTTTGCTCTTAATGGTAAAGGTGATCTAAATAAGGTCGACCTTTCATCATTAAAAATTAATACCTTAGGTGGTGTTATCACGGGCAATGCAAAAGCAAGCTGGAAAGATTTAGTAAACTGGAGTGGGCAGTTAGAATTTGCTGACATTCAACCGGGTTTACAGTGGCCTGCGGCACAAGGCAATGTTAGTGGTAAGCTTGATACTTCTGGTGGCTTAACTAAACAAGGTGGATGGTTTGTTAAACTGCCACAATTAGCGGTTAACGGCACTATCATGAAACAAACCTTAACGCTGGTTGGTAAGGTCGATGCATCTGATGTTAATGGCAAAGGGGATTTATTGCGGGTCAATACACCTGGATTAACATTAAAACATGGTCCTAATGGCATGATGATAAAAGGTGAGCTTGATAAGACCTGGAACATGGTTGCTAATATTAATGCACCGAATTTATCTAAATCTTTAAAAGGCCTCCACGGTGCAGTTAATGGCGATGTAATACTCTCAGGAAGCATGGCGACACCAGATGTTAAGCTTGATTTACAAGGTAATGATTTAGGCTGGCAACAGTTAGCAAGCTTAGCTTCGTTTAATCTTAAAGGTAATGTGACGCCTTTACCGATGCTAAAAGCGAATGTTAGCTTGAATGCTGGAAAGGGTAAATATGGCACAACAACCCTTGATGATCTTAATATTCTATTTAAAGGCACTGAGCAGCAGCATAGTCTAAGTGTTAATGCGAAAGGTGATCCTGTTGGCGCTAATTTATTGATCAATGGTGATTTTAATAAGAAAACTGGCTGGAAAGGAACGTTAGTTAAAGGTGATATTAGTACGCCTGTAGGGAACTGGGTACTTAATCATCCGACATTGATTCGCTATGATCTTAAAACGGCAATGGCAAATGTTGGTGCGCATTGTTGGCAACAAGGACAAGCAGGTATTTGCTTAACTAATGATCTTAGCGCTGGCACATCAGGTCAGGCACAGTTAGCTATTCGTAAATTTAACTTTGATTTGTTAAAGCCGTTCCTACCACCTGAACTAAAAGTAACAGGTGAAGTCGGGGCAAACGTTGATGCGAGATGGTCTCCTAAATCGGCACCTTATCTAAAAGCAAATATCATTATGCCAACGGGTGGCATGCGTCAGCAGATGAGTAGTGATGAACAACCACTAACATTAGGTTGGGATAAGGTGACCGTTAATGCAGAAATGCAAGATGATGTGTTAAATGCAAATTGGTTAGTTGCAATTAAGAATAATGGTGATTTAAGTGGCCGTGCAAGGATCACTAATCTGCAAGGAGATAAGCAGATCAATGCTAATGTGAAGCTAGATCGTTTTACACTAGGATTCCTTGAGCCGATGATCAAAGATTATCATAAGTTTGATGGCCAAGTTGATACGAATTTAACAGTGACAGGGCCTATCTTACATCCTGCGGTTAATGGTTTATTACAAGTGTCTAAACTAGAGGCAACAGGACGTAAGGTACCGTTAGATATTAAAAATGCAGATATTAAACTGGCATTTAATGGTTATAACGCCAATCTAATCGGTAATATTTACACGCCAGATGGGCAATTATTATTGCGAGGTACTGGTGATTGGCAGGATATGAATGCTTGGAAAACGAAGCTGAATGTTAATGGCAAAGAGTTAAAAGTAAGTGTACCGCCAATGGTTGCATTGAAAGTATCACCAGATTTAACGATTGAAGCTTCACCAACGATGGCTGAAATTACCGGAAAAATTGGTATTCCATGGGGACGTATTACGGTTAATCAGCTACCTAAATCGGCAGTGAGAGTCTCAAAAGATCAAGTGATCTTAAAAGATAATATGCAGCCGCTAAAAGAAAAATCAGAAGTTCCTTTTGATATTAAAACCAATATTTTTGTTCATATTGGCGATGATGTTAAATTGTCGGCATTTGGTTTAAAAGCGGGCTTGTTGGGTGATCTAAACGTTCGCCAAGCTGGCAAAGGACCGATGATTTATGGTGAAGTTAATATTGCTAAAGGATCGTATTACCGTGCATTAGGGCAAGAATTGTTGATCCGTAAAGGACAAATTTTGTTTAATGGTCCAGCAGAGCAACCTTATCTTTCTATCGAGGCAATTCGAGATCCTGATAATGTTGAAGATGATGTTATTGCTGGAGTTCGAGTAACGGGACCTGCGGATAAACCAGAAGTAAATATATTCTCTGATCCTGCGATGCCACAACAAAATGCGTTGTCATATATCCTAACGGGTAAGAATCTTGATTCTGAAAGCTCCGGTGATAGTAATAGTGCCATGACAACCGCATTGATTGGTATGGGCTTGGCACAAAGTGGTCAATTGGTGGGTGATGTTGGTGAGGCTGTCGGTGTTAAAGATCTAAGCTTATCAACGGCTGGTGCAGGTGATGATTCGCAAGTGACAATCAGTGGTTATATAGCACCAGGGTTACAGGTTAAATATGGGGTAGGTATTTTCAACCAAGTGGACGAATTTACTTTACGCTACCGACTAATGCGAAACTTGTATGTTGAAGCGGTTTCTGGTCTTGATCAGACGGTGGACTTACTTTACCAATTTGAGTTTGATTAAACATAGTCTTGATACTTTAGCGTTTAAATCTTGATAATAAAAAGCCCGATTAGTGATAATCGGGTTTTTTGTTTCATGTCATTATAGCTAAGGGTGTGGTTGTGCTGCATTGAGATCTTGATAATTACGACCATTATATACAGCGGTGTATCCTAGCTGGTGTAATGTTGCTGCAGCTACTTCGGCTCGTCGACCTGATTTACAATAAAGTAAGATCGGTTGACCTTTATCTTTATAGATTGTCACTATGGTTGCAATATCTTGGTAAGGAACATTGATGGCCGAATCTAGATGTCCTTGTGAAAATTCATTTGGCGTTCTAACGTCGATAATGATATGTGGTTGTTGCTGTTGTCGTTGCCAAAATTGTTGAACAGAAACGTTTTGGGCATAAGTTATTGGAATCATCACGGTAAGATTAAGTGCGGCTATTAGTGATGTATATCGTAGTGTGTGTTTCATTGGTATTGATCGCTATTTTTGTGCGCGTTCAAACGAGGTAATAATTTCGTCTTTGGCTGCTGCTACATTTTCCCACCCATCAATTTTAACCCACTTATTGGCTTCTAATTCTTTATAGTGCTCAAAGAAGTGAACAATTTGCGCTTTTAATAGGCTTGGAAGATCATCAATATTCTGAATATGGTTATATTCACCACTGAGTTTGCTATGAGGTACCGCTACAATTTTGGCATCTTCACCTGATTCATCAGTCATTTTTAATACCCCAATTGGGCGACAGCGAATGACTGATCCTGCTAGTAATGGATATGGCGTTGGCACTAGGACGTCGACAGGATCGCCATCCAGTGAAAGAGTATGATTAATATAGCCATAGTTACATGGGTAAAACATTGGTGTTGAGGTGAATCTATCAACAAAAATAGCCCCACTGGCTTTATCGACTTCGTACTTAATTGGATCGGCATTAGCCGGTATTTCAATAATAACGTTAATGTCGTGAGGAAGATCTTGGCCAGCAGTTACTTTATTTAAGCTCATGATTGGTCTCTCTGTTGTTAATTAAATGTTACACACTTTGAGGTTATCATGATTTATAGTAAAAACAACTGTAGTCAGAATATCGTCGCTGAAGGGATAACGACAGCTGAAAGCGGTGATGGTTGATACTCAGGGTGGCTAGGCTAATGCCACCTTGAGTATCAATGGTTATTGTTCATCAACTTCGTGCAGGAAAGCTTCTACTTTATTAACCATATTGGTTGAGCCAACGAAAAAAGGAACGCGTTGATGTAACTCGGTTGGCACAAGATCTAGAATACGTTGCTGGCCATCTGTTGCCCGTCCTCCCGCTTGTTCGATTAATAATGCCATTGGATTACACTCATATAGTAGCCGTAATTTACCATTGGGATAACTGGCTGTACTTGGGTAAAGGTAGATGCCACCTTTTAATAGATTACGATGGAAATCAGCCACTAAAGATCCAATGTAGCGTGATGTATAAGGGCGATTATCTTGTGGTACATATTCCTGGCAAAATTTTATGTATTTTTTCACGCCTAATGGAAACCGAATATAATTGCCTTCGTTGATGGAGTAGATATTTCCATCAACAGGAATTTGCATATTTTCATGAGAGAGGCAAAATACACCCAGTGAGGGATCATAAGTAAATCCATGGACGCCATTTCCGGTCGTGTAAACTAGCATGGTGGATGAACCATAGATAACATAACCGGCAGCTACTTGGCAGTGTCCAGGTTGCAGAAAATCAGCATCTGTTGCGGGGGATCCAACGGGGGATATACGGCGATAAATAGAGAATATGGTACCGACAGAAACATTAACATCGATGTTAGATGAGCCATCAAGAGGATCCATTAACACTACATATTTAGCATCTCTGTTTAATTGTCGGTTAAAGCTAACCGCTTGATCTTCTTCTTCGCTGGCAATACCGCACACTTGATCGCGTGCCTCTAATGCGGCTTTAAATTTATCATTGGCATAAAGGTCAAGTTTTTGTTGCTCTTCACCTTGTATGTTTTCTATACCAACGGCTCCCGTTATATCGGCTAATCCGGCTTTATTGATTTCGCGATTTACGATTTTAGCCGCTAGTTTTATTGAGCCAAGAAGTGATGATAGTTCGCCACTAGCATGAGGGAAGTCATTCTGTTTCTCGACAATAAATTCACCAAGCGTTCTAATATCGGTCATAAACAATCCTTGCATTATGTTGTCAGAAGAAGATGTAAGTTCAGTTGTATACTTATTGGATCTCAATGTGTAATGAAGGCTAATGCCTCACTGTATTTTTTGTTATATAAAGAATTGTATATAAAGATCTTTTTTATGGTAACGAAGTAACGTCAAAGCGTGACATTAATAAAATTTAAGGATGGAAACAGCAGTTATGCATATTCATATTTTAGGTATTTGTGGAACATTTATGGGAGGCGCTGCGACATTAGCGACTCAGTTAGGCCATAAAGTAACGGGTTCTGATGCCAATGTATATCCGCCTATGAGTACGATGCTTGAGTCTCAAGGCATTGAAATAATTCAAGGATATGATCCTGAGCAATTAAAACCAGCGCCTGATTTAGTGGTTATTGGTAATGCTATGAGCCGTGGTAATCCATGTGTTGAATATGTACTTAATAATAATTTACGTTATACCTCAGGCCCGCAATGGTTACAGGATTATTTATTACATGATCGTTGGGTTATGGCGGTTGCTGGAACCCATGGTAAAACCACAACCGCGAGTATGTTAGCGTGGATTTTAGATGATTGTGGTTATCAGCCAGGCTTTCTTGTTGGGGGGGTGCTTGGAAACTTTGGTGTTTCTGCTCGTCTTGGCGAAAGCATGTTCTTTGTTGTTGAAGCTGATGAATATGACAGTGCTTTTTTTGATAAACGTTCGAAGTTTGTTCATTACCATCCTCGCACATTGATCATGAATAACCTTGAGTTTGATCACGCTGATATTTTTGATGACTTAAAAGCCATTCAACGCCAATTCCATCATTTAATACGTACAGTACCTGGTAATGGACGTATTTTAGCGCCGCATGGCGTGAAAAATATTGATGAGACCTTAGCCATGGGCTGCTGGAGTGAGCTGGAATATATCGGTGATGATGGTCATTGGCGTGCAGATAAAAAGTTAGCTGATGGCAGTGTGTTTGATGTTTATCTTGATGATAAATTGGTTGGTACTGTCGATTGGGCGTTAGTTGGCGATCACAATGTCAATAATGCATTAATGGCTATTGCAGCAGCTCGACATGTTGGAGTTACGGCGAATTTAGCGTGTGACGCATTAGCTAAATTTATCAATACTAAGCGTAGATTAGAGTATAAAGGTGAGATAAATGGCATTACGGTTTATGATGATTTTGCCCATCACCCAACGGCGATTGAATTAACTTTAGGTGGATTAAGAGCTAAATTACATCAGTCTCGTATTCTTGCTGTACTTGAACCACGTTCAAATACTATGAAATTAGGGGTGCATAAACACGATTTAGCGCCAGCTTTACATGCGGCTGATGAGGTATTTTTATTTCAGCCAGATAACATACCATGGTCAGTACAAGAGATTGCCGATCAGTGTCCACAACCTACATTTTGTAGTGACAATATTGATACGCTGGTGGCAAATATTGTTAAATCTGCACAAGCTGGCGATACGATTTTAGTGATGAGTAATGGCGGTTTTAGCGGTATTCATGACAAATTACTAGCGGCATTAACAGCAAAATAAAGTGAGAGATAATGACGAATAAGCAGATAACATTAGCATGGACGGGTGCGTCTGGTGCACCTTATGGTTTGCGTTTACTTGAATGCTTGTTAGCTGCCGATTATCAGGTTTATCTGTTAATTTCATCCGCTGCACGAGTGGTGTTAGCGACTGAACATGGACTTAAATTATCGGCAGCACCAGCAACAGCCCAACAACAGTTAGTCGCACATTTACAGTGTTCAACTGACAAGTTGGTGGTATGTGGTAAAGAAGATTGGTTTGCACCGGTTGCATCGGGATCTGCTGCACCAAGGCAAATGGTAATTTGTCCATGCTCGGCATCAACGTTAGCATCTGTAGCTTATGGCATGTCAAATAACTTGTTAGAACGGGCTGCTGATGTGGTTATTAAGGAACGTGGGCAGTTACTGTTGGTGATTCGAGAAACGCCATTTTCAAGCATTCATTTAGAAAATATGCTCAAGCTATCGCAGTTGGGGGTTACGATTATGCCTGCAGCTCCTGGGTTTTATCATCAACCACAAACCATTGATGATTTGGTTGATTTTATGGTAGCTCGAATATTAGATCATCTCAACATTGAGCAGGGATTGGTGCCACGTTGGGGATATGATCAACGTCAACCGTGATTGGTCACGCTCACATGAGTGACATATGATAAACGAAGGGTCTATATTTCTTGAGCAATTATGCTGATGCCATATAAAGTTAGATAGACCCTAATCGTCCGTCAATCAGTTGCTGTAATCAAATAGCTCACACACTGATTCATAAAGTTCATCGGTGGTGATGTTATTAGTTGGTGTGATAAAGATAGTATCATCACCCGCAACAACACCAAGAATCCCTTCTGCTCTACCTAAAGAATCTAATAAACGCGCAATGACTTGTGCAGCACCAGGACCGGTGTGGATCACAACTAATGCACTGTTAAAGCCAATTTCCATTACAAGCTCTTTTAATGGGCTAGTAATTGTTGGTACACCAAGTTCAATCGGTAAACAATACACCATTTCCATTTTGGCATTGCGAGTACGTACGGCACCAAATTTTGTTAGCATACGAGAGACTTTTGATTGGTTAATATTATCAAAACCCTGTGCTTTCAATGCATCAACAATCTCACCTTGAGAACTGAACTTTTCTTCTTTTAAAATTAATTTAAATGCTTTAACTAAACGTTCTTGCTTATCTGAATTTCGCATAAGTAAATATTATCTACAGGGACGAGGTAAGCCATTTTTGCATAACCTGTGACTCACTGGCAAACAATGTGCATCAAAATAAATATGTGAAATCGCATTTTTGGCGTATATAAAATTTTTTATTGTGACTTTTGTCATTGTTTTATCATGACTAATTAGTTGAAACCGACTAAAGACGAGTCACGATTAAATTTATAATTTATTTGTCTGATAAAAGCGTTTGAGTGCATTTTTATGGGATTCTGCGTTACTTCGCAAAGCGAGTCGGAGATGATTGTAATTTTTTTTTGCTTAATATAACGTCCATAGATTGTTATTCAGTTACTACGATTATTAACTGGATCAGATTGTACCCACGTCAATAAATATACTTCTATCGTAAAGGAGAACGAATATGAAAGTTGCTGTAATTGGTGCGGCTGGTGGTATTGGTCAAGCATTAGCGTTGCTATTGAAAAACCGTTTACCTGCAGGCTCAGATCTTGCCTTATATGATATAGCTCCAGTAACACCCGGTGTTGCGGCTGATTTAAGTCATATCCCAACACCTGTAGCAATTAAAGGGTATTGTGGGGACGATCCAACACCAGCATTAGAAGGGGCTGATGTTGTGCTTATTTCTGCTGGTGTCGCGCGTAAACCTGGAATGGATCGTGCTGATTTATTCAATGTAAATGCTGGCATCGTTAAATCATTAGCTGAAAAAATTGCAGTAGTATGCCCAACAGCTTGTGTTGGTATTATTACAAATCCAGTTAACACCACGGTTGCAATTGCTGCTGATGTACTCAAAAAAGCGGGTGTCTACGATAAGCGTAAGCTCTTTGGTATTACGACGTTAGATGTGATTCGTTCTGAAACATTTGTAGCAGAGCTAAAAGGTGTTTCTCCGTGTGATATTCGTGTTCCTGTTATCGGCGGCCACTCAGGTGTGACAATTTTACCATTATTATCGCAAGTTGCAGGCGTGAGCTTTACTGAAGATGAAGTTAAAGCATTAACACCACGTATTCAAAATGCCGGTACTGAAGTTGTAGAAGCTAAAGCGGGTGGCGGTTCTGCAACCTTGTCTATGGGTCAAGCGGCGTGTCGCTTTGGTTTGGCTGTAGTGCGAGCGCTACAAGGCGAGCAAGGTGTAATCGAGTGTGCTTATGTTGAAGGTGATGGCCAACATACGCGTTTCTTCGCTCAACCTGTGCTATTGGGTAAAGAGGGGATTGAAGAAGTGATGGATTATGGCAAGTTAAGTGCGTTTGAACAAAATGCCTTAGAAAGCATGCTTGAAACATTACGTGCAGATATCGCGCTTGGTGAAGAATTTGCCGCTAAATAGGCATTAACAGACTAAGCACAAAAAAGCGGCTTTATAACAGCCGCTTTTTTTATATGTAATAAAAAAGGGTTATTTTTAGTAGTAGCGCTCACAGCCATTATGGAGTTGTGGCTGCTCGATAAGATCTGCTACATCAATTGACTGTAATTGGTGATCCTGGGCGTGTTCAATGATCACAGAATTATATTGATGATCGATTCCGATCACTTTTCCTACCCCATGGTGAGATTCTACCCACATACCCATTGTTAATTGATTAATATCCATGATCACCTTCTTTGTCTGTTACACATAAAATTGGTGTGATAGCTACAGTATAGATCATGATTGATCGTGGTATTTATCTTGGTATAGAACACGAGATAAAAAACCTGTCTTTAAAAGACAGGTTTGAATATATAGATAAATAGGGGGGGATAGATTATTTCTTACGTTGTACTGCCATATGAGCAAGCGTAATCAGTGCTTGTTTATAGTCTGAATCAGCAATTGGAGCAAGTGCAGCAATGGCTTTTTGTGCTTCTTGTTCTGCACGTTGTTGTGTGTACTCCAACGAGCCGTGCTGACGCATACAAGCCAGAATAGCATCAAGCTTATCCATACCATTAGCATGCACAATAGCGTCTCTAATCATTGTAGATTGCGCTTGATCGCCATGATGCATAGCATGTAGTAATGGTAATGTTGGTTTACCTTCTGCAAGATCATCGCCAACGTTCTTACCCATTTCTTTACCATCGGCAACATAGTCAAGAACATCATCAATTAATTGGAAAGCAGTACCTAAATAACGACCATATTCTTGCAGTGCAACTTCAACTTCCGCAGATGCGTCAGCGATGATCGCTGCAATTTGAGTTGATGCTTCAAATAAACGTGCGGTCTTTGAGTAGATCACCTGCATGTAGCTATCTTCTGTGGTATCAGGATCATTACAGTTCATTAACTGCAGTACTTCACCTTCGGCGATCACATTAGTTGCTTCACTCATGATGTCAAGGATCCTTAATGATCTTAGGCTTGTCATCATTTGAAATGAACGCGTATAGATGTAATCACCAACTAACACACTGGCCGCATTCCCGAAAGCTGCGTTGGCAGTCTCTTTACCACGACGCATATCTGATTCATCAACCACATCATCATGAAGCAATGTAGCGGTATGAATAAATTCAACAAAAGCAGCGGCTGTGGTGTGTTTATCACCGTCATAGCCAAGTGCGCGGGCTGTTAATACAGCCAACATAGGGCGAATACGTTTTCCACCACTGTTTACAATGTAGAATCCGAGTTGATTAATTAGGGCTACATCTGAGTTCAGTTGCGCCTGTATCTTCGCGTCGACTTCCGCCATATCGTTGGCGGTGAGCGCTTGGATAGCTTTAAAATCCATTATACGTCCAGCAAGATTGTTAGCCGCGTAGGGCGGAAAATATTTCGAATTGATACGTGAATCTTACACTAAAATAACCATATCGTCATAACCTCAAATACAGCTATTTCAAACAGTTTTTGTGTTGGGTAGCTTTTCACCAATTTTCTTTCGAGAATGGCTTGCCACAAAGTCTCTTTTCGCGTAACATTCGCGCCCTATTGATGACAAGATTAAGCGCATACCCATTGCCCATTTTAGACGTGGCAAATGGCCTATGCGGAGAAGCGGAGTAAGACATGTACGCTGTTTTCCAAAGTGGTGGTAAACAACACCGTGTAAGCGAAGGCCAAACCTTACGCTTAGAAAAACTAGACGCTGAAACTGGCGCTAGCATTGAATTTGACTCAGTACTTTTAGTAGCTAATGGCGAAGAAGTATCTGTAGGCGCACCTTTTGTAGCTGGCGGTAAAGTAACTGCTGAAGTTGTTACTCACGGTCGTGGCGATAAAGTAAAAATCGTTAAGTTCCGTCGTCGTAAGCACTCTCGTAAGCAAATGGGCCACCGTCAGTGGTTCACTGAAGTCAAAATTACTGGCATCAGCGCTTAATAACAGGAGAATTTAAAGATGGCACATAAAAAAGCTGGCGGTTCTACTAATAACGGCCGTGATTCAGAAAGCAAACGCCTAGGTGTTAAGCGTTTCGGTGGCGAGTCTGTATTAGCAGGCAACATCATCGTTCGTCAACGTGGTACTAAGTTCCACGCTGGCACAAACGTTGGCCTAGGTAAAGACCATACTCTATTCGCTCTATCTGACGGTAAAGTGAAGTTTGAAGTTAAAGGTCCTAAAAACCGTAAATTCGTATCTATCGACGCTGAATAATTTTCAGAATCGACACGAATATTAAAGCCCTGCCTTTTTGGCGGGGCTTTTTATATCTGGAAGGTTTATGATTGATCGTGGCCCGATGATGGGTTTTTTTCTTGCAATGACCACTGCCGTTTTTTGGGGTGCGTTACCCATTGCAATGAAACAAGCCGTAGAAGTGATGGATCCTTTTACCATTGTTTGGTATCGCTTTATTACTGCAGCGTTTGGCTTAGGCCTTTTTTTAGCGTGGCGTAAGCAATTACCAACAATATCAAATCTTGGACGAATGAGCTGTGTGGTGCTTGTCATTGCCAGTCTTGGTCTCGCAGGTAATTTTGTACTGTATAATAGTTCATTAAAATATCTGAACCCTCCCGTAGTACAAGTAATTATCCAATTAGCCCCTGTGATGCTATTAGTGTCCAGTGCATGGGTGTTTAAAGAAAAACTAGGTCGTCATCAAATTGTGGGTGTAATTGCACTCATTAGTGGTTTGATCCTATTCTTTAATGAACGGCTTATTGAGTTGTTTACCAGTTTTTCTGGCTATACTGTGGGTGTTAGCCTTGCTGTTGCAGCTGCGTTAGTGTGGGTCGTTTATGGCTTGGCACAGAAGTGGTTATTACGGCAATTTTCATCGGCACAAATATTGCTGATGATTTATATTATCTGTGCTGTAATACTAACTCCCATGGCACAACCACAACAAATTTTAACAATGGATAACCGCCAATTAGGGATGTTGTTATTCTGTTGTGTTAACACGCTTGTTGGCTATGGTGCATTTGCAGAAGCAATGGCACGTTGGCAAGCATCACAAGTGAGTGCAGTGATCACACTGACACCCTTGTTTACGATATTATTTGTCGATCTTGCGAGTTTGGCTTGGCCACAATATGTTGCGACGGTCTCTTTGAATATATGGGGCTATCTCGGTGCTATAGTTGTGGTAGGTGGCGCTGTTTGTTGTGCTATAGGCCATAAGTTTATAAGCCCAGGCAAATAGCCAAGGTCCATGAAATAATTACTACGCGGTGATATGCGCTAAATGCCCTCATCGCAGTATGTTAAACGCCACAGTGCGGAGAAAAAAATGAAGTTTATAGATGAAGCGGTTATTCGCGCCGATGCCGGTGATGGCGGTAACGGTGTAGTAAGTTTTCGTACTGAAAAGTACATTCCTCGTGGCGGTCCTGATGGCGGCGACGGCGGCGACGGTGGCGACGTTTACCTGTACGCTGATGAAAACTTCAATACACTAATTGATTACCGTTTTGAGCGTTTCCATGCCGCTGAGCGTGGTGAAAATGGTCGTGGCGGTAACTGTACTGGTAAACGCGGTGCGGATGAAGTATTAACAGTACCTGTAGGTACGCGTGCTATCGACGAAGATACGGGCGAAGTGATTGCCGATCTTACTGAACATGGTATGAAAGTGATGGTTGCTAAAGGCGGTTTCCACGGCCTAGGTAATACACGCTTTAAATCATCTGTAAACCGTGCTCCACGTCAAAAGAGTATGGGCAGTAAAGGTGAAATTCGTCATTTACGCCTAGAGTTACTGCTTTTAGCTGATGTGGGCATGCTAGGTTTACCTAATGCGGGTAAATCTACCTTCATTCGCGCTGTATCGTCTGCTAAGCCGAAAGTAGCTGATTACCCGTTTACTACCCTTGTTCCAAGCTTGGGCGTGGTACGTGTTGATGCAGAGCGTAGTTTTGTTGTTGCTGATATTCCAGGTCTAATCGAAGGTGCTGCTGACGGTGCTGGCTTGGGTATTCGCTTCTTGAAGCACCTTGAGCGTTGTCGTGTGTTATTACACATGGTTGATCTGTTACCTGCCGATGGTTCAGATCCAGTAGAGAATGCCTTTACTATTATCAATGAGCTTGAGCAATACAGCGATAAGCTAGGTAATAAACCACGTTGGATCGTATTTAACAAAGCAGATCTTCTTGATGAAGAACAAGCACAAGAAAAGATCACTGAAGTACTTGAAGCATTAGCATGGGAAGGCAAACATTATAGTATCTCAGCGTTAAACCGCATTGGTACTAAAGAGCTGACTTATGATCTGATGGCTGCTATCGAGGCATTACCTCGTGTTAAGTATGAAGTTGAAGAGCAGAAAGAAGATAAAGTCGACTTTAAGTGGGATGATTACCACGCTGAGCAGATTAAGAAAGTTCAGGATGAAGACGATGATGATGATTGGGATGACTGGAATGAAGATGATTACGATGTAGAAATCATCTATAAGCCATAAGCCATAAGCCATTATCGGCGACATGCATAAGAAGCCATACCGTTGAGGTGTGGCTTTTTTTTGTGCTTAATCAACACGCCTGGTCGTGGGTTAGGTATGCTAGTTATTCTGAAATGATTTTTATAATGGATTGTAAATGGATATCAACATGGAGAGGGTTTTGCTACCGTTGAGCGAAACCCAGCAACGGAAAGTGACTCGGTTGGCAATAGAGGCGGGACAGCGGTTATTACAGCATGGCGCTGAGAGTACCGTAATTATGGATGTTACCCGCCGATTGGGATTAGCGCTTGGTGTCGAGCATGTTGAGGTGTCATTATCGGCGAGTTCAATGGTGATCAGTACTCGCCATTTAGGTTGTTGTATTACCACAACTCGACGTTGCCAAGACGGCGGGATCAACATGCAAATAGTGACCGATATTCAACGAATTTGTATTCTTGTTGAGCGGGGGTTGTTGGATGATAATGACGTTCAATACCGCTTAGAAAACCTCAAAACTCAACGTTATAATCGCTGGTTAGTGGTGGTTATGATAGGTCTATCCTGTGCCGCATTTAGCCGTTTAGCTGGTGGCGATTGGCCTGTTTTTTTACTGACTTTTTGTGCCTCTTCTGTGGGAATGTATGTCCGCCAACTAATCGCCAGTTACCATTTTAATCCACTGCTTAATTTTGGAGTAACAGCGTTTGTAACTACGCTCATTTCAGGCCTTGGTGAAGTCTATAATATCGGCGATCAACCCTTTTTAGCTATGGCTTCATCAGTACTGATGTTAGTCCCTGGTTTCCCGCTAATTAATGCTATTGCTGACATGGTGAAAGGTTTTCCAAGTATGGGGTTAGCCCGTTGGACCATGGCAAGTTTATTAACCTTATCGACCTGCATGGGCATCATCGCAGCGATGAATGTATTGGGCGTATGGGGGTGGTTGCTATGACGTTAATCCTAGCGTTACTCAATGATATGCTATTGGCGATGATCCCTGCATTAGGGTTTGCATTAGTGTTTAATGTGCCACAAAAGGCCCTTAAATATTGTGCGATTGGTGGTGCTATTGGCCATGGAACGCGGTTTCTATTAATGCATTGGGGGCTTTCTATTGAATGGTCAACGCTTGTGGCTGCTACGCTGGTTGGTATGATAGGAGTGCATTGGTCGCACCGTTTTTTAGCTCATCCTAAAGTGTTTACAGTAGCGGCGTTGATCCCTATGGTTCCTGGCGTGTTTGCTTTTAAAGCTATGATTGCGATTGTTGAGATTAATCACCGCGGCTTTTCGTTAGCCCTATGGGGATTGATGATCGATAACGTGCTAAAAGCGATGTTTATTGTTGCTGCGTTAGCGATTGGACTCGCGATGCCTGGGTTATTGTTCTATCGTCGTCGTCCTGTGGTATAACTACTCAGAATGAAAAGACGACACTGACAACGGAAATGGAGACGCAAAGATGAAGATCAGCATGATCGCCGCAATGGCACACCAACGGATCATTGGCAAAGATAATAGTATGCCATGGCATTTACCTGCTGATTTTGCATGGTTTAAGCGTTGTACACTTGGTAAACCGATTGTTATGGGACGTAAAACCTTTGAATCAATTGGGCGTCCATTACCTGGTAGATTAAATATTGTTATTAGTCGTAATCCTGATTTTAATGCTGAAGGGATCACTGTTGTCGGTGATATGGCGGCTGCACAGTTAGCAGCAGCGAATGCTGAAGAAATGATGATTATTGGTGGTGGCAGTATTTATCAGGCTTATTTACCGTGTGTAGATCGGTTATACCTGACATTTATTGATGCAGATCTCGACGGCGATACCCAATTTCCTGAATGGGGCGAACATTGGGATACTATTGAAAGTCAGCATTATGCTGCAGATGATAAAAATGCTTATGCGATGGAGTTTGTGATCTTAGAGCGATCATAACCAAAGTTGCAGACGTTAATATCAAGAATGCCGACAATAACTGTCGGCATTTTTATGTGTCGCGATCATGCGTAAAGTGGGCACTCAGTAACGAATCGCTGCCCATCTTCCCAACGCAGCATAGTTAAGCTATTGCCCCATACACAGCCAGTATCTAATCCAATACAGTGCTCATCTTGATGACCCATTAAGGCAGCCCAATGACCAAAGATAATCGTCTTTGCTAATGGTTGTGCGCGCTTAACATCAAACCAAGGGATCAAGTTACCAGCACTTGGATCATTGGGTTGTACTTTACAGTGCATATCCAATCGTCCTTGAGGATCGCAAAATCGCATTCGCGTAAAACTGTTGATCGTAAATCGTAACCGTTCTATTTGAGAAAGATCGTCTTGCCACCAATCTGGGCCATCACCATACATGTTTTTTAATAACCACAAGTAATCATCAGACTGAAGCAGAGCCTCGACTTCTCGTGCATGTTGACGCGCCTGTTCAAGCGTCCATTGTGGCGTAATACCCGCATGCACCATAACCAATGGGTAATGAGGATGTTCCGCTAATAATGGCTGGTGGCGCAACCAATTAAGGAGTTCTGGGCCATCTTCAGCGGTAAAAATTTGATGGATATTATCGCTTTTTTTAGCGCGCGCCAGTTGATGAGATACCGCTAATAAATGCAGATCATGATTGCCTAAAATGACCGTAGCATGATCGCCCAATGCTTTTACAAAGCGTAATGTTTCTAACGATTCTGGGCCGCGAGCAACCAGATCGCCAGCAAGCCATAAATGATCATGATGAGGATCGAAATTTGCTTGGGCCAGTAATTTTTTTAAGTCGGGTAAACAACCTTGAATATCACCGACAAGATAAGTCGCCATGGTGCTCCCATTATCAATGCGTTAATTAACATGAAATTAATCGCATTAGGTTAATGAAGAATGTTCGGCATTGCTAGTCGAAATGGTATGACTTCAACTTTAAAGCGATTACCTGCTTCATCTTCCATGGTGTATTGACCTTGCATAACACCGACAGGGGTTTCGATGATAGTACCGCTGGTATAAGTGAATTCATCTGCTGCGTTTATATGGGGTTGTTGTCCGACGACGCCTTCACCTTCAATAACTAATTTTTTGCCATTAGCATCAGTAATTAACCAATAGCGTGTTAGTAAGTGGGCGCTACCGCGGCCTAGATTTTTAATAGTGATCGTGTATGAAAATACATAACGTTGCTGATCCGGTTGCGATTGTTCTGCTAGATAATGACTGACAACATGGCATTTGATCGTTGGAGGAGATGAGAGACTCACAGGCAATATCCTTTGCTGATGATTTATTCTCATTTTAGTATTGTTGGCTGATAAATAAAGAAAACCCTGCATAGCACGTGATACGTTACACAGGGTTATTATGTTATAAGCGCAGTTGTTAATGCGCGATAACGTTATTGCTCTTCTTTTTGGAAATTAGCGTCAAGCCAATTTGCCATAGCAACAAATTGTTCTACCGTAATGTTTTCTGGGCGATGGCCAGGGTTAATACCTAGCGCTTCTAGTTGTTCTGGTGTGAACAACCCTTTGTAACAGTTACGGATTGTTTTACGACGTTGGTTGAAGCCTTCACGACACACACGATCTAGCCATTTAAGGTTAGTACATGGGAACGGTAGCACTTCATACGGCGTTAAACGTACTACTGCTGAATCTACTTTTGGTGCTGGTACGAAAGATTCTGGTGGAACTTCCAATACTGGCATCACTTTACAGTAGTATTGCGCCATTACCGTTAAACGGCCATAAGCTTTACTACCAGGACCCGCAGCAAGACGATTAACCACTTCTTTTTGAAGCATAAAGTGCATATCTAGTACGTCTTTATGGAATTCAAAAATGTGGAACATCAATGGGGTTGATATGTTGTAAGGCAAGTTACCGAAGATACGTAACTTATTATTTTCTTTAATAAGTTGCGTAAAGTCGAAACGCATTGCATCACCTTCGTGAATAGTAAGCTTTGACGCTAGATCTGGGTGATTACGTAAACGCTCAGCCAAATCTCGGTCAAGTTCGATAACTGTAAATTTATCAACTAACTTACCAACATATTCAGTGATCGCACCAAGGCCGGGGCCAATTTCTACCAAGTTTTGGCCTGGTAGAGGGTTAATCGCTGACACAATGCCATCAATAATATATGGGTCTTTTAAAAAGTTTTGGCCAAAGCGCTTACGCGCGCGGTGACCTAAGTGGACTTGATCGCTGCTCATGCTTGTTTTTCTACCAATTCGAGGGCGTGGGATAGCGCTGTCCGAAGGCTACCTATGTCTGCTTGCCCAGTACCTGCGAGTTCCAGTGCGGTACCATGATCTACTGAAGTTCTGATAAAGGGCAGTCCCAACGTAATGTTGACTGACTTACCGAAGCCTTTGTATTTCAGCACCGGTAACCCTTGATCGTGATACATGGCTAACACCGTATCGGCATCAGCTAAATATTTTTCTTGAAAGATGGTATCAGCCGGTAACGGTCCGATAAGATCCATGCTTTCTTGTTGACGTAGTTGTTCTAATGTTGGAGCAATGGTATCAATTTCTTCCATGCCCAAACAGCCATCTTCACCGGCATGAGGATTGAGCCCACAAACATAAATTTTGGGAGACGCAATACCAAATTTAGTCACTAGATCAGCATGCAAGATACGAATAACTTGCTTTAGCCGAGGTTCTGTAATGGCTTTTGCTACACAGTTTAACGGAATATGGGTTGTCACTAAAGCAACCCGTAATCCTTCTGTTGCAAGCATCATAACAACTTGCGCAGTATCAGACTGTTGTGCAAAAAATTCAGTGTGGCCACTAAAAGAAACCCCAGCGCGGTTAATAACCCCTTTATGAACAGGGCCGGTTACAACCGCAGCAAACTCACCACTCATACAGCCTGCAGCTGCACGCTCTAGTGTCGCTAGTACATAGAGACCATTTTGTTCGTTAAGCTGTCCACAGACAACCTCAGTGGCGCTATCAACCTGAACGACAGTCATGGTTCCCGCTTGATGCGGTTGCGCTGCTAACTCGGGCTGATAAGGCAAAATGGTTAAAGGTAAACCTAATTGAGCCGCACGTTCTACCATAACCTGCGCATCAGCACAAACGACAAGTTGGTGAGGCCAAGGTTGTTGGCACAAGGCAATGACTAGATCAGGGCCAATCCCGGCCGGTTCACCTGGGGTGATAACAATCCGTTGTGTGTTAGTCATATGCTTGTTATTAGCCATTATTTACCTTATTCATTTGTTCGATATATGCGCCAGCACGAAGGTCTTGTAACCATGTTTGTGCTTCTTCATTAAACTTACGGTTAAATAGGATTTGAGCGGCACGATTTTTTAATGCGGCTTCAGTACGATCGACATTACGACGGCCTTCAACTTCAACAATGTGCCAGCCGAACTGTGATTTAAACGGTTGGCTAATTTGATCAACAGGTAATGTTTCAACTTCTTTTTCAAACGCAGGCGCATAGATTGATGGTACTTGCCAACCTAATTGGCCACCGTTAGCCGCAGAACCTGGATCTGCACTGTATTGTTTTGCTGCTGCTGCAAATGTTTCTTTGCCGCTAATGATTTTTTGACGAATCGTTTCTAGTTCACGTTTTGCCGCTGCATCACTAAGAATAACCGAGGTTTTAATTAAAATATGACGTGCTTTTACTTCAACCACTGAAACGGTTGGCATGCCTTTAACGTCATTAATTTTTAAAATATGGTAACCAACACCACTACGGAAAGGACCGATTACACTGTCTTTGCTGCTGGTTTTAATTTGGTCAGCAAAAATTGTTGGCATTTCTTCTTTACTCATCCAGCCCCATTCACCGCCTTTTAGAGCTTTAGGACCTTTTGAGTAGCGGTAAGCCAATTCAGCAAAATTAGCGCCTTGTTTGATCTCAGCATAAATCTTGTCTGCTTCTTGCTTGGCTTTTTCACGCGTAGCTTTATCAGCATCATCATCGACAGCAATTTGAATTTGGCTGATATTGTATTGCACGTTTTGTTGGGTTTGTTTTGCTAATTGAGCTGCAAGGTTATCCACTTCTTGAGGAAGAATGTTAACGCGTTTACGTACAATAATGGTACGTGCTTCAGAGGCTAGCATGTCGTTACGTAATTGCTCACGGAACATTGGGTAGCTAATACCCGCATTGGCTAAATCTTGACGTAGTTGAGTCACGGTCATATTACGTTGTTTAGCAACATCAGCAACGGCTTGATCTAATTGGCTATCATCAATGCGTAATCCCAGCTGTTTAGCTTGTTGGATCTGCAAATTTTCCATGATCAATTTATCCATCACTTGCTGACGTAAAATATTGTTCGGAGGCAGTTGTTGGCCTTCTGCCGCAGCATTGAGATGAACGGTTTTCAACATTGCATCGACGTCACTTTGTAAAATCACGCCGTCATTAACTGTGGTGACAATTTGATTTAATTCTTGCGGTTGAGGGGCTGCCATCGCTGTTGCTGTCATACCCATAAGCATTACGCTTAGCGCCGAATACTTCCACTTTTTCATTTATAGTCCGTCATGTTGAGTGGCGATTATGTTATCGCCACGATCATTAATTTTTAAGTGTGAATGGGTCTGCATAACCCAGAATATTGTCGCCATCATCTGATGTTTGACCAAATGGTCGTGCACCTTGAAGACCAAGTAGACTAAACGAGAAACTAACATTGCTGTCGTATTCGGTAAAATCTTGGTTCAATGGATCTTTTGCATAGCGATTATAGCTTAAACCTATCATCCAACATGCCGAGCGGTAAACTAAGCCTACACGACTCTCTAACATTTTATTGACGTTCATATCTTGGAAGTAATCCGCTGTAACATCAATATTGTCATTAATAGGGAAACCTGCCGATAAACCTAATTGTGAAATACCATCGCGCTTGCCATTGACTTCAATATTGGGATTATCAACATATTTGGTTAGATAACTACTAGAAACATAGCGATAACTTGGTTGTACAAACACACGCCCATTACGGTATTCAACCGCGGTGCTGCCTTGTTGAACTTCATTTTCACTTGAATCATATTGCATTGCACTCTTGAAGAATAAATTATCATCAAGGTTGAATTCAGTCTCTAATGCGGTTGCAGAATAGCTTTTTGCATCAGTGCCATCAGCGACGGGTTTATCAATATAGAAAATTTGACCCAATGAAAGGGTAAAACGTTCCTTAAAGTCTGCATCATAATAACGTGTGGTCGCACCAACGGTAAATTGGTTAGCTGGCGCGATATAATCATGACCACTATAAGTTCTGTCGCTAAATAGGCCGTAATAGTCTTGTTGTAAGCGGGTTGAGTCATAGCCGCCACCGCTATAATTAACGGGATTATAGATGCCACTTTGATCAACATCTTTCACATATAAATATTGTAGTTGTGGCTCTAAACTTTGAGTGTAATGCTCACCCATGATCGAGGTGTCACGTTCAAAGTACAAGCTACTGTTGACTCTAAACTCGGGCACCGTGCGGTCTGCTGTTTTATCTAGCGTGTTGAGATCAGGGTTTGCCTGAACATCAAATTGCTGATTGTAATGGGCATACATTAATTTAGCTTGCGTGGTAACAGACCACCAAGGGGTCGCATACGGCAAGGTTAATGTAGGTTCTACTGTTACTCGATCCGCTGTTGGCTTCGATCTATCATCGGTATCAAATTTACTGATACTCATTGGTAAACTAAAATCTAACCCATAAGGAAGATCTGATTTATAATAGGTGCTTGATAGTTGAGGCATTAAACGGTACTGCGTGCCTTCGCCACTTTCAGTCAGTGGTTGGAAGTCACGTACCATTAAGTTAGTGTCCCAATTATCATTACGATAAGCCAACGATGCCGTTTGCAATAAGTTATTATCTTCACGTTGACCAATAATAGAGTCGACGTCATCAAAATATTTTGCATCACTGACTTTGCTGTAATCGATATTTAGCAACCAGTTTTTATCGATAATACCGCTATGCGTCCATTGGAATCCCCAACGCTGATCATAATCGCGGTATTTTTTATCGTGGCCTAAATACTCCCCAATGACTTTACCTTGACCAAAATCAGACAGATAACGGAACTCAGAGGTTAACTGTAATCCTCTGTGGTTCATATACTTAGGAGTAAAAGTTAAGTCGTAATTGGGAGCTATGTTCCAGTAAAAAGGTGTTTCTAGCTCCATACCGTTTTTCGAACCGTAACTAATTGACGGATATAGAAAACCAGTAAGACGTTGATCAGTAACAGGAACACGTAACCACGGTAGATAAAACACAGGCACATCAAGGACTTCAAAGCGGGCGTTATACAGATCTGCAAACGGTGAGTCACCATCACGATCTAAACTGCCCGCAGCGAAGCGCCAACTTTTATCGTTAGCAGGACAGGTGGTGTAAGTTCCATCTGTCATCTTATAAAACTGAGTGCCGTCAACATTACGACGCTCAATTAATTTAGCGTCCCCTCGTCCAGCCTGACAGGTCATTTTATAGATGGCATCATCCATTTGAGCATCTTTGGTATCAAGATCGCTAGTTAAGCTTTTGGCATCAATGTCCATGCCGCCATCTTGATAGAAAACATTGCCATCTGCCGTCACAATGTTGGCTGGTTGTTGCAAGGTCGCTTTATCGGCAACAATCGTCCGTGTGCCTTGTTTTACTACCACATCACCAGAATATACAGCGGCTGTATTTTGTTGTGCTTCAACACGGTTAGCACTGATATGGATCGGTTCGTTATTGGTATCTTGTTTGCGATCTTTTTCCGGGATGCAGACACCACGTACCATCGCAATTGGATTTTTGTTACCATTAATTGCATTATTAGCAGGGTCAGCAATGTTTTTTTGGTTGTGACTATCACCGCTTGTTGGGGTAATGTCAGCTGCCATTGCTGGGCCATATAGGGCTAAGCTAATCATTGTGGCTAGTAAACTGTGAGAGGTAAGTGACATCTAATTCAACATTCCTGTATCAATTTGGTGCAAGGCGAATTGTTGCGCTTTTTACAAGCATTCCCGACAAATGACAGCTATCATAATGCAAATTTAACGCGACGGCATCTTTTCAGCGCATGCTGTTGGGTAAACAGTGAAAAAATTAACGAACTACCAGAGAGTATAGAATGCAGAGAACGGGTATATGGGGAAAAATTTTCGGTGCTCTACTGGGAATATTGCTTGGCCCTAAATATATAGGTTTTTTAATTGGCTTATTTATTGGTCATCAATTTGATAAAGCGTATGCCCGCCAAAAAAATGGTGGTTTTGGCGGTTTTGGTGGTAAAAATGCCACTAATGCAGAGCGCCAAGCTGAGTTCTTTAATGCTTGTTTTGCTACCATGGGGCACATGGCAAAGGCCAAAGGACGTGTCACTGAAAATGAAATTCGTGTCGCCAGTACGATCATGGATCGAATGGGGCTGCAGGGAGAATCTCGTCGCCAAGCACAAAATGCGTTTCGTGAAGGTAAGGAAGATAACTTCCCATTAGAAGAAACCCTTAATCGCGTTCGTAATAGTGCCGGCCGAGCTGACTTATTACAGTTTTTCTTAGAATTGCAAATTCAAGCGGCGTTTGCTGATGGTGAATTACACCCGAAAGAGCGTCAACTCTTGCATGTTATTGCGCGTTATCTTGGTTTCTCTGAAGCACAATTAGAACAACGTTTACAGATGCAAGAAGCAGCATTTCGTTTCCAACAAGGCGGCTTCCATCAGCAGTATCAACAGCAAGGAGGTGGTTTTCAAGCACCACCTACACGAGATCAATTAGCGGATGCATTTAAGGTGTTAGGCGTTAATGAAGATGCTTCTGCGCAAGAAGTGAAACGTGCTTACCGTAAGCAAATGAATGAACATCATCCAGATAAATTGGCAGCTAAAGGTTTGCCGCCAGAAATGATGGAAATTGCAAAGCAAAAGACTCAAGAACTGCAAGCGGCTTATGATCTGATTCGTAAAGAAAAAGGCTTTAAATAGTCAGCTAACGGAATCGACAGTTGAACCGCAATTAGCAATTGAAAAAAAGCGAGCGCAATGCTCGCTTTTTTGTGGTTAAAAATCGAGATTACAGCTGGTTTTTATGGGTGCCTTGATGAAAGCTATTAATATTATCTATCAATTGTTTAACTAAAGTTTGAATGGCGAAATCTGATCCCCACGCGACATGTGGCGTTAGAATCAGGTTTGATAGCTGACTATGAGCAACTAATGGATTTGATGGCAATGCTGGCTCGGTTGTAAAAACATCGATTCCTGCTCCTGCTATTTGGTGAGAGAGGAGTGCATTAACTAAGGCTTGTTCGTTAATTAAACCACCGCGGCTAGTATTAATTATTATTGCGCTTGATTTCATTAGTGCTAATTGCTGTGCTGCAATCATATTATGGGTGGTTGGTGTCAGTGGGCAATGTAAGCTAATAATGTCAGCTTCGCGTAGCACTTGCTCAAAAGGGTGGTAACCATCTCGGCACTGGCTTGCTCCTGCATGCTCGGCAAATAAAACCTCCATGCCAATGGCGCGTGCCAGTGTCGCAACAGCCTGACCTAAAGAGCCGTTACCAATAATACCTAAGGTTGATCCTGCAACATCGGTAATGGAGTGCGTGAAAAAACAAAATTGTTGCTGACGTTGCCATTCACCGTTAGCAATATCTTGATGATAACCCGCAAGATTACGTTTAAGGGCAAAGATCATTGCAATAACGTGCTCAGGTACCGAGCGTGTGGCATAGCCCTGAATATTGGCAACTTTGATGTTGTGAGTTCGACAATAGTCGAGATCAACGTTATTGGTCCCTGTTGCAGCAATGGCGATAAATTTAAGCTGCGGTAATTGAGCTAGTACCTGACTATCTAGTACAACTTTATTAGTGATTGCTATCGTGGCGTGTTGTAGGCGTTCAACCACTTGTGATGGTGGTGTTGTGTCGTATTGATGCCATTGGTGACAAAAATCAGGGCGAGGAAGACTAATGTGTGCCGGAATAGTGCCATGATCAAGAAAAACGATAGTTTCCATGGGTCATCTCAATAAACAATGAATGCAAGCTGTAAGCTAGCATTCATTGTGAAAGATGCCTACCGTTTACGGGTAAATTGTTTGCGTTAGTGCTTGTGGGTAAAATTCACACGGCGCAAACAGGTGCATTGGTTCATCAGTCCCTGGATGGGTAAAAGTTAGCTCAGCAGCATGCAGTAACAATCGTGGTGATGCCGCAATCGCATCGTCATTAGCATAGAATTTATCACCTAAAATCGGATGTCCTAGTGCTTGCATATGTACTCGTAGCTGATGTGAACGCCCTGTGATAGGTAATAAGCGAACGAGAGTGCTATTCTCATCACGACTTAGTACTTCATAGTGAGTCACAGAAGGTTTACCATCATCAAAACATACTTTTTGACGCGGACGATTAGGCCAATCACAAATTAATGGTAAATCAACCGTACCCGTATCATGCTCCATGTGTCCCCAAACCCGTGCGTAATATACTTTTTTAGTTTCACGTTCACGAAATTGTGCTTTGAAATGACGTTCAGCTGCTTTATTTAAAGCCAATACAATCAAGCCAGAGGTGCCCATATCTAACCGATGTACAATTTGTGATTGAGGATATTGAGCTAATACGCGCGCAAACACACTGTCATGATGCTCAGGCTGGCGACCTGGATTTGATAACAGACCGGCTGGTTTATTGACCGCTATAATATCATTATCAATAAAAAGAGTATCCAGCCAAGGATCTGTGGGTGGATTATAGTTCAGCACTGGCAATGGTTTCATGATGCGCTCGCAAATTGAGAGTGAAAAATTGGTCAGCATACTAATATGAATGCCTTACAATTGGTATGTCTATAGTACGTTAGCCATAAAAAAAACCGCCGATAAGATGCTGTAAACATACTATCGACGGTCAAATTTTTATAACGATAACATCAGTAATTAGTTATGGCTAACAACGATCAAACGTAGTGAATCTAACTGAATTTGAGCTTTAGCAATATAATCTGTCAAATCCAAAATTTGAGATTCGATTAACTCTAATTCGTCATCACGAATGTTGGGGTTAACTGCTTTTAGTGCAAGTAAACGCTGATGTTCAGCACGTAAAGTCGCTTCCATCTCGGCTTGTGCTTGACTACGTACGGTGACTAATTCTTTGTCAATTTCACGTTCAGCATGAGCAATAAGAGTATGGATATCTTTTTGTACTGAGTTAACTAATTTGCTGCCTAAATGGCGGTTAATTGGACTTAACTGACGGTTAAAGCTTTCAAATTCAACATTGGCAGATAGATTGTTACCTTTACTATCAAGTAAAATGCGAATCGGTGTTTTCGGTAAGAAACGACCAATGCCGGATTGTTTTGGTGCTTGCGCATCAACCACGTAAATCAGCTCTAATAACAAGGTACCAACAGGCAGTGCTTTGTTTTTCAATAATGAAACTGCTGTTGTTCCCACACCTTCACTTAATAGTAATTCAATGCCACCTTGAATCATTGGGTGCTCCCAGCTGATAAAGTGTAAGTCTTCGCGTGATAGTGCAGTGTTACGATCAAAAGTGATGGTGCAACCGTCATAAGGTAAGCCTGGGTAGCTTGCAACCATCATGTGTTCTGATGGTGTTACCACAATCGCATTTTCACCCTTGTCGTCTTGGTTCAGGCCGATAGTATCAAACAAACCCAGTGCAAAAGAGACCAAGTTAGTATCGCCATCTTTACTACTAATTTGTTCCACTAACTGTTGTGCCGCTTCACCACCATTAGAGTGGATTTCAAGTAAGCGGTCACGGCCTTGTTCAAGTTTACCTTTAAGTTCGTTATGCAGTGCTGCACTTTGAGTGATCACCGCTTCCAGTGCGTCACTGTCTTGCTTATCACTAGCAAGTAGTGTGATTAAATCTTCACATACCGCTTCATAAACAGGACGACCCGTTGGGCAGGTCTCTTCAAAGGCATTTAAGCCTTCGTTAAACCAACGTGCTAATAAGGCTTGTGAGGTACCTTCAAGGTGCGGTACGTGAATTTCAATTTCACGTTGCTGACCGATGCGATCTAAACGACCAATACGTTGCTCTAGTAAATCAGGGTTACTTGGTAAATCAAACATCACTAATTGATTAGCAAATTGGAAGTTACGACCTTCTGAACCAATCTCTGAACAGATTAATACTTGAGCGCCACTTTCTTCTTGCGCGAAATATGCTGCCGCTTTATCACGTTCAATAATAGACATGCCTTCGTGGAACACGGTCGCACGAATACCTTCACGCTCTCGTAAAGCTTGCTCTAATGTTAATGCAGTTTGAGCACGTGAACAGATCACCAACACTTTCTCATTACGGTTGGCTTTGAGCATATCTAGCAGCCAATTAATGCGAGGATCAAAGTTCCACCATGTTGCTGATTCACCTTCAAACTCTTGATAGATATCTTCAGGGTAAAGCAGTTTAATTGCTTTTTCATTAATGCTTAGTTTACCTGCCATCATGCCAGCTACACGCATTGCGGTGCTGTACTGATTTGGCATTGGTAATGGGTACATATTAAGGTGACGCTTAGGGAAACCTTTGATTGCGGAACGAGTGTTACGGAATAATACGCGGCCAGTACCGTGACGATCCATGAGATTACGGATTAATTCGTGACGTGCTTCAAGCGCTTCTGCATCATCTGCTGTGGTTGCATTTTCAATGGCAGTGATCATTGGCTCAACGTTTTGGCCTGCAAGCAAATCAACTAGAGTCTGCTTAGCGTTACTATCAAGTTTTTCACCGGCAAGTAATTTTGATACGGCGTCAGCAACCGGCTCATATTGACGTTCTTCTTCGACGAAGGCTTCGTAATCGTAAAAACGATCAGGGTCTAATAAGCGTAGGCGAGCAAAGTGGCTTTCACGGCCTAATTGTTCAGGGGTTGCCGTTAGCAGTAATACGCCAGGTGTTTTTTCAGCAATAGCTTCAACCACTTGGTATTGACGGCTTGGACGCTCTTCACTCCATTCAAGGTGGTGCGCTTCATCGACAATTAATAGATCCCAATCGGCATCTAATGCTTGCTCAAATCGACGACGGCTTTTGCGTAGGAAATCGAGTGAACACAACACGTATTGTGCGGTATCAAATGGGTTAGCCGCATCCGCTAAAGATTCAACACAACGCTCTTCATCAAAAATAGAAAAGTGCAGATTAAAGCGACGCATCATTTCTACAAGCCATTGATGCTGTAGTGTTTCGGGTACCAAAATCAGAATACGTTCAGCACGGCCAGATAGCACTTGTTGGTGAATGATCATGCCCGCTTCAATGGTTTTACCTAAACCTACTTCATCGGCTAAAAGTACGCGCGGTGCATAACGACGACCGACTTCGTGAGCGATGTAAAGTTGGTGTGGAATCAAACCTGCACGCATGCCACATAAACCACGCAATGGGCTTTTTAGCTGTTCATATTGATTTTTTAGCGCGCGGTAACGTAATGCAAATCGATCCATACGATCAATTTGACCTGCAAATAATTTATCTTGTGGTTTATTGAAACGAATTTGATGGCTTAGAAATATTTCACGTAACGCGACATCGCTTTCTTCGGTATCTGTACGGGTACCGATATAAGTGATAATTCCTTTATCTTCTTCGATCGCTTCAACTTTGAGCGACCAGCCTTCGTGGCTTTCAATCACATCGCCAACATTAAACATTACACGGGTAACTGGTGCATCATGTCGAGCGTATAAACGGTTTTCATCTGATGCTGGAAACATCAAGCTAACAGTGCGAGGCTCAATCGCGACGACTGTTCCCAAACCTAAATCACTTTCTGTATCACTGATCCAACGTTGACCCAAAGCAAATGGCATAGTGCTAGAAACCTTCTAATTATTTGATATAAAGGAAATATTATAATTCGCGTTGTCTGTTTATCGTCTATAATAAAACTAAATGCATAGATGAATAATATGGCATACGCATAACTCAAAAATGGGGGAGTTATGTTACTGCATGATGTGATTAAGGTCACGGTGAAAGTGTGCAAAAGAAGCGTGAGTCTTAATGTCATTTTAGTTTAATCAATAGATGCTTTAATTGTTATGAACGTTAATCGTTATAAATGCTGTAATTAACACAAACGTTAATTTTGACGTAAGCTAAAAGAGTGATAGCCAAGTTTATTGTTGTTCGCCCTACCAAGGAGGTGCTTATGGACAATACCGAACGGAAACTGTTTGTACTTGATACAAATATTCTGCTTCATGAACCTCTCGCTATCTTTTCTTTCCAGGAACACGATGTCGTGATCCCGATGACGGTACTGGAAGAATTAGATCGTATTAAAGACAGTAAGCGTGATGTTTCACGTGATGCGCGGGTTGCTATTCGCGCACTAGAAAATATCTTTCACGATGCGACCCCTGAGCAAATTGCAGCGGGTATTCCTTTCAATGATCAGATTCCACATAACGGCACCATTGCTATTTTTGCTGATTATGAAGTCAAACAAACGGTGCACGCTTTTAGTGATAAAGCAGGTGATAACCGTATTCTTAATAGTGTTCTTTTTCTACAACAAAAACATACCCCTAGAAGCGTAGTCTTAGTGACGAAAGATATCAATATGCGCTTGCGAGCCAAAGGTGCTGGTGTGCTGAACGTTGATGATTATCGTTCAGATCAATTGATTGATGATATCGCCTTACTCAGCAAAGGTTTTCATCGCTATGAGGGTAATTTTTGGAGTAATGTTGCTGAGTGTCATTCTGAAAATCGAGGCAATTCTACCTTACATACGTTGCCACGATCGCTATTTGATAATCCGTATATGAATCAATACCTATTGGATGATAGTGATGAATTTGCTGTGCGAATAAAAGCCATTGATGGTGAAGATGTTACCATTAAAGACATCAGTTATGAGCGCTTAATGCATCGTCAAGCCTGGGGGGTTCACCCTAAAAATATTTATCAAGGTATGGCATTGGACGCCATGCTCGATCCCAGTATTGATTTAGTGATATTAACTGGTCCTGCTGGTTGTGGTAAAACCATTTTAGCGATGGCAGCAGCGTTAGAGCAGGTTATAGAAAAAGGCATGTATGACAAAATTATTGTTACGCGTAATACACCTGAAATTGCTGAATCAATTGGTTTTCTACCCGGTACTGAAGAAGAGAAAATGTTACCGTGGTTAGCGGCGGTTACCGACACTATGGAAGCATTACATAAGCATGATGTCTGCACTGATGGTTCAATGAAATATATTTTTGATAAAGCCAATATTCAATTTAAATCAATTAACTTTATGCGTGGACGTTCAATTCAAAATGCCTTTGTGCTGCTTGATGAGTGTCAAAATTTAACTGCATCACAGATTAAAACTATTATTACCCGTTGTGGTGAGGGCACTAAGTTGGTGTGCTCGGGTAATTTGGCACAAATTGATTCCAATTATTTATCGCCAGTAACATCAGGGTTAACTTATATTGTTGAACGGTTTAAACACTTTGAGGGTAGCGCCAATATTTATATTAATGGTGTGGTAAGAAGTCGTTTAGCCGAGTTTGCAGAAGAAAACCTTTAAGCTAATTATTGTGTTATTGATTGGCTTGGCAAAATAAAGCGGGCTCAACGCATTGTGTGTTGAGCCCGCAGTAATTTATTACATTTATTTAATTTGTAGTTAATCCAAGGTAGTGACGTAAATCTAGTTGTTGAGGGTGATTAAGAAGGGTGTCGGTATCACCCTGAGCTTTAATTTCACCGTTATCAACAAAAATACACTTATTGGCTATTTTGTTAGCATCTTCGGGGCTATGAGTGATCATTAATACGATAATTGCTTGCTGCTGCGCTAATTGTTGTACTAATTTGAGCATGTCATTACGCAGGGCTGGATCAAGTGCAGAGAAGGGTTCATCAAGGAGTAATAGTGGGCGTTGTCGAATCAAGCAACGAGCTAATGCCACCCGCTGTCGCTGACCGCCTGATAGTTGTTCCGGTAAGCGTGGCAAATATGTGGCTAACCCCACTTTTTCAGCTGCATCATGTACTCGTTGTTGCTGCTGAGCGTTAAGTTTAAGGCGTGGATCAATACCAAGCGCAATGTTTTCATAGACCGTTAAATGCGGAAATAAGTTATGTTCTTGAAACAACATTGATAATGGTCGTTGAGCTGGATCGAGTGTAATGATTGATTGCTGGTGAATGAGAATATCGCCACTATTTGGCTGTAGAAAACCAGCAATAAGTGCCAATAGTGTACTTTTCCCGGCACCACTTGGGCCTATCAACGCTGCAATATCTCCTTGTTGAAGGCTAAAGTTAAAGCTTAACGTCATTGGCTGTTCATGTTGGCGTTGCGGTAGATAGGTGTAACAGAGTTGGTTGACATTAAGCATGGTGTTTACCTTTAGTACGCCGAGGTTGAACGCAGTATTCAATCGCGCTAAATAAGCCCAAACTGAGCAGCAATAGTAATAATGCTGCCACCGCAGCACCATCCATTCTGTAACTGCCCATTAATTGAAATAAATATAGTGGTAGTGTTTGAAAATCTTGACTGCCAAATAAAGCAATAGCTCCGAGATCTCCCAGAGATAAGACCAAACTGATAGCCAGTGATTGTGCTATGGGTTTACGCAGAGAGCGCCACTCAACAAGTCGCAAGCGGGTCCAGCCTTTCATGCCTAAACTTTGGCATAACATATTGTATTGTTGAGCAATATGTAACATTGGCTGACTTAAGGTCTTGATGACATACGGTAGCGCCATTAGCGCGTTAACACAGACGACGACCCAAAATGCAGCGCCATAGGCATCGGTATATTGGCGCAGTAATAAGAAAATACCGGTGCTTAATACTAGCCCTGGAGTCACTAAAATAATGGTGCCGATCATTTCAATGCTATCAGCGCTGAGACGTTGTTTATTTAAGCGTAATTGTCGGCTAGCCAGTAATATCATCACGCCAAATACAAAGGCTAACCCACAGGCCATAACTGCAATTTGAAGTGAGTTAGCGACCGCATGCCACAGTGCCGATTGTTGTAATAATTGCGGCAGTTGACGATTAAGTCCAGCAACAAAGACGGCAATAATCGGTGGAACCACCAGTAATATTGCAGCCACTATCCAACTCCAATCCCAGCATTTAGATCGCCAAGTATCTTGATAATTAACTACATTTCTATTTACCGACGCACTAAAGGTTGCTAATGGTTTAGCAAAGCGATGGCTAAGTAACACTAATCCACCACACAGTAACATTTGCCACAATGCTAAAATAGCACCTGTTGCCAGATCGAAGTCGTAGCGAATTGCTTGGTAAATCGCAAGTTCAATGGTGGTTGATTTTGGTCCGCCACCCAACGACATAATCACGGCAAAACTGGTAAAGCACAGCATGAAAATGAGTCCGGCAACATGGGGTAATTGTTGACGTAGTCGTGGCCAAGCAACAAGTTTGAATTTATGCCAACCACTAATGCCTAAATGAGCTGCTAATTGGTGTTGTTCATGAGGAATTGCTTCTAGACTTTGAAGTAAAAAGCGTACCGCTAAGGGAAGATTAAGAAATACATGCGCCAGTAAAATGCCACTTAGACCATAAATGTTTAGCCGTGGTAATCCAAGTAAGCTTAATCCATGACTAATGATGCCGCTTTTGCCATAGATAGCTAATAATCCAAATACAGCGACTAACACCGGCATAACTAGCGTCATCGCAAATAAACGTAATAATAACTGTTTGCCAATAAAATCACGTCGAGAAAATGCGTAAGCAATCGCTATTGCTGGCACAAGACTAAGTAAGGTCGATAATATCGCTTGATAAAAACTAAACCGAGTTACATGGCGTAGATAAGGATCATGCCATAAGCTACTCAGTTGCCATTGACCTGCATGAAGAATAAGGCTGGTGATTGCGGCGATCACCAGTAATAAAATAAGCCCGATACTTAATAGTCCGGGCAAAAGTTGAGTTATACGTTTATTCACAGCTGTATGCCATTATTGGGTCAGCGCTTGCTGCCATTCTCGAATCCATGCTTTACGCTTGTGAGCTACTTCATCAGCACTAAATTCTAATGCTTTATCTGGAATCGTTAGTTGGTCAAATGCCGCTGGTAGTGGTTGTTTGGTGACAGGATACATCCAGTTATGGGTTGCAATTTGAGATTGAAAACCGTCACTAACAATGAACTGTATAAATTGATCGGCCAGTTTAGGATGAGGACTGTTTTTCATTTTGGCGGCAACTTCAACTTGCATGTAATGGCCTTCTTTAAAATTGGCCGCTTTATATTGGTTTTTATGCTCTTCCATAATGTGATAAGCCGGAGAGGTGGTATAAGACAATACCATATCAGCTTCACCATCAAGGAACATACTGTAAGCTTCTGACCAGCCTTTGGTGACGGTAACGGTATGTTTAGCTAATTGTTGCCAGGCGGCAGCAGCTTTATCACCATACACTGATTTCATCCATAACATCAGCCCTTGACCTGGAGTTGATGTGCGTGGATCTTGGTAGATCACACTGATGTTTTGATCGTTAACCAGCGCTTTTAAACTGGTTGGTGGGTTGGATAATTTATTGCTGTTATAAACAAATGCAAAATAGCCATAATCAAAAGGAATAAAAGTATCGTCATGCCAGCCTTTTGGGAGTGTTAACTTGCTAAGATCAACCTGTTGTTTAGCTAATAACCCTGTTTGTTTAGCTTCGGTCATTAGGTTGTTATCAAGTCCTAATAAAATATCTGCTCTACTGCTATTACCTTCTAAACGGACTCTATTTAAGATAGAAACCCCATCTTCTAACGATACAAAATTAACCTTACAACCATCACATTGGGCTTCAAAGGCTTTTTTAATGAGCGGTCCAGGTCCCCATTCAGACGAAAATGAGCTGTAGGTATAAACATTAAGGGTATTATCTGCGGCAAAAACATTACTTGAGAGCAATGTGATTGAAAGTAAGGGTAATAGGGTATAATTGATTTTCACTATGCGCTCCTCATGCTTACATTCTGCAAACATAATAGAAAAAGAGAGCGGCACAGGGTTGAGAGGTGTTAGCAGCATGCTGTAATAGCAGCTAGACAGGGGTAAATACCCATGTGTATCTCAATTCCTACGCCAGCATTACCTGGTTCAGGTTCAATGGGTTCTGTTATATCAAACAAGATAATAACAACAATCTCAGCCTAATGGCTCCCCAATGAGAACATGCATATTGTACCTGTAACTTGTACTAAGTTATAGCTTCTGATTTAACTGCCAATTGTAGTCAAATTTAATGTTATCGCCATTGATTTTTTGATGCTCTCGATAATGGTTTATATGCTGCAACAAGGCCTGTCGATTACCAAAATCAACGCTATACCAGTCATAAATTGACGATAAAGTTGTTTGTTTTGAGTTTGTACGTACCCCTTTATTACTATTAATAAAACGGCTGGCAGCATTATTGAGTTGTTGATCAAGGTGATGACTGTCAAATACTTGAGGGAGTAAATCAGGACAACCTAAGCTCGCACAATTAACCGCATAATGAATGCGAGGATCACGCCAGATCGGACGTAATATACGATGCTCAATGTCATTTAAACTTAAGGTTTTATTTGTGATGGTCACAATGGGTTGATCCCAAGGGCCAAAACTGAAAAAACCACCGAGTTTAGTAATAGATGTAATCGGGTAATTATTAATGATCAATTGGACGGTAAGTGCATTATACAAATTAACCCAATAAGCAAATTGAACATCACGGTTATATTGGCGTGGATCAAGGTTAGATAAGTGATTGATATAATTCTGTAGTTGTTGTTTATCGGCAGGAGTAACGGCGTTATAACGAAACAGTGTTTGTTGTGGGCTAACAACTAAATATTTAGTTAATAATTGTTGCCATTGGTGATGATCGATATTGTGTTGATTACTGGCTACCTGATGCTTCCAATAAGGCAATAGATCTGCCTTAGGGGCCGCAAACACCGACCAAGAGAAGAAAATTAACAATAAACTAAATGCAATGCGCATACTGAACCTGTTATAAAAAAGAGATATCAATATAGACCGTAATGACATCTTATTTATTACAGCCATGAAGGGTGACATTAACGCCCGTAATTAACAGGCGTTAGTATTTAGGTTAGCTAATTTAAGCGAGGTAAGTGGGAATATTGGCTTCGTATTCAGCAATTTGTGCTTGGTGTTGAAGGGTTAAGCCAATATTATCTAATCCGTTTAATAGGCAGTGACGTCGAAATTCGTCAATTTCAAATGAATATTGTTGGCCATTAGCTGTTACTGACATTGCTTTTAGATCAACACAGATTTGAGCACCCTCCGTTGTTTCTACAAATTTAAAGAGTTCATCAATTTGTTGATCGGTAAGATGAACCGGAATCATTTGGTTATTGATTGCGTTGCCATAAAAAATATCTGCAAAGCTAGGGGCGATCATTACTTTAATGCCGTAATCTGCTAACGCCCATGGTGCATGTTCACGCGATGATCCACAGCCAAAATTTTCGCGAGCTAATAAAATGGTCGCACCTTGGTAATGAGGAGCGTTCATTATAAAGTCTGGATTGGGTTGTTGGCCGCTCTCGTCTAAAAAACGCCAATCATGAAATAAATGTTGTCCAAATCCTGTACGAGTTACTTTTTGCAGAAACTGTTTTGGAATAATGGCGTCGGTATCAATATTGGCGGTATTTAACGGCACCACTAATCCTGTATGCTGAGTAAAGCCTGTCATTGTTTATGTCCTTATTATGCCGATACTGGTTCAAGTTGACGAATATCTACAAAGTGCCCTGCACATGCAGCGGCTGCAGCCATTGCGGGACTAACAAGGTGGGTTCTACCATCTCGTCCTTGACGCCCTTCAAAATTACGGTTGCTAGTGGATGCACATCGTTCTTGAGGGCCAAGGCGATCGTTATTCATCGCAAGACACATTGAGCACCCAGGTAGTCGCCATTCAAACCCAGCCTCCATAAAGATTTTATCAAGCCCTTCTTGTTCTGCTTGAGCTTTGACTTGTTCCGATCCTGGGACCACTAAAGCTTGAACGTTAGCCGCTACTTTTCGACCTTTAGCAATAGCAGCTGCTGCGCGCATATCTTCGATGCGTGAATTGGTGCATGAACCAATAAAAACTTTATCGATAGCATAATCAGATAATGATTTATGTGGTTCTAATCCCATGTAAGCCAAGGCTTTTTTCGCAGATGTTTGCTCAACCAAATCACTGAAACTTTCAGGAGCTGGAATGGGATCATCTACAGCAATGACTTGACCGGGATTAGTGCCCCATGTCACTTGTGGTTTGATATCGGCGGCATCTAAAGTGATAACCGCATCAAACTCTGCGTTGTCATCGCTGGTGAGGGTTTGCCAATAAGCAATGGCGGCATCTAAATCAGCACCTTGAGGCGAAAATTTTCGACCTTTAATATAATCAAAAGTGGTTTGATCTGGGGCGATTAAGCCAGCTTTTGCGCCTAATTCTATCGCCATATTACACACGGTCATGCGACCTTCCATTGTCAGATCCGTGATTGCTTCGCCACAAAACTCAACCACATAACCTGTTCCGCCAGCTGCGGTGGTTTTACCGATAATCGCCAGTACGATATCTTTCGCGGTAATGCCCTCTGCCACTTTTCCAGTGACTTCAATTTTCATGGTTTTGGCACGGGATTGTTTTAGGGTTTGAGTGGCTAATACGTGCTCAACTTCCGAGGTACCAATACCAAAAGCCAGTGCGCCAAATGCACCGTGAGTCGCGGTATGTGAGTCACCACAAACAATGGTCATTCCGGGTAACGTAATACCGAGTTCAGGCCCCATAACATGGACGATACCCTGATATTTGTGGTTCAAATCGTAAAGGGTAACGCCAAAATCGGCACAATTTTTTGCCAGTGTTTCCATTTGAATGCGTGCCATTTCACCACAGGCGTTAATGTCTTTGGTTTGAGTGGATACATTATGATCCATGGTGGCAAAGGTTTTATTCACTTGGCGAACTTGGCGACCTTGTTCACGCAGTCCATCAAATGCTTGTGGTGAAGTCACTTCATGAACCAGATGGCGGTCAATATATAAAATGGGGTTTTCACCAGCAGCGGCAACGACCACATGAGCATCATAGACTTTTTGATAAAGTGTTTTGGCTTGGCTTGAGGGTGACATTATTGTATTCGACATCATGCAGATCCTTATGATTGTTGAATATAGGCGGCGATTTTGTCACCCATTTCGCTGGTAGTAAGAGCGGTGCCATTGGTGGCTAAATCTGCCGTTAACTGGCCAGTTTCTAGTGCTTGAGCAACCGCATTTTCTATGGCGCATGCTGCTTTTTCTTCGCCAAGGCTGTAACGCAACATTAAGGCTGCGGATAAAATCTGGGCTATTGGGTTGGCAATATTTTTACCTGCGATATCAGGTGCTGAACCGCCCGCAGGCTCATACAAACCAAATTTTTGCTGGTTTAAACTGGCAGATGGCAACATGCCCATTGAGCCGGTGATCATTGCGCACTCATCTGAAATGATGTCACCAAAGATATTGGAACATAGCATCACATCAAACTGCGATGGATCTTTGATTAGTTGCATCGTGGCGTTATCAATGTACATATGGCTTAAACTAACATCTGGGTAATCAGCAGCCACCTCTTCAACCACTTGACGCCATAAGATTGAGCTTTGTAGAACATTGGCTTTATCGATGGAACAGACTTTTTTACGGCGTAGTCGTGCAGATTCAAAAGCTATTTTAGCAATACGCTCAATTTCATAGCGATGATAGATTTCAGTATCAAAGGCCTTTTCTTGTGCGCCTTCACCAGATCGACCTTTAGGCTCGCCAAAGTAAATGCCGCCAGTGAGTTCACGTACAACGGCAATATCAAACCCACGCTCAGAGATATCAGCTCGTAGTGGAGAAAAGTGTTCTAGACCACGGTGGATTTGTGCTGGGCGTAAATTACAAAATAATTCAAAGTGCTTACGAAGTGGTAAAAGTGCGCCACGCTCCGGTTGATCATTGGGGGCGAGATGTTCCCACTTAGGGCCACCAACAGAGCCAAACAGCACCGCATCTGCTGCTTCACAGCCTTTTAAAGTGATGGAAGGTAATGGACAACCGTGATTATCTATCGCAATACCGCCGACATCGAAATGATGACAATCAAGGGTAATATCAAATTGCTGTTGGACTGCGGCTAAGACTTTGTGTGCTTGTTGCATCACTTCGGGGCCAATACCGTCGCCGGGTAGTACTGCTATATTATATGAACCTGCCATGGTGGGTGCTCTCCATAATGTACTAAAGTAAAATTGAATTTGTTAATGGTTATGTTGTTGCTTGATGGTTGCGATTTGATCGGCACGATAAATACTATTGATAACGTGGATCAGTGCTTGGCCTGAAGCCTCAACAATATCTGTCGCAAGGCCTGTGCCGTGGTACTTACGGCCTTTGTAATTAGCGATAATATCGGCTTGTCCTAGGCCATCTTCACCCTCACCTTTAGCGGTAAGATCAAACTTATCAAGCACAATCTCATACCCTGTTAGACGGTAGATACATTGATACAGTGCATCGACAGGCCCGTTACCGACGGCAGCTTCACACTTTTCCTGATCGCCACATTGAAGTTTAATGCTGGTGGTTGCCATTACACTGCCTGATTGGACGCTTAAATAGTTTATTTTGAAAAAATCATCTTCATCACGCAGATTAGAAAAATGCATTAAGGCTTCAAGATCGTAATCAAATACTTGGCCTTTTCTGTCTGCAAGGCTAAGAAAATCGGCATACAATTTATCAAGATCATATTCATGTTCGGTGTAACCAAGGGTATCCATATGACTTTTAACAGCAGCTCGTCCTGAACGGCTGGTAAGGTTCAATGCTTGATTTTTAAGACCAATCGAATTTGGGGTCATGATTTCGTAGGTGTTTTTGTTTTTTAGCATTCCGTCTTGATGAATACCTGAAGAATGACTAAAAGCGTTACTACCTACGATAGCTTTATTGGCTTGAATTGGCATATTGCATAGTTGGCTGACCATTTTGCTGGTGCGATGGATTTCGTCATGCTTGAGATTGGTATGTACCCCTAATAGTGATTGACGGGTTTTAATAATCATCGCTATTTCTTCAAGAGCACAATTACCCGCGCGTTCACCTAAACCGTTAATGGTGCCCTCAACTTGGCGGGCGCCTGCTTGAATGGCGGCCATGGAGTTTGCTACTGACATGCCAAGATCATCGTGGCAATGAACGGAAATAATGGCTTTATCGATATTGGGTACTCGATTAAATAGTTGGGTGATAATGCCACCAAATTCACTTGGTAGAGTGTAGCCTACAGTATCGGGAATATTAATGGTCGTTGCTCCCGCATCAATTGCGGCTTCTACCATGCGGCATAAATTATCAATCGGGGTTCGTCCGGCATCTTCACAGGAAAACTCGACATCATCGGTATATTTTCGAGCCCGTTTTACCGCTGCAATACCCATTGCAATAACATCGTCGTAGCTACGACGCAATTTATCTTGTACGTGAACGGTAGAGGTTGAAATAAAGGTATGAATACGAAATGCTTCAGCGACTTTTAATGATTCAGCGGCAACATCAATGTCTTTTTCTACCGCACGCGACAAGGCACAAATACGGCTGTTTTTAATGTGCTTAGCGATGGTTTGTACTGATTCAAAGTCGCCAGGGGATGACACTGGAAAACCAGCTTCGATAACATCGATACCTAGACGTTCTAGTGCATAAGCAATTTGCAATTTTTCTTTGACTGTTAGACTGGCGGATAAAGCCTGTTCACCATCACGTAAAGTGGTATCAAAAATAATGACCTGATCTTTCATAGTGACATCCTTTTATATGTAGGCCTGTATAAAGGCAGAGTTCCGCATTCACTTGCGCTGGTCAAAATATGAAAAAACCCGCGCTTGCTTGCGCGGGTTTTGAAATCTTTAGTGGTGTTTTCCACTCGATAGCAATCCGCGCGATTATGTCACGATAAGGAGGAGGGCTAAGAGGAGATAGAAGCGTGTTTTCATTTCATTAAAGACTTCAATAAATTTAGTTAACAAATGAATATCAAATAGACAGGCTATAGGTCAACCAAAAATTGTGTTTTTTTTGTACTTTCAAGAACAGGTTATCGTTTAAACATTTAGATAGCCATCAGAATAGAGGCGAAGAGTAGCGTTAAAAAGGTATGTTTTGGCTGTAAATAATAAATATTAACAATTGTTATTATTTATTATATTGATAGCTAATTACTTTTAATAATGAATATGTATTCATAATATAAATATACAATATCCTGCTGTATTCTAATTATGAATTTATATTATCAAAATAAAGTATAATTTTATTTTATTTTATCAATGATTGTTTTATTTATGTTAAATTAAATGCTGTATTTCATTGCATTAAGGTTTTGATATTTAAGTATAAATGCTGATGAATTATATTTAAATAAGAGGTTGTTTATATTGTCTTATTTTCTATTATTAGTTACATCAATCTATATGGTTGATACTTGTCGCATTCCAATAAAGGCATTCCAAGCAGACACGGTAGACAAAAATTTAATGTCTAACTTATGTATAGCATTGCGATGCACCAATAATGATTATTTTTAGAGGTATACATGAGCCGAACGACTACTTCAGTTTCTGCCGTTGATAATTTCAGTATGGAATCAACACTTCGTAGTGTTGACCTTAATTTATTGACCGTTTTTGATGCCGTTATGCAAGAGCAAAATATAACGCGTGCAGCACAAAATTTAGGTATGTCTCAACCGGCAGTAAGTAATGCGGTTGCGCGTTTAAAAGTGATGTTTAATGATGATCTTTTCATTCGTCATGGTCGTGGTATTCAACCGACACAACGAGCTAAACAATTATTTGGTCCATTGCGTCAAGCATTACAGCTGGTAAAAAATGAATTACCTTGCTCTATCTTTGCACCATTAACATCAAGCCGCACTTTTAAACTCGCAATTTGTAGTCCTTCAGATATGCGTTTTGCACCGACTGTATTGTCAACAATGCGTGAGCAAGCGCCACATATTCAATTGCAATTAGAGGCAGAAGTGGATGCGGAATTATCACAAAAAATGCGTTATCAAGAAGTGGATTTCGTGATTGACTATACTCGTTTTGATGAAGATGGTTTCTGTAGCACTGAATTATTCTGCGATGAATTAGTGGCTATAGCTGCCAATAGCCATCCACGAATTGGTGACAGTATTTCAGTTGATGAATTCAGTAATGAAATGCATGCGGTATTGAAGTCAGTATCAGATGTAAAAATGTTTGCTGATGATATTTATAATCATAGTGAAACAAATTGTCAGGATGCTTATCAAGGCGCAAGTCTAAACGATATTATGTTTGTCGTTAGCCAATCAGAATTGATTGCTGTAGCACCACGTTGGTTAGCTGAAGCGTCTGCTGAAAACTTACAAATTAAAGTACTACCATTACCATTTACGAATGCGAAAATCACCGGCTACTTAAGCTGGCATGAATCAACGCAGAAAGATAAAGGTAATATTTGGATGCGTGATCAACTAATGGCTATTTGTGGTGATCTGACCAGCTAATAGTTTATATAGCGTTATTATAAGGCCAGCTTAAACGCTGGCTTTTTTTATGATTAAAATAAAATTATATGCTGTGACATAATAATATAGCTGGCGTAATAAGGCTTTCTAGTCATGATATTTAAAGTTTCTATTATCACGTAGATTGTTTAGGTTCTTTTTCTGTTATGAGACCATGTTATTTATAGATTCTTACACTTTTATTGTTTGTTTAAAAAGTCATTGAAGACAATAAGTAAGCGGGTATAGAGTGATCTCGGTCATCAGAAACTATAATTTAATATTCATTATAGTTGGCTTTTCAAAGACTGAATTGTAGACTGCATCTCTCAAATCAGCTTACAAGTGTAAGCTAAAAAAATAGAGTACTTATGGCACAACATGATTTCCATATTGTTCACCGTATTCGTCAGCAAATTGTGCGCTTAGGCGACAGTCCTGCTTTACGTCATCAAGTAAATGGTGAGTGGCAAGATATTAGCTGGAATAATTTTGGTGAAAAAATTCAGCAATTGGCATTAGCACTATTAAACCAAGGTTTAGAAGTACAAGATAAAGTCGGTATTTTTGCTAATAATATGCCTCGTTGGACGGTTGCGGATTTTGCTTCGCTATATAATCGCTGTGTTACAGTGCCTATTTATCCAACCAATACACCTCAGCAATCGGCATATATTCTAAATGATGCCAATGTAAAAGTTCTCTTTGTTGGTGAACAAGCACAGCTAAATGCCGCTGTTGCTATTGCTGATCAGTGTCCGAATTTAGAACGTATTGTCGCACTAACAGATGATGTTGAATTGCCTCAACATCCATTGGTTTGCCATTACGTCGATTTTTTAAAAACAGCCAGTTCAGAGCATCAATCAGAGCTTGATAGCCGTTTAGATAATCTGGCGATGGATGATTTATTAACGCTGATCTATACCTCTGGTACGACGGGTACACCTAAAGGGGTAATGCTAGATTATGCTAATGTTGCCTCACAAATTATTGCCCATGATGAGCGTTTAGCATTAGATGAAGGTGATACTTCACTATGTTTTTTACCTTTGTCACATGTATTTGAACGTGCTTGGACATTCTATGTTTTGCACCGTGGTGTAATTAACTGTTACTTGTCTGATACCAATAAGCTCAAAGAAGCATTGGTGACAGTGAAGCCTAATTATATGTCAGCTGTGCCACGTGTTTATGAAAAAATCTATTCAGGTGTTCACGAAAAAGTTGCTCGTGCCCCTTTTCATCGTAAGATGATTTTTACTTGGGCGGTAAATATGGGGGCAAGGATGTCTTTGGCTCGTCAAGAGTGTCGTGAGCCCTCATGGTTATTACAAAAAAGTCATAACTTAGCCGATAAAATGGTGCTGTCTAAATTGCGTGCAGTATTGGGTGGCAACATTAAGTGTATGCCATGTGGTGGTGCTAAATTAGATGCGGGTATTGGCCGTTTTTTCCATGCTATGGGTATCAACGTGAAGTTAGGCTATGGCATGACAGAAACAACTGCGACGGTGTCTTGCTGGGATGATCGCTGCTATAACCCTGACTCGATTGGTATGCCGATGCCTGGCGCAGAAGTTAAAATTGGTAAAGATAATGAAATTCTAGTGCGTGGCCCGATGGTGATGCGTGGCTATTACAATATGCCTGAAGAGACAGCAAACAACTTTACTGATGATGGATTTCTTAAAACGGGCGATGCGGGTTATATCGATGAGAAAGGGAATTTGTTTATTACCGATCGTATTAAAGAGTTGATGAAAACATCGGGTGGTAAGTACATTGCACCACAAGTGATTGAAGGTGCGATTGGTAAAGATCATCTGATTGAACAAATTGCAGTTATAGCTGACACTCGTAAATTCGTATCAGCATTGATAGTGCCTTGTTTTGAAACATTAGAAGAACATGCGCGCGAGCTTAATATTAAATATCAAGACCGTATGGAATTGGTTAAGCATAGTCAAATTGTTGAACTAATTGAAAAACGCGTTATTGAACTTCAAAAAGATTTAGCTCGTTTTGAGCAAGTGAAAAAATTCACCTTATTACCAAAATCATTTTCGATGGATAAAGGTGAGCTGACACCAACGCAAAAATTACGTCGTAAAGTGATTCAAGATCGTTACCACAAAGAGATTGAACATATGTACGAAGAAAGCCATAAAAAAGCGCAACAGAAAGATGACTAATCTATTTTTTGCTTAAATTTGAGAAAGAAGCCACTAAGGCTTCTTTTTTTTATTGGAGTAAAAGAGAGATATTCTAAATCAACACTAGATAGTAGTTGTAGGTAGTGCAGTGTTCGCTAATCGCTTTATAAAACATTAATAATTTTAAATCCGATAGATATAAACCGTAAACTTCTCTTTTGCTCTAGCAATTAATGATGCAAAAGCGTTAAGGTTGTTACGGTTATTCGTGGTTGTTATTACAACCATGATAAACATAGCATGAGTATTCATGTTTTTTATTAGGCTAAAAATAAGCCCTAACTATGTTTTATCGATCTGGAGACAAAATATGGAAATGTTGTCTGGCGCAGACATGATCGTTCGTTCAATGATCGATCAAGGCGTTAAGCATATCTTCGGTTACCCCGGAGGTTCGGTCCTTGATATTTATGATGCTTTACATGAAAAAAGCGATATTGAGCATGTGCTTGTTCGTCATGAGCAAGCTGCAGTGCATATGGCGGATGGTTACGCGAGAGCCACTGGGGATGTTGGTGTTGTTCTTGTTACATCCGGTCCTGGTGCGACAAATGCGATCACCGGTATTGCTACTGCCTATATGGACTCGATCCCGCTGGTTGTATTGTCAGGCCAAGTAATGAGTAATCTGATTGGTAATGATGCCTTTCAAGAGTGCGATATGGTCGGCATTTCACGCCCAGTCGTAAAGCACAGCTTTTTGGTAACCAAACCTGAAGATATTCCAACCATTATCAAAAAAGCGTTTTATATTGCTGCCAGTGGCCGTCCTGGACCTGTTGTGGTTGATATTCCTAAAGATATGCTTAATCCAGCAGAAACCTACCCATATCAATATCCTGAATCGATAGCATTACGCTCTTACAATCCCACCACTCAGGGTCATAAAGGTCAAATCAAGCGGGGTGTGAAAGCCTTGCTAAGCGCTAAACAGCCCGTACTGTATGTTGGTGGTGGTGCGGTGATGTCTAATTGTAGCGAGCAATTGATGGCATTAGCAGAAAGTTTACATATTCCAGTTGTAAATACGTTAATGGGGCTTGGCGCTTTTCCGGGAACACATGAACAATGCCTTGGTATGTTAGGCATGCATGGTACTTATGAAGCTAATATGGCGATGCACAATGCGGATCTTATTTTTGGAATTGGAGTGAGGTTTGATGATCGTACTACCAATAATCTTGAAAAATATTGCCCTAATGCGACTATTATGCATATTGATATTGATCCGTCATCAATATCAAAAACCGTTGCTGTTGATATCCCTATCGTAGGTTCGGCTGATACTGTTCTAACGTGTATGCTTAAATTGATTAATGAACAAGATGATATTGATAATCAAGCAGTATTACAGCCGTGGTGGCAACAAATATCAACGTGGCGCCAACGTCAATGCCTACGTTATGACACCACAACAGATCGCATTAAACCGCAACAAGTGATTGAATCTTTATATCGTATTACTGATGGTGATGCTTATGTATCTTCGGATGTCGGGCAACATCAAATGTTTGCTGCATTATATTATCCATTTGATAAGCCTCGTCGTTGGATTAATTCTGGCGGTCTTGGCACCATGGGATTTGGCTTACCAGCGGCGATGGGGGTCAAATTTGCATTGCCGAATGCTGATGTAGTCTGTGTGACTGGTGATGGTAGTATTCAGATGAATATTCAAGAGCTTTCCACGGCATTACAATATGATATTCCCGTTAAAATAATTAATCTTAATAATCGTTTTCTAGGCATGGTAAAACAATGGCAAGATATGATTTACCAAGGCCGCCATTCCCAATCTTATATGGATTCTGTGCCTGATTTTGCAGCAATCGCTGAAGCTTATGGTCATGTAGGGGTACGTATTTCAGATCCTAAACAATTGGATCAACAGCTTGAACAAGCATTGGCTTTAAAAGATAAATTAGTTTTTATTGATATCAGTGTTGATGAGACTGAACATGTGTACCCGATGCTGATCCGTGGTGGCGCAATGAGTGATATGTGGTTAAGTAAAACGGAGCGTACATAATGCGTAGAATTATTTCAGTGTTACTTGAGAATCAGCCAGGGGCTTTATCACGGGTAGTGGGATTATTTTCTCAACGAGGTTATAACATTGAGTCATTAACTGTTGCTCCAACAGATGATCCTACGTTATCACGGTTAAATATTACCACGCATGTTGAAGATGAAGCTGCGTATGAACAAATTGAAAAACAACTGCATAAACTCATCGATATTTTAAAGGTCAGTAATGTGACTGCGTCAGATCATATTGAACGGGAATTAATGTTAGTAAAAGTCAAAGCCAGTGGTTTTGCGCGAGCTGAAGTGAAACGCACTGCTGATATTTTTCGTGGTTTAATTGTTGATGTAACGAGCCAGATTTATACGATTCAATTAGTAGGGACAGGCGGTAAGCTAGATGCATTTTTAGCTGCGGTCGGTGAAGCTACTGAGATTATAGAAGTAGCACGTAGCGGTATTGTTGGTTTAGCTCGTGGCGAACGAGCTTTAAAAGCATAGCGTTAGGTAATAAACAAAAAAACCCATGGCATAAATATGACATGGGTTTTTATTGGTTAATTATTTGAGTAAAACTAGAGATATGGACTCACTGAACTGACGGCATTTTTTGAGTGTTCATGCATGATCGTTCGTGCCAGCTCAATATCACGATCTAAGACTGCTTTCATTAGTGCTTCATGTTCTCCACCATCATGATAACGATTTTCGCTATCACGAGATTGACTCAACCAAACATGACGATAACGTTTAAGTTGTTCATAGATATCAAGGTAAAGATCAAGTAATACCGGTGAGTTACTACCCGATAAAATAGCAATATGAAAATCACCGTGACGCTGTTCCCATTCCGAGAGATCAGCATTATCCGAGGTCGGGTTGAGGCGGCTTAATTTATGGTAACTCGTGAGGATATTGAGTTCCCAAGTTTCATCGCCCTGTAAAATAGCTTTATTTAATAACTCATGTGAAATTAATTGGTGAGCATTAAAAAGGTCTGTTAATTCTTCCACTGACACTGGAGCGACCCAGCATCCTTTTTGTGGGGCGAATTTAACATACTTTTTCCACGATAATTGGACTAAGGCTTCACGAATAGGTGATGCACCGACTTGATAATGTTCTTTCAAATCAGCAACAACAAGTTTTTGTCCGGGAGTCAATTTGCCAAGCAAAATATCTTGTCGTATGACCTCCATAATTTTATTCGTTTGCGTAGGACTGGACACAGTTTCCCTCTTTGTTGTTATTGTTATTCGACACAATACAGACATAACATTGTGAATGTTATGTGTGCTAGTACCTATTGATAAGAAGTATAACTGGCTTTGTTTGTTGCTTAAACATTAAAGAGGGTGATAAACAATGATTAAAATGGATTGATGGCAAGAATGTTACTGTTGTGAGATATTGATTTATAAAATAAGGATATGAATGCGATTTTATGGTTGTTAGTTTATAAATATTCATAATATTATGAATAGCATAGGGCGATAAACGTGCTACATGTACAGAATAATATACAAATAAAAAGGGAGCCGAAGCTCCCTTTTTTACTGTCTATTTACGAACAATTATAGTACGTGAACAGATGCAGTGTTGGTTGTGCCTGAAGCAACTAGTGCGCCAGAAACCATAACAACGATATCGCCTTTAGCACCTAGGCCAGTTTCAAGAGCTAACTCTTTACCGCGTAGGTAGAATGCATCAGTACTGTCGATTGCATCAACAATAACAGGTGTAACACCTTTAGAAAGACATAGCTGAGCTGCTGTCTTAGTATTTGTTGTTACAGCAAGGATACGTGCTGTTGGGAAGTACTTACGGATTGAACGAGCAGATTTACCTGCTTCAGTTGCAACGATGATTAGCGGAGCATTTAGTTTCTCTGCTGTGTCAACTGCACCTTTACATACCGCTTCAGTGATACGTAGGCGTGGGCTATCTAAACGAGAACCTAGCTCAGCTTTAAGTACTTTATCTGTACGTGCACAGATTTGCGCCATGATAGTTACAGCTTCGATTGGGTATTTACCCTTAGCTGATTCACCAGAAAGCATTACTGCGTCAGTACCATCCATGATTGCGTTAGCAACGTCACCCGCTTCTGCGCGTGTTGGACGTGGGTTCTTGATCATTGAATCAAGCATTTGTGTTGCAGTGATAACTACTTTACGAGCGCGGTTACACTTCTCGATCATCATCTTTTGAGCAAAGATAACTTCTTCAACTGGAATCTCAACACCAAGGTCACCACGAGCAACCATGATACCGTCAGATGCTTCAAGAATAGCGTCAAAGTTATCAACACCTTCTTGGTTTTCGATCTTAGAGATGATTTGAATATCAGCGCCGCCGTTTGCTTCTAGTAGAGCACGGATTTCTAGTACGTCTTCAGCTTTACGGATGAAAGATGCTGCAACGAAATCAACGCCTTGCTCACAACCAAATTTAAGGTCAGCTTTATCTTTTTCAGCAAGAGCTGGAAGTTTTACAGAAACGCCAGGAAGGTTAACACCTTTGTTTTCGCCTAGGTCACCGCTGTTAAGTACTTTACACTTAACTTCAGTTTCTGTTGTTTCCAACACTTCCATTTCAATTAGACCGTCGTCTACTAGGATAATGTTGCCTTTTGCTAGATCTTTAGCAAAACCAGGGTAAGTCACTGCCACGCGGTCTTGATTACCGACTACAGATGTATCTGTTGTGAAAGTGAAATCTTGACCAGCTACTAGAGTGAAGTCATTGCCACCTTCTAGTTTGATAGTACGAATCTCAGGACCTTTAGTATCTAGCAAGATTGCTAGTTCTTTGCCTGTGTTAGCCATAACTTCACGTAGGTTAGTGATACGCTGACCGTGCTCTTCGAAGTCACCGTGTGAGAAGTTAAGACGCATTACATTCATACCAGCGTTAGCTAGTTTAGTAAGCATTTCTACAGATTCAGTTTTTGGTCCAATCGTACATACGATCTTGGTCTTTTTCATTGAGGATACTCTCCGGACGAACTTTTTACCCAAGGGAAAATTAACATTAATCATGATCAGTTCATCAACATGCTGTTGGGAGCTGATTGTGAGTAATGAATAAATAAAAAACGCTTTAAATATTACTTTAAAAAAGCGTTAGTGCGCTTTTGTAAAGTTCATCTCTAGGTGATCTTAAGCGGCATTAGTATATTGTCATTATTATTGAACAAGTAGTTAAATGCCTTTACAACATTGATTGTAGCCCTAATATTCAAGCGCAGGATTATAGCAGATATTCCACCATTTGGCACCCTGAGATATAGCCGTTCATTGTCAATGTCGTGCGTGACATAAAAATGATGATTATGTGGAAAATTTAAAATAAAGCTTTGCTATTTATCAAGTGTCGGTGTGTTTGATAAATTTTTTTTGCGGCTACATAAGGGGAAGGGGGAAATATTGCTGTCATCTAAACGAAAAAAAGCTGAAGTAAAAATACTTCAGCTTTTTCGAATTTGGTGGCCCCTCCCAGACTTGAACTGGGGACCAAGCGATTCAGTCGTTCCAATACTTTCGTAAAGGGCTGGACTATATCATCATCCTCGCAATGCGGTGGGATGTCGGACGCTAGTGTTGTTTTACACAGCAAGATCGTGCTGAACCAACTAGTCTCTGAACCTTCACACCACGCTTGATGTGCTTGGCTGCTGATTGGCATGGGATAGTTATCTATCCTGTAGCTTTCCAGCAATTCATCCGATTTTTCCATATGTTATTACTAACATAGGTCACAATTTCACTTATGAGTCGCCTGCTCTAACCACTGAGCTAAGGGGCCAAATTGTATTAACTAATACACAAAAATGTACCAGTTTTTTTGTTATCTTAACAGTTGTTACTGCTAATAAACAAGTTATTCTAAAAGAGGTTTTAAATACAACCTCAGAACAACCCCCTAATAAGAACTGGGGACCAAGCGATTATGAGTCGCCTGCTCTAACCACTGAGCTAAGGGGCCATATGCGGCAAATTATAGGGGATGGGATTGCTCTTGTCTAGCGATTAACACCAAAAAATCGTTTGTTTTTTCAACGGTTAGATAAATTTTATGGACTTGTTCACGGTTCAATGCCGTTATTACCGATAATAAAAAAGCGAGCTCAAGGCTCGCTTTTTTTCGATAATACTATCGTATTTACTTACTCATCAAGGAAACTACGCAGTACGTCAGAACGACTTGGGTGACGTAATTTCCGCAGTGCCTTCGCTTCAATCTGACGAATACGCTCACGAGTAACATCAAATTGTTTGCCCACTTCTTCTAGCGTGTGGTCGGTATTCATGTCGATACCAAAACGCATACGAAGTACTTTTGCTTCACGCGGCGTTAGCCCAGCAAGTACGTCGTTAGTTGCTGCACGCAAGTTAGTTGCTGTTGCTGCATCCATTGGAAGTTGAAGTGTTGTATCTTCAATGAAATCACCTAGGTGTGAATCTTCATCATCACCGATAGGGGTTTCCATTGAGATTGGCTCTTTCGCAATTTTCAGTACCTTGCGAATCTTGTCTTCCGGCATTTGCATGCGTTCAGCCAATTCTTCAGGTAATGGCTCACGGCCCATCTCTTGTAGCATCTGACGTGAGATACGGTTCAATTTGTTGATGGTTTCAATCATGTGCACAGGAATACGAATAGTACGTGCCTGGTCAGCGATTGAACGTGTAATTGCCTGACGGATCCACCATGTTGCGTAAGTTGAGAATTTGTAACCACGACGGTATTCAAACTTATCAACGGCTTTCATTAGACCGATGTTACCTTCTTGGATTAGATCCAAGAATTGTAAACCGCGGTTGGTGTATTTCTTCGCGATAGAGATTACAAGACGTAAGTTTGCTTCAACCATCTCTTTTTTCGCACGACGAGCTTTTGCTTCACCGATTGACATACGACGGCTGATGTCTTTGATTCGCTCAATCGACAGACCTGTTTCTTGTTCAAGAATACGTAGCTTTAACGTTGAACGGCGAAGATCTTCTTCATAGTTCTTTAAACGTTCAGCATAAGGCTTGCCTGAGTTTAGTGCAGTATCAATCCAATCGCTGTTTGATTCATTGCCTGCAAATAAGCTAATGAACGTTTTCTTTGGCATTTTGCTGTTATCAACACACATACGCATGATAAGACGCTCGTTAGTGCGTACTTTATCCATTGAGTCACGTAGTGAGCTAACTAGACGATCAAATTGCTTTGGAATCAGACGGAATTGCTTAAAGATTTCTGACAATTCTTCAACAGCAACTTCTGTTGTAGCGTGCTGACGACCATTAGTGTTAATGGCTAGTGCCATTTTTTCATAGGATTGACGAAGTTCTAGGAACTTTTCACGCGCCAATTCTGGGTCGATGCTGCCATCGTCTTCTTCTTCTTCAGCGCCATCTTCGTCATCGTCGTCGTCACCGTCTTCAAGATCTTTATCTTCATCTTCAAGATCAGTTTCGCTTAGCTCTGAGCCAATGTGTGTTGCTGTTGGTGCTGCAGTAGCTTCTTCGTTTGGATCAACAAAGCCTGAAATGATATCAGTTAGACGAAGTTCATCGGCTTCAACTTTGTCAAACTGCTCAAGTAAATGAGCGATTGCTGAAGGGTATTCAGCAACAGAGCATTGAACTTGGTTAATACCATCTTCAATGCGTTTTGCGATATCAATTTCGCCTTCGCGAGTAAGTAGTTCAACCGTGCCCATTTCACGCATGTACATACGTACTGGGTCTGTTGTGCGACCGATCTCGCTTTCTACGCTTGATAATGCTTGCGCCGCTGCTTCAATGGCGTCTTCGTCGGCATTATCTTCAGTCATCATGAGTTCATCGGCATCAGGGGCAGTTTCAACTACCTTGATACCCATGTCATTAATCATTTGAATAATGTCTTCAACCTGATCAGAATCAACAATGTCTTCTGGTAGGTGGTCATTTACTTCGGCGTAGGTCAGATAGCCTTGTTCCTTGCCTTTAGCAACAAGTAACTTTAGCTGTGACTGCGGATTTTGCTCCATAGACGGTATCCAACTTCGGGTCTGAGTGATAATTTAGTATGCAGAGTTGCAAACCAGTCATTATAACAAATTTCTTAATTGTTGACTACTTATTAGGCAGGACGATCCAATAATAAGGATTGTAATTCCTGCTTTTCTTCGACTGATAAGCCGACAGTTCTTGATTTAGTCTGCAACTGTTCAATTTGTTGATTAACACATTGAATAATAATTTTATCCATTGCGTCTAAAAATACATCGAGGCTGTTGTCTTCATCATTTGACAACGGTAGCTCCCACGCGGCAAGCCGTGCCATCATGGCTTCATTTTTGGTGCCACGCCAATATTCTAAAAGCTGTCCAGTGCTAATATTGGGATTGTTTCGGCATTTATCAACTATAGATATCAATAAATTTAATCCGGCGAGCTCAATAACAGCAAATGCGTCCATATCAAATTCAAGCTGTTGCACAAAATGTGGGTGCTGAATCAATAATGCGATAACTTCTCGCATCGGTGTACGCTTAATTTGTACTTGCCCTACCGGTTTAGTGATTTGGCCATGCTTTGATAATAGTTGTTGTAATTGTGCTTCGTCAGGTAAGCCAAGTTTTTTCCCTAGTAACTCTCGCAAGTATAGTCGCAGAGTGCCACCTGGTACTTTATCAATTAAGGGAACAGCGAGTGTGGTTAGCTTCGCTTTACCTTCACGGCTACTGGTATCAATTTGTAGCATTAAGCTATTAAACAAAAATTCTGATAGCGATGTTGCTGCATCAATGCGTTGTTCAAATTGGTCTTTACCTTCGGCGCGAATACATGAATCTGGATCTTCGCCATCAGGTAAGAACATAAACTTTAGCTGACGACCATCGGTTAGGTAAGGCAATGCTTGCTCCATTGCTCGCCATGCCGCTTCACGTCCAGCTCGGTCACCATCATAACAACACACAACAGTGCTGGTTTGACGGAACAGGCTTTGAATATGATCACCCGTCGTTGAGGTACCTAACGAGGCAACCGCATAATCAACCCCAAATTGAGCCAATGCGACGACATCCATATAGCCTTCAACCACCATGATCTTTTCAGGTTCACGATGGGTTTGTAATACTTCATATAATCCATAAAGCTCTCGGCCCTTATGAAATATATCGGTTTCAGGGGAGTTAAGGTATTTTGGCGTACCATCACCTAATACTCGGCCGCCAAAACCAATCACGCGTCCTCGGCGATCATGGATCGGAAACATCACTCGTCCACGAAAGCGGTCATAACGACGACCTTGATCATTTTCGATCAGCATTCCAGTGTTAACAAGTGCTTTTTGCGATTCATTATCACGCCCAAAGCGAGTGCGAACCATGTCCCATTGATCTGGAATAAAACCGATATTGAATTTTTTTACAATATCGCCCGATAAACCACGTCCCTTGAGATAATCAACAGCAATCTGAGCATCTTGCGCTCGCAGTTGTGATTGATAAAACTGTGACACTTGGCCCATGAGTTCATAGTAATTACGTTTGTCTGCCGCTTTAGGCCCGCGAGGTGCATTGGTACCGTCGTTTTCACGTGGCACTTCTAAACCTAGTTGTGAGGCAAGCTCTTCAATGGCATCAACAAACTCTAATCGATCATACTCCATCACGAAGTCAAGTACGTTGCCATGAACACCGCACCCAAAACAATGATAGAACTGTTTTTCTTGGCTTACCGAAAAAGATGGCGTTTTTTCGTTATGGAAGGGACAACAGGCACCAAAGTTCTTACCTTGTTTTTTAAGTTTTACGCGCGCGTCAATGACATCGACGATATCGTGTCGAGAGATTAAATCATCAATGAATGAACGCGGTATTTTTCCTGCCATAACAAAGCAAACAACCTAGAGTAAACAAAAAGAGTGTAACGGTTGAACCGTTAAAAGTGGGATTGTCAGATACAAACAAGCCGTGCATTCCAAAAGAATAGCACGGCTTGTTGCAGAATAAGAGGAGTGATTAGCCTAGCTTGATTTTCACCAGCTTGCTAACAATCCCCATATCGGCACGACCCTGAATTTGCGGTTTCAGTACGCCCATAACCTTACCCATATCTTGCATGTTGACAGCACCTGTCGCAGCAATTGCTTCATCCATCAAAGCAGAGATTTCATCTTCACTTAATGGTTGAGGCATAAATTCTGCTAAGACACTGATTTCAGCATGTTCGATATCAGCAAGATCTTGACGGCCTGCAGCTTCATACTGCGCTACAGAGTCACGACGTTGCTTCACCATTTTGGTCAATACTACTAACACGTCGTCGTCGGAAAGAGTGATCTTTTCGTCAACTTCACGTTGTTTAATTGCAGCAAGAACCAAACGGATAGCACCAAGACGAGGTTTATCCTTCGCCTTCATCGCCGCTATTTGTTCGCTTTTTAGGCGTTCAATAAGAGTCATTACGCGATCCTTCTGTTTAATCTAACGATTAGTACAGACGAACGCGACGCGCGTTTTCGCGAGCCAATTTCTTCAGGTGACGCTTAACTGCCGCTGCTTTAGCACGCTTACGTACAGTTGTTGGCTTTTCGAAGTGCTCACGACGACGAACTTCAGAAAGGATACCTGCTTTTTCGCAAGAGCGCTTGAAACGACGTAGTGCTACGTCAAACGGTTCGTTTTCACGTACTTTGATTACTGGCATGTAATACTCACCTCAGAGTGATTCGGTTTAATACTGACGTTCAAAGTGTCAGATGATTAAAATGGTGCGAAATTCTAATCTGATTTGGGGGTATTTGTAAAGCATTCTACGCCTATGAACTGGTTAATTTGTGTTAACAGCGGTAACATGGCACTCAATTACTCCCTTATAAACCTGTATGAATTATCGGTTGTTATTGAAACTAGGCTGATTTTTTAGATTAGGTCCCAGAATAGTATAGAGGCTGTTATGCGTATATTGGGCATTGAGACCTCCTGTGATGAAACAGGTATCGCAATTTTTGATGATGAAAAAGGTTTATTGGCACATGAACTTTACAGTCAAGTAAAGTTACATGCTGATTACGGCGGTGTTGTCCCTGAGTTAGCGTCACGTGATCATGTTAAAAAAACTATTCCCTTAATTACGGCAACGTTGGCGGCTGCGGGCTTAACGCCAGAAGATCTTGATGGTGTTGCGTACACTGCCGGTCCTGGTCTTGTTGGTGCGCTACTTGTTGGTGCGACAATTGGTCGAAGTTTAGCCTATGCGTGGGATTTACCTGCGGTTGCTGTTCACCATATGGAAGGTCATCTTCTTGCTCCGATGCTAGAAGATAACCCGCCTGAATTTCCTTTTGTGGCATTGCTGGTTTCTGGCGGGCATACCATGATGGTAGATGTGCGTGGTATTGGCGATTATAAAATTCTTGGTGAGTCAGTCGATGACGCCGCGGGTGAAGCTTTTGATAAAACCGCGAAGATGATGGGACTGGATTACCCTGGTGGTCCACTGTTGTCTAAAATGGCAGAACAAGGTACGCCGGGACGATTTAAGTTCCCACGTCCAATGACAGATCGCCCAGGTCTTGATTTTAGTTTTTCAGGATTGAAAACATTTGCAGCGAATACGATTCGTAGCAATGACGATGATCCACAAACACGCGCTGATATTGCGTATGCATTCCAAGACGCTGTTGTTGATACGTTAGCGATTAAATGTAAGCGTGCATTAAAGCAAACGGGCTATAAGCGCCTAGTGATTGCTGGCGGTGTTAGTGCCAATAAATCATTACGTCAACAGCTTGAAACCTTGATGAAAGGCATGCATGGTCAAGTGTTTTACCCTCGTACTGAATTCTGTACTGATAATGGTGCGATGATTGCCTATGCGGGTATGCAACGTCTAAAGAATAATGAATTGATGGATCTGGGTGTTAAGGTTTATCCTCGTTGGCCAATCGATCAACTGAAGCCGGTTGCTTAATAATAAATATGCATTAATTCAAACAAAAAGCGAGAATGTATATTCTCGCTTTTTTTGTGTTTTTTTCTGTGTTTTTATTGCTTTTCGTGACTTTTTCGTGCAAATTTCTGCCATATTTTTGTTTCATCACCATCGAGTAAACGACGAATATTATCTTGGTGACGAAAGATAATTAAGCAAGAAAGCATGGCGACGGGCATGGTGTATTCTGGTTTTACCATCCATGTCATCAGTGGTGCAACAAGGGCGGTAATTAATGATGCTAGGGATGAATAGCCTGTTAATGTCAGTGCTGATACCCAAATAATAATTAAACCACCACTGAGATCCCAGCCGATAGGAGCTAATGCACCAAGTGCGGTAGCAACCCCTTTACCCCCTTGAAAATGGAAGAAAATGGGGTAGATATGACCGAGACATGCTGCGATACCTATGATGCCTAATAAAAAAGGATTTAAGCCAAAAAAATAGCTTAGCCAAACAGGGATCATACCTTTTAAAATATCGGCAACTAAGACTAATATTGCGGCCGTTTTACCTCCGAGACGAAGGACATTGGTGGCGCCTGGATTGAGTGAGCCATGGGTACGAGGATCGGGAAAATGGTACAGTTTTGAAATTAACACTGCACTGGAAATGGATCCTAATAAATAGGCCGCAATGATCATCAGTAACGCTAATGGTGTCATGCAATATCCCGGTTATTTGAAAGATAAGTGGCATTATTTATTACCGCTAAATGTTAGCTGGATCTTATCTTGATCAATATTGGTGCTGATAAATATCAGCGTGTTTATGGCTGTGATATAGTCATATTATGGTCAGCATTCAATGTGTTGTTGACCTGTTAGCAGGTATCTACGCTAACTTATATAGCCTGATAATACGCGTTTTTGTGTGTATTAGGTATCCGACCTCTATCAAAATTAGCGATTAAATATGGACACGGTATTTATAGAACAACTTGAAGTTATCGCCACTATTGGAGTGTATGACTGGGAACAAAAAATTAAGCAAAAATTAGTAATAGATTTAGAGATGGCTCACGATAATCGTCCTGCAGCCATGGCTGATGATGTTAATTTAGCATTAGATTATTCAATGGTCAGTACTGCAGTTACCGAACATATTACTCAAGGGCGTTTTTTATTAGTTGAACGTGTTGCGGAAGATATTGCCACTTTGATCATGACGCGTTTTGCTGTGCCATGGATTAAAGTGCGAGTGACTAAACCGAGCGCCATTGCTAATGCCGCTGGCGTTGGCGTTCAAATTGAACGAGGCATTAAGTAGTGATCACCGCTTATATCAGCATTGGCAGCAATATTGATCGCGAACATTACTTACCCGCAGGAATAGAAGCGGTAGCACTGTTAGCGACTTCATGGCGGATGTCTCGTATTTTTGAGGCTGAACCAGTTGGCTTTAATGGTGATAATTTCTTTAACAGTGTCATTGAAATAAAAACGTCATTGTCATTAGCTACTCTGCAACAGTCACTAAAAGATATTGAACATCAATTAGGACGACCTGAAAATACCCAAAAAAATCAAAGTCGTACAATTGATCTTGATATTTTACTTTATGGTGACGTAGTTTGTGAGTGCTCACCTACAATACCCCGTTCTGATCTGTATAAATTTGCTTTTGTGCTTTGGCCTATGAGTGAATTATGTCCTAAGTTAGTTATTCCCGGGCAGCAACAGACGATTGCTGAGTTATGGCAAAATTTTTCACCTCAACAGTCATTATGGCCAGTTGAATAAAATATTATTTGTAGCGATATATAACCTAAATTAAGGATAATGAATGAGTCACTTTGAAGCGATTATGCTTGCCCTGTTACAGGGATTAACAGAGTTTTTACCTGTATCGAGTTCTGCCCATCTAATTTTACCGTCAGAAATATTGGGCTGGTCAGATCAAGGGTTGGCATTTGATGTTGCGGTGCATGTAGGAACATTATTAGCGGTAATGATTTATTTCCGTAAAGAAGTTGTTACGCTACTTAGCGCATGGCTAGCTTCAATTTTTAAACGTCAACATAATGCTGAATCTAAATTAGCATGGATGATTGTTATTTCAACCATTCCAGCCTGTATCTTTGGCTTTTTGATGAAAGACTTCATTGAGATGTATTTACGTTCTGCGTGGGTTATTGCTTGTACAACTATTATTTTCGGCTTGCTGCTATGGTGGGTTGATAAACATGCTAAGCAAACTGACAATGAATACCAAACCACATGGAAAAGCGCGGTTTTAATTGGTTTAGCTCAAGCAGCTGCTATCATTCCTGGCACGTCTCGCTCGGGGGCAACCATGACCGCGGCTTTATATCTTGGCTTTACTCGTGAAGCTGCGGCACGATTCTCATTCCTAATGTCGATTCCTATTATTTTACTTGCAGGTGGATATTTAGGACTCAAATTAGTAACCGGTACTGAGCCGATTGATATCAGTAACCTAAGTATTGGTATTGCAGTATCGTTTGTTAGTGCATATGCATGTATTCATGTGTTCTTAAAATTAGTGACGCGTTTAGGTATGACACCGTTTGTTATCTATCGTCTAATCTTAGGTGCTGGTTTATTCCTATTTTTATTATCTAAATAATTTTAGGATAAGCGTGTTACAAAAAAGCCGACATTATGTCGGCTTTTTTGTTGCTGTAGATTAGGTGCGAGTGCGTTGTAAATATTCATCAACGGCGAGGGTGCGGGCTTGAGTGAGTTGCTGCTTGATTGCAACGCCAGTAAACCCTGCGGCAATAATTGGAGCAACGGGCACGGCTTGAGCGATATCAAAAGCTGTAATAGTGATGTCTGCTTGTGGATAGGCGGTATCTTCTAAACCTTGGCGGCCACGAGCATCAGCTCGACAACATAGTGCTAGTTGTTCAACGCGCAGAGGTTTTCTCCACGCATCTATTTGATCAAATATTGAAATAAAAGTGCTTGCTCGCATTTCTTGAGCATGATGAATTTTGGTATGCTGAGCACAAACTAATAAGGCTAAATCTCGATAATCATTGGGTACTTTGATGCGCTGACATAACTGTTTAATTGGTTTGATACCATCTCGACAATGGGTTTTATGGTGAGGTAAATCCTCTTTAGGAGAGAGTGCTTTTCCAAGATCGTGTACTTGGGCTGCAAAACGAATGGTTGTATCATCACTCAGTAAAGCGGCTTGCTTTGCTACCAGCAAGGTGTGAATGCCACAATCTATTTCAGGATGCCATTTTGCTGGTTGTGGTACGCCAAATAGCGCATCTATTTCTGGCATAATTACTGCCAAAGCACCACATTGACGTAATACGCTTAAAAAGACTTGTGGATCATTGCTTGAAAGTGACTTGTGCCATTCAAGCCATACTCGCTCAGGTGTTAAATTTGCTAATTCACCGCTCACCACAATTTCTTGCATTAATGCCATTGTTTCAGCGGCAATGGTAAAACCTAAGTGAGCAAAACGAGCGGCAAAACGAGCAACACGTAATACACGTAGTGGATCTTCGCTAAATGCAGGTGAAACATGGCGTAAGATCTTATGTTCGAGATCATTTTTACCATGGTAAGGATCAATAAGTTGTCCTTGTTGATCTTGAGCAATAGCATTGATGGTTAAATCTCGTCGTAATAGATCTTGTTCAAGGGTAACATCTGCAGCGGCATAGCACGTAAAGCCTGTGTAACCATAACCAGATTTACGTTCGGTACGCGCAAGAGCATATTCTTGTTTGGTTTGAGGATGAAGAAAAACCGGAAAATCACTGCCAATTTGCTCATAACCTAACTCAAGCATGGCCGTAGGTGTGGTACCAACAACCACCCAGTCTTGATCTGTTATGGGTAAGCCTAATAGAGTGTCGCGGACTGCACCACCGACAAGATAGGTTTGCAATGAAGACTCCTTAATACCACGCGGGTTAATAGTTGTAAGTCACAATGAAAAAGTCACCATTATCACAGCATGATAATGTTAATCGGTATTATTTTGTTAACCAATATACACTGGTTTGTTGATGTCATCATGATAGCAAATATCGATCAGCAATGAGAGTTTGTCAGTATTAAGTCTTTTTATATTGTTGATGATGTTATCGATAATTTATTTCTCAATAATTTTAAGTATTAGAGTATAGATATGTACCAAGATTTTTTTGGCATAAATGAAGCACCATTTTCAATTGTGCCAAGCGCCCGTTTTCTCTACCTCAGTGACCGTCATCGAGAAGCGTTAACGCATATGTTATCAGGACTTACCGATGGCGGTGGTTTTGGTTTATTAACGGGGGAAGTGGGAACTGGAAAAACGACGGTACTGCGAGCGATGATTTCACGATTACCGCAACAGGCGCAAGTGGCTGTGATCCTCAATCCGGCGTTATCATCACATGATTTACTGGCCACTATTTGTGATGAATTAGGATTACCTTATCGCGATGAAGCCAGTTTTAAGCAATTAACAGATATTATTTATCAGCATCTTATTGCTAATCATGCTGCGGGTCGACAGACACTATTGTTAGTCGATGAAGCTCAACATCTGATGCCTGATGTTCTAGAACAATTGCGTTTATTAACCAATTTAGAAACCGATAGCCGTAAGTTATTAAAAGTTGTTTTGATTGGTCAGCCTGAATTACAGCAGTTGTTACAGCAAGAGCGGTTGCGTCAATTAGCACAACGGATCACTTCTCGTTACCACTTGCTGCCTCTGACTGAAACCGAAGTCAGTGAATATATTCATTATCGTCTCAATGCGGTTGATTGTTTATACCCAGTATTTAATGCCAATATTGTCAGTTATATAGCTAAACAAACTCAAGGTGTGCCACGATTAATTAACTTAGTGTGCGATAAATCGATGCAGTTAGCTTGTCAGGGGGGCGTTCACAGTGTAACCAAAGCGATGGCAGTTCAAGCCTGTGAAGATATATTGAGTTGGCAGGTACCCTCTGCGGCGGTGTTAGGTTCCAGATTAGTATGGCTGCCATGGACAATAGCAGCAGTACTGTGTGGTGTGATGGCGACAGTGGCATGGCAATATTGGCCTCAAACACCGCCATCAGCATTACCTTTAACTACTGCCTCTTCTTTACCTGCGGTAACACCGAATACGGCATCGTTAAAAACAGTCAGTGTAAATATTGAAAAGCGACTAGTAACTGCTATTAATGATAGCCGTAACCAACGAAGTGCGATGCAAAGCTTGTATCAATTATGGGGCTTTGATACCGCATTAAATCAAGCAACGTGTGCGACGAGTTCACGTATTGCGTTAACGTGTTTTTCTGGTTCAACAACATTAACGCGGTTAGGTTTGATTAATCGGCCCGTGATAGTGACTCTAAAAGATGGTCAGCAGCAGCCTTTCTATGCGGTTGTTTATGCGATTACGAGTGATCGAATTGAATTACTCTTAGATAAACAACGTATCTCAGTGACACCGACATGGTTTGAGGCACGTTGGAATGGCCACTTTAGTTTGCTATGGCGCCCACCACTAGGTGATAAAACCACGATTAGATTTGGTCAAAGTGGAGCGCGAGTCGTGTGGTTAAATCAGCAATTAAATGCTTTTTTAGGGGATAGTGGCCCTCAGGTGAGCTATTTCGGTCAAACGATACTTGATAAATTACGTCGTTTCCAACGCGCGCAAGATATTAGTGCTGATGGTATTGCCGGTCCAATGACACTAATGATCCTTGATTCTGCGCTTAATCTTCCTGGGCCGACGTTACAACCGGAGCTAGCCTAATGTCTCAGTTATTAACGGCGTTAAAACAATCAGATAAAAATAATGAGGCTCAATCAAGTGCTAGCAATACTGAGGGGGAGGCAGTGAAAATTGTGCATCCGATGCGGGCAGTTAAAGCACAACAATCTCAAGTAAAATGGCTGATGCCAATCATTATTGCGCTGCTACCTGCAGCCTCGATTGTGGCGTATAAGATTTATCAGCAACAAATTGTTGGTGTAACGACAACGACAACACAGCAACCTTCATTAGTCACTACTGCATTACCACCATCAGTATTACAAGCGCCAAAGAAACAAGTATTAGACACTGACTCTACGGTGACCAATGCTGATGTGATTTTTATGGCGTATCCGAATCTCGTGACAGAGCCGTTACCTATCAGTGATGGGTTATATGTGGCTTCTCCGGCATATCAATCTGCTGTGAACAAGGATGCCTATAATGCGGATGCTAAACCGCGAGAGCAAGATAGAGATCTTGGTCCAAGTGATGATCTGCAGGTAGATACTGTTTCGCATAGTGCTAAACTTACACCAACGACTGATGATCCTTACAAACTAGAGAATCTTGATTTATCGAATCTTTCTCCAGATCTCGCAGCAAAATTGAAATCAGCTATTGTGGCGACGACCGGGGAACATTATCAAGATAGTGAGGTTGATCGTAGCAATGCTGATCGTAATGCGATTAAGCATAATTCACCCGTGATCACGGCGCCGAAGAGTAAAGTAATTCCAATTGGCTTACTGCCTTCAACGGTGCAGCGACAGCTACCAAAGATGAACTTTAATCAGCATATTTACTCTTCTACGCCAGCGAAACGTTGGGTTAAAGTCAATGGTAATGAACGCCATCAAGGGGATATGATCGCACCTGGCGTGAAGTTGGTTAAGATTGAATCACGAGATGTTATTCTGACATTTGATGGTTATGAAATTAGCATGCCTGCTTTGTCTGAATGGTAGGCTGTGAGTTTAATAAAAATCAAAAAAGGCAGCCAATTGGCTGCCTTTTTTAGTGATATTGATTGTCTTTATAATATAAACACTGAGTTAGAAATACTTATGCCCAGCCATTAGCACGCTTACGACGACGTGGCGTGATATGCGGTAGTATTAATCCTAGTAGCAAACCAATACCAGCGACGATACCACCATAAGTGAACCATTTCATTAATAGGTCATCTTTTTGAGTGTCAATTTTTGCTCGCAAACTGCGTACTTCATCTTGAGCTATTGTTAGCTCATTTTGTAATTGCGTATTACGTGTTTCTAATTTATTAATCTGACTATTACGCTGAGCTAAAGCACTATTTAAATCACTGTGTTTATTATCATTGGTTGTCAGTGCTTCTGCTAGTCTGGCTTTAACTGTGGTTAATTCCGTTTCAAGTACGGGCAGGCGTTCTTGTAGTGCAACATCGGTTGAGATGAATTTAGATTCAACCCAGCCAGTACGACCTTTAGCATCTTTAATACGACTATAACCGTTATCTTTTTCTAAGAGGGTAACGGGTGAGCCAGCATTAACACTACCGACAATACGGTATTGGCTGCCAGGGCCTTTTAATAAATAGGTAAATAAATTGTCTGAAATATAATGGGCTTGTTCAGCATTAGCTATCGGGCTAATTAGTGTCAAACAGAACAAAAAAAAGCTTATGAAGTGCTTCACTATCGAATCCTTGATGAACCTGAAATGGTTAGAGATCGAGGATAGTAAGGGCTTTGTGGAAAGGGAGCAAGAAAAGAGAGAGGGGAGACCTCTCTCTTTGAACTCTGCCACTATTTAACTAAAAAGTGCTTGTATAATGTAGAAGAAAATGACAGCAAGGAATGCACCTGCTGGCAATGTTACAATCCACGAAGCAACGATGTTGCGAACAACACCTAGGTTAAGAGCAGCAATGCCGCGAGCAAAACCAACACCCAATACCGCACCAACAAGTGTTTGTGTAGTTGAGATTGGTAAACCTGTACCTGATGCTAGTACAACAGTCGATGCTGTTGCTAACTGAGCAGCAAAACCACGGCTCGGTGTTAACTCAGTGATGCCTGTACCTACGGTAGCCATTACTTTATGACCAAGAGTAGCTAGACCGATGACGATACCAATACCACCTAGTGGAAGGATCCACCATGCAATTTGGCTTTGTGCTGCAATTTGACCTGAACTTTCAATAGTTGAAACAACTGCTGATAGTGGACCGATTGCATTTGCTACGTCGTTTGAACCATGGGCAAATGCCATCGCACACGCAGTAACAACCATCAATACGCTAAATACACTTTCCACACCGGCATAACCATTGCTGTCCACTAGATCGTCATCAGCATATTTACGCTGAATGTAGAAGTAACCTACAATCATAACGACAAATGAAATAGCAATAGAAGCAATCCAAGCTTCACCCGTAGTCAGATGCAAACCAATATGTTTCAAGCCTTTCTTAATTGTTACCAACGCAATGACCATCGCTGTGATAAACATATAGACAGGAACGAAGCGTTTTGCATTTGCCATCGGGTTATCAGTATCAAAGATTAACCTTTGAGCACTGATGAAAATCAGATATGCAAATATACCAGCAATAAACGGTGTAATTAACCAGCTACCCACAATACCTTGGATTGAATGCCAATCCACAGCATTGGTGCCAACTGACACACAAGCAAAACCGATGATAGCACCGATAATTGAGTGTGTTGTTGAAACAGGCCAGCCCATAAAAGAAGCGACAAGTAGCCATGTACCAGCAGCAAGAAGCGCTGACATCATGCCAAAAACGAGGGTTTCAGGGTGGGCTGCATATAGAGAAGTCTCGATAACACCCTTACGAATAGTATCGGTAACTTCACCACCTGCAAGATAAGCACCTGCAAATTCAAAAATCATCGCGATGATGATCGCTTGTTTTACTGTAAGTGCTTTTGAACCAACTGAAGTACCCATGGCATTGGCAACATCATTTGCACCAATACCAATCGCCATCAAAAGACCAAAAAAAGCTGCCACTCCGATTAATAGAGTGCCGTAGTTAGCCAGGATTTCCATTGTAAAACCTTGTTTTGTTAAATTCTCGTTATTAAGAACGCGAGAGCATAATTTCTAAACGTGAGCCGACCCGCTGTGCTTGATCAGCAATTGCGCCTACCCACTCGAGAATTTTGTACAGGAACATGACATCCACCGGGCTGTGTTGGTCTTCGATGGACATTAATTGTTGACGCAATGTAATCTGCATAGCATCGGTATCGTCTTCGATAACATCTAGCTGATTAATCATCTCGGCGACAAGTGTCACTTCTCTGCCTTTGAAACCAGTTTCGAGTAATTCATCCAATTCATTGATTACACGACGAGCTTGATCAGCCGCGTCTAAGCAACGTTGAATATATGCCACGAAGTCTGGGTACATGATAGCAGGCATTTGTAGCTTACGACCTAAGACTCGACCAGCGATATCTTTAGAGAGGTTAGCGAGTTTATCCTGCTGGGTTAACAGTCCTAACATATCAGTACGATCTACTGGCATGAAAAGACCACGAGGAAGCTTCAGACGGATCTCACGCTTGAGTACATCCGCATCTTTTTCAAGTTGCGATATCTGTTCGCGTAAAACGGCCGCCTTTTCCCAATCTCCGGCATTACATGCCTCGAAGAACGGAATAAGCAGATCACAACACTCAGTTACGCGAATAACATGGCGTTGTAGTGGTTTGATTGGGGATTTTGCAAAGAGCCCCATTATTGTATTTACTGGCATAGCCGATCAACCTAAAGAGCGCCCGAATAAGGCTAAATCTTGAGCGATGGTCATTGAATCGCGCATTTTAACGTATTAAAGAGTATAGTGGAACTAGTTTTGATCAAGGTTTTATTGATATTTCTCACTTGCCCTTGAGTGAATAAGCAAATATCCTTGGTTTGCCACCGTTTATAGGTATAACTATGGAAACCGAGATAGAACTGAAGTTTTTTGTCTTACCAGAATTTTCAACCCAGCTAGTGGATACAATTTCCGCTGCTAAAATTCTGCAACAGAGCCGTCGAGAGTTGGGTAATATTTACTTTGACACTCCCGATCAAGTATTGCGCCAGCATGATATTGGGTTACGTATTCGTCGTTTCGATGATGTGTTTGTTCAAACATTAAAAACCGCAGGCCGTGTTGTTGCTGGATTACACCAGCGTCCTGAATATAATGTTGAAGTGAATAGTACTGAACCGAGTTTAGCGCTTCATCCCGCAGATGCCTGGCCTCACAACTTTGATATTGTTGCTGTTCAGCAGCAAATTCAGCCATTATTTAGCACTGATTTTACTCGCCAGCAATGGTTAGTAGCAATGCCAGATGGTAGCCAAATTGAATTAGCTTTTGATCATGGTGAAGTGAGTGTTGATGATAAACGCTCGCCAATTTGTGAAGTAGAACTAGAACTTAAATCGGGTCAGACAGACGCTTTATTCACTTTAGCGCGTGAATTATGCGTTGATGGTGGAATGCGATTAGGTAATCTTAGCAAGGCTGCTCGTGGCTACCGACTTGCTGCTGATTATCAAGGCGATCCTATCAAGCCATTAGTTTTTGTTAACACGACAACTCAAGATTCTGTTGAATCGGCGTTCATTAATACACTTGAACATGCGTTAGAGCATTGGTTGTACCATGAACAGATTTATATGGAGCGCCAAGAGCCGCAAGCGCTTGTACAAATATCACAAGCCCTGAGTCTATTACGTCAAACTTTTGCAACCTTTGGTGGCATTATTCCTCGTCGTGCAAGTGCCTTATTACGCCAAGAATTACAATGGTTAGAAGGTGAGCTCACTTGGTTAGAAGAAGCCAATAGCATTCAGGAACTGATTGACGATAAAGCCTATGTTTTACGTAAGCTTAATGCGCGTAAAGAGTTGCAACAGCAACTGGAACTGCGTTACCAAGAGCTGCCTGATAGTGATGATATGGTTCAATTAATGCGTTCTGCGCGTTATTGTGGATTATTACTTGATTTGAGCCGTTGGATTTTAAGCCGTGGTTGGCAGCCATTCCTTGATGATAAATCTCGCGATAAGTTAGCCGCACCAGTGAAAGCATTTGCCGATAATATGTTGACCCGATCATGGTCTGAATTGCTTGATGTTTTCCCCGCTGAGCGCGAATTGAGTCGTATTGATTATCTTGATCAAAAACCACGTTTATTACGAAATTTAATGAGTGGCATTGCATTTGCTGGTTTATATGATGAAGATCGTCGTGCGTCTTTTAGAATGCCGTGGTTAGATTTACTACAAGGCCTAGAAGATTTACGCGCATTAGAACCTATTCGTCAATTATTAGCCTTATTTGAAGGTGATGATTTAGCACAAATTCAAAAGTGGCTACAACGTCAAGAAGAATCATTGTTGCACGCGATGAGCCAGACTCGACAGATCAGTATAGAGCTAACGCCTTACTGGCCGTAATACGTTATGAGTTATTAAATATCAACGCCTCGCTTTATGCGGGGCGTTATTGTTTTTACCCCAATGAAATACAACATGCGGTACAGATCATGTTTTGACGTATCTTTGTTATCGATAGCTAAATATTTATTCTCTTATGTCGATAAGTATTAAAGAGAATGGGGCAATGATGCTTATTGATGATATGACTGGCTTACGAATAACCTCATCACTATCGATGTGAAGGGGGTAAACGTTAGCGATACGGAGATAATAAATGGCAACGCTAGAGTTTAAACCTTGGGAAAAATGGTTAACCAACCTTAAATTAAGACCCAAACTTGTTTTATTGATGGTGTTTAGCACGTTGTTATTAATTGGCAAACAATTGTGGGATGCTGAATTATTCTATCAATCAGTTGTTGCGACACAACAAAACAAAGTACAGCAGTTAGCTCAGTCTAACGCTCAGATGCTGACGAACGTAATCGCGACCGACGACCAATCTTCTGCTTCAGTTGTTTCTAAATTATCCGCCGTACTGAGTAATCATAATGTATATGTTGTTGATTATATTGATGACAACATGCTAAATAAATCTAAACTGAATCAAGTCATTTCTCTAACTCAGCCATTAAAGCAAGGGCAAACGTTACGTCAAATTGTAACAGATACTCAGCTAAATAATCAGCCATTTACACGACAAGATAATGAAGGTTATGGGTATATTGTTAAACTTCCCACACTAGAGTTAGCGGTTATTAGCTATCAATCAAATGCATTAGCAGCCAATTATTATCAACAGTATTTAGTACAAATTGCATGGCAAACATCACTAATGGTAGTGATGTTTATTTTGGTGTTACTGCTTGCATCACGAATTATGCTGCGTCAAATCGAAGGTTTAAAACAAAGTATTCAAGCATTAACGCATTATGACTTATCACAACCGATAGCGATGGCGTGTCGTGATGAATTTGGTGAATTAAGTCGAGAACTTGAACAAAGCCGTTGTCAGCTTAAAGCGGCATTTATTGCTCAACGTCAAGCGGCCACCACACTTTCTCAATCAGCGGAAGTAATGTCATTGATGATGGAGCAAACCAAAGAATCTTCTCAAGAAGAATTTGCTGAAATCGATCAGTTAGCCTCGGCCATGGCTGAGATGACGTCTACAGTACAAACCGTTGCGGGTCATGCACGTGATGCGTCTAATGCGACCTTAAATACCTCAGAACAAGCGGCAACAGGGCAACAATTTGTGAGCCGTACTATGGTCACCATCAATCAATTGTCGAATGACATTACTCAATCAGCCGCTGCCGTTAATCAAGTAGAAACACGCGTTGATAAAATAAGTTCAGTGATTGTGACCATTCAAAGTATTTCTGAACAAACCAATTTATTGGCACTCAATGCCGCAATTGAAGCCGCACGAGCGGGAGATGCCGGGCGAGGGTTTGCTGTTGTTGCTGATGAAGTCCGTAATCTTGCACAACGCACTCAAACAGCAACCGTTGAAATTCAAGATATGATTGCTCAATTACAGCAAAGTGCTCAACAAGCAGTTAACTTAATGGAACGTAGTGTTCTTGAAGCTGATGAGGGCGTTGAATTAGTTACCTGTGCTGGTGGTGAGTTAAATAAAATTGTTGAACAAATTCAAGGTATTAATGATATGAACTTTCACATAGCTGCCGCAGCTGAACAGCAAAGTGCAGTGGCTGATGAGATGAATGTTAACTTAACAAATGTACGAGAACTGGTTGATGGTTCGGTTGGTGTTGTCACGGAGTTGGCACAAACTTCGATAGAAATGCAGCATCAAGCTAGTGATTTAGAAGCGAAAATAGATACATTTAAAGTGTAAATAAAATGCTAGGTATTGAATAAAATAAAATTATAACGCCCATCGTTTGATGGGCGTTTTTATATGCTAAATTAGAACTCTTTATCGAGTTACTTGTTCAAGGGACAGCGCATGGCGACCGAAAAATCACAAATTTATCCAACCATTGATCATTGTAGCGATATCGTTGCAGTTGCAGACTTAGCATGGGAAAAATTAGCCGATAAGCAGCCAGAACTGTTGGCGTTATGGCAAGGTGAAGCCAAACAAGAATTACATGCGATGTTAGGGCTAAGTGATTTTATTAGTGCATCTCTAATACAAGACTCAACACTATTGTCATGGCTGTTAGACCAGTATCAACAGTGTAGTGATATTGATTATCGTCAGCTATTAAGTCAACAACTGGCGCAAGTAACCGATGAAATGGGTTTAATGCGCAACTTACGTCACTTTAGACGTCGTTATATGACGTTAATTGCGTGGCAAGATTTTAGTCATCGTGCACCTTTACAACATAGCCTTGCTAGTTTGTCGCAATTGGCAGAAGCCTTGATCATGGAAGCGTATCATTGGCTTTATCAGCAGTGTTGCGCTGAATGGGGAACGCCAATGAATGACCAAGGTGAGCCGCAGCCTATGCTTATTTTAGGCATGGGTAAATTGGGTGGTGGTGAACTTAACTTCTCGTCAGATATCGATTTGATTTTTACTTATCCTGAAAACGGTGAAACGGTCGGTGGTCGTCGTAGTTTGGCTAATGCGCAGTTTTTTACCCGCTTAGGGCAGCGATTGATTAAAGCATTAGATCACATCACCTTTGATGGCTTTTGTTATCGAGTGGATATGCGGTTGCGTCCTTTTGGTGACAGTGGCCCATTAGTAATGAGCTATGCTGCATTAGAAGATTATTATCAAGAACAAGGTCGTGATTGGGAGCGTTATGCGATGATCAAAGCACGGGTCATGGGTAAAGAAAGCTTCACGCAATATCAAAGCTTACGCCAAATGCTACGGCCGTTTGTGTTTCGACGTTATATCGATTTTAGTGCCATTCAATCGTTACGGCGTATGAAGGCGATGATTGGCAGTGAGGTGCGTCGACGTGGCCTTACTAATAATATTAAATTGGGGGCGGGTGGCATTCGTGAAGTTGAATTTATCGCGCAATCTTTTCAATTAATTCGTGGTGGACGTGAACCAAGTTTACGTGGAAGAGGCTTATTACCAACCCTTGCTGCAATTAAAGAACTGGCTTTATTACCATCTGCTGATATTGATACTTTAACGGCAGGGTATTGTCATTTACGTCGTTTAGAAAATCTTTTGCAAGCAATTGATGATAAGCAAACTCAAACATTGCCAGATAAAGCCCTTGATCAAGCGCGATTAGCCTGTGCGATGGTACAACCTGACTGGGCCGCATTGGTGGCAACAACCGAACAGCATATGACCGCTATTCATGCTATTTTTGATGATATTATTGGGCATGATGAGCAAGATAATCAGCAAGATGTGGCGACGCAATACCATGAAATGTGGGCAATGGTGACTAATGAAGATGTATTACTCACTATTTTGGCTGAGCTTGATGCTCCACAGCAAGCATTGCAAGCACAGAACTTAGTCTCTTTTAAGCATGAATTATCGAAACGAACTTTAGGTCCGCGAGGACGTGAAGCGTTAGCCACCTTAATGCCTGAAATTTTAGCGCAGGTTGTGATGCGAGAGGATGCGGTACTGTTGTTGCCGCGATTGACGAAATTAATCATTCGTATTGCGACGCGTACTACCTATTTGGAACTATTAACCGAACACCCTATTGCACTTAAACAGCTAATTCGATTATGTGCAGCAAGTCCAATGGTCGCTGATCAGTTAGCGTTATATCCATTGTTACTTGATGAATTACTCGACCCACAGCATTTGTATCAGCCGACCAAACTCACCAGTTACCGTGATGAGCTGCGTGAGTATCTGGCACGTATTCCTGAAGAGGATATGGAGCAACAAATGGAAGCGATTCGTCAGTTTAAGCAAACTCAATTATTACGGATTGCTGCGGCAGATATTGCAGGTGTATTGCCAATAATGAAAGTAAGTGATCACTTAACCTATCTTGCTGAAGCGATTATTGCGGCGGTGGTTAATCAAGCGTGGTTACAGATTGCAGCTAAATATGGTGAGCCTAGCCATGTATTAGAACGTGAAAGTAAAGGTTTTGCTGTGATTGGTTATGGCAAGGTTGGAGGTTGGGAGTTGGGGTATGGCTCAGATCTTGATTTAGTGTTTGTTCATGATTGCCCTGATAATGTCTATACCATGGGCAGTAAAGAAATTGATGGCCGTCAATTTTATTTACGGTTAGCACAGCGAATCATTCATCTATTCTCAACCAGAACCGCATCGGGAGTATTGTATGACGTTGATATGCGTTTGCGACCTTCTGGTGCTTCTGGGTTGTTAGTAACAACAATTAGTGCTTTTGGTGAGTACCAGCAGCAGCAAGCATGGACGTGGGAGCATCAAGCTCTTGTTCGCGCACGAATGGTGTATGGCGATGCACAATTACAAGCCGCATTTACCGATGTTCGTCAGCAGGTATTAACTGCAGTACGTGATTCGGCGCAATTAGCAAATGATGTGGTGACAATGCGCCACAAAATGCGCGCACATCTTGGTAAGAAAAAGGCAGGTATGTTTGGTCTCAAACAAGATCAAGGTGGCATCACCGATATTGAGTTTTTAGCGCAATATTTAGTACTAGCGTACGCCCATCAGCAACCCGCCTTAACGCGTTGGTCTGATAATGTACGTATTTTTGAATCAATGGCTGATAACGGCATTATTGATAGCACCACTGCTATTCAATTACGGCAAGCTTACTGTGATATGCGTAATGCCATTCATCGATTGAGTTTATTGGGGTTACCTGCTTATGTTGATCAGCAACAATTTGTTGGAATGCGACAAACGGTCGAGCAAGTGTGGCAGCAATGGCTTGAACCTTGTCAGGTTTAGTTGTGATCTCGATGCCCCTTGATTTTAGTTTATGCTAGTATTCGAACGTTGCCATATTCTCGGAGAAAGAAATGAAACTGACGCTGCCTGATTATAACCAAGCAGAGGTATTGATTGTTGGCGATGTAATGTTAGATCGCTACTGGACGGGTCCCACTGATCGTATTTCGCCAGAAGCACCAGTGCCTGTGGTTAAGGTTGATCAGATTGAAGAGCGCCCAGGTGGTGCGGCAAACGTGGCCATGAATATTGCTGCGTTAGGTGGTAATGCAAAATTGATCGGCTTAACCGGTATCGATGAGCCAGCACGAGCATTAACTGAAAAATTATCATCACTGAATGTGCGTAGTGATTTTGTTGCATTGGCTGAATATCCAACGATCACTAAATTACGAGTGATGAGCCGTGGTCAACAGTTAATTCGATTAGATTTTGAAGAGGGCTTTCAAAATGTTGATCCAGCATTAATACTTGAACGAATGCAACCTGCGCTGGCAAATGCTAAAGCTGTGGTCTTGTCAGATTATGCTAAAGGTGCATTAGTTCATGTACAAGCAATGATTCAATTGGCTCGTGCAGCAAACTTACCTGTGCTAATTGATCCTAAAGGAACTGACTTTGAACGCTACCGTGGTGCGACGTTACTGACGCCTAATTTATCTGAATTTAAAGCTGTTGTTGGGTGTGTAAATTCAGAACAAGAATTAGTTGAAAAAGGCATGGCACTGATCGAACAATTTGATTTTGAAGCTTTGCTGGTTACTCGCTCTGAACATGGTATGACCTTACTTGAAAAAGGGTGTGAGCCGTTACATATGCCAACCCTTGCCCAAGAAGTTTATGACGTAACGGGTGCCGGTGATACGGTTATTTCTGTCTTGGCCGCATCATTGTCAGCCGGTAAATCGTTATCTGATTCATGCAAACTTGCGAATGCAGCTGCGGGCGTGGTGGTTGCGAAGTTGGGTACCTCAACCTTATCGACGATTGAATTAACCGAAGCTATTCATGGTAGTCAAGACACTGGCTTTGGGGTTATTTCTGAACCAGCATTAGTCGATGCCGTGAAAGCGGCACGTACACGTGGTGAAACCGTCGTCATGACCAATGGTTGTTTTGATATTTTGCATGCAGGCCATGTCGCTTATCTAACAGAAGCAGCAAAATTGGGTGACCGACTTATTGTGGCGGTAAATTCTGATGATTCCGTGAAAGGTTTAAAAGGCCCAGGACGTCCAGTGAATCCTGAAGATCGCCGTATGGCTGTATTAGCAGGCTTAGGCGCAGTGGATTGGGTGGTTCCGTTTACTGAAGAGACACCACAACGATTAATCAGTGAAGTATTGCCAAGCATTCTAGTTAAAGGTGGTGATTACACCCCTGAACAAATTGCAGGTGGTAAAGAAGTGATCGCGGCGGGGGGTAAAGTGCTAGTGCTGAATTTTGAAGATGGGTGTTCAACATCTAAAATTATTGAAGCCATTCGTGGTGGACGCGGTTAATCTAAGAGTTTTCACGTATAAAAAAAGCGCCTAATGGCGCTTTTTTTATATCAGTATTAATGGCTTATTTGGTTTGAATTAAACCAGCATTAATATCTAACACGTCTTGTTCGCTAAGCGTGCCTACCGCTTGCTTTAGTTGTAATTGCGCAAGAATGTAATCATAACGCGCATTAGCTAGCTCACTGTTTGCTGAGTATAGGCTACGGGTTGAGTCTAATACATCAACAATCGTACGTGTACCTACATCAAATCCAGCTTCTGTTGCTTCTAATGCTGATTTTGCAGAAACAACAGATTGTTTATATGCATTGATTGAACCAATCGTTGCATTAATGTTGTTGTAGTAGTTACGTACGTCTTTGACGATTAAACGGTATTGTGCTTCAAGAGCTTCACTTGCCGATACGTATCTATATTGTGCTTGTTTTACTTGAGAGGTGGTATTACCGCCAGTGTAGACTGGAAGATCAATTTTAATACCCGCACTTAGGTTGCCTTGATCTGGGTTAATTAGTCGACTTGTATCATCGTATTGATAACCAGATTCAAACGATAGGGTTGGTAAGTGCCCAGAATCGGCTAATGAAATATTATCACGCGCAATATCTTGACCAATACGTGACGCTAATAGGGTCAAGTTTTCAGTTTCTGCATCTTTAACCAGATTATCAGCAGCTTGCTTAGGCTTGCTCACTGAGAAACTTGCTGTATTTAATAGATCTAATGATGAATAAGCGTGACCTGTAATTTCACGTAATTCTTCGTAGCTATTAGCAAGGGTATTTTTCTTAACGATGATAGAGGCTAATACGGTGTCGTATTGTGCTTGTGCATCATAAACATCTGTAATTGCAGATAGACCAACTTCAAAGCGTTGTTTCATTTGCTCTAATTGACGACCAACCGCTGCTTTTTCTGCTTCACCAAACTTCAAATCATCTTGCGCTTTTAACACGTTAAAATACGCAGTAGAGACACGTAAAATCAAACCTTGTTGCGTAACAGCGAAAGCTGCATCACTTTGACGAGCTTGCTTTTCTGCAATATCAAGACCAACCCAGCTAGCACGGTTATATAATGATTGGCTTAATGTTACGCCAGCATTAAAACCGTTATCCTTGCCTTCTTTTGAGTCAAGGTAGTAGGTGTTGTAGCCTGCAGAAAGATTAATTTGAGGCAAAAGGGTGCTACGTGAAGAATTGATTGCTTCAAAAGCTGCATCTTTATCGGCCGCGGCTTTTAGAAGTTGTGGATCATTTTGCTTGGCTTGCTGATAAATCTGAGCGAGATCGTCAGCCGATGCTGATTGACTAATTGAGCCAATTGCAAGGCTAATAATGATTGGAAGCAATTTTTTCATGGATGCCTTTCCTGGTCTTGCTGACAAAAATGGGAATGTATAAATAGTGCAAGCGCCAGTTTACCTGAAGCAGGCTTGCTTGAAACTGATCATTACGTAGTTTTACCTAATGACTGTATTCTAACATTCAATAATAAACTTATTGTAATCGATTTAATAAACACCGTGTCAAAAAGATACATGATATTTAATTGTTTAAACATTAAAAGTGGAATATTACACTTAAAGTATAACTACAAGGAATATCACTTAAGTTTGATACAATATTGGTTGGAGTTGATGAACTTTTAATTGATATTTATCGTCAAAGGAGAAAATCATGACTAAAGGATCAGATAATTTATCTATGCCACAGACATTTCATCGGAATGATGTCGAGGTTATATCAACCAACACAGTATATGACGGTTTTTTTAAAATGATCAAATATCGTTTACGACATAAGCTATTTGCTGGTGGCTGGAGCGGTGAATTTGAGCGTGAATTATTTGAACGTGGTCATGCTGCAGCTGTTTTACCTTATGATCCTGTACGTGACCAAGTCGTATTGATTGAGCAGTTTCGTGTCGGTGCGCTAGCGGCTAATTGTCAGCCATGGCAGCTAGAGATTGTGGCTGGTATGCTTGATCATGACGATGAGTCAGCAGAACAAGTCGTACGTCGAGAAGCGACTGAAGAATCAGGGCTTGTGCTTGGTAAAACTGAAAAAATTTCACGTTATTTGTCTAGCTCTGGTGGCTGTTCTGAAATACTTGATATTTTTATTAGTGAGGTTGATAGCCGTTTAGCTCGGGGGCTCCACGGGGTTGCGAGTGAGTCAGAAGACATTCGTGTGCATGTTGTTTCCAGAAATCAGGCTTATCAATGGCTAGAATCTGGTAAAATTGAAAATGCAGCCACGATTATCGCATTACAATGGTTGCAACTTCATCATCAACGTTTGCGACTGGCATAAAATAAATTATCTTATAATTCTAGGGGAATGATTTGAATAAAAGGTATACTGTTGATTTGATAAGTCTAATGCGCTTGTATGAAACTAATTACGCTAAACTCCTTCCGTTATTGCCTCGCAGTGATACTGTTGGAGACAGACACGTATACCTAGTGTGTGATGATGTATACCAGTTAGAAATTATTGAAACAACACGTTACACCACAGTGGTAACATTAGGTTTAGTTGAGAGTGAAGCGGTCGTTGATTATCTAGCACCCTTATTAACAGTGCGGTTATATCATGATGCTAAGGTAGCAGAAGTGTGTGCTGCTCAGCAGATTTCTCGTCTCAAGCCAATATATGATTATCCTAACTTGCGTATGCATCAAAAAAATGAGAAACATCAAGTCAACCTTTTCTTAGGTGACTGGTTGAAGCATTGTTTACGCCACGGGCTTAGTAAACAATCCGTTTGTTAATTGAACTTAATTGCTCAGAATAGACAAGGTTTTTTACGTTTTGCAGACCTATTCGCTGCCGCAGACTAACCCCGAAAGTGTGGTTCTTCTGCAAATTACCGACACTCATTTGTTTGCCAATGGTTCAGGCTCTTTGCTTGGCGTGGCAACCAAAGACAGTTTTCATGCCGTGCTTGCTGGGGTAGATATTGCCGCGCGTCATTTTGATGCTATTGTGGCCACGGGTGATATTTCTCAAGATCATACTCCATACTCTTATCAGCGTTTTGCTGATGGTATTTCACGCTGGTCACAACCGTGCTTTTGGTTACCGGGTAATCATGATTTTCAGCCAACAATGCAATCCATTTTACCAAGTGAGCAAATTAAGCCACATCAACAGGTATTAGTGGGTGATTACTGGCAAATGATTTTACTCGATAGCCAAGTTCAAGGTGTGCCTCATGGTGAACTAAGTACGGAACAGCTGGCATTATTAGAGACCGCTCTGACACGTTATCCTAATCGACATGCCTTGATTCTATTGCACCATCATCCGCTTGAAGCTGGAAGTGCGTGGCTTGATCAACATCAACTGCATAATAACAGTGGTTTATGGAATGTGATTGATCGTCACCCGCAAGTGAAGGCGGTGTTGTGTGGGCATATTCATCAAGATTTAGATCGTACATATCATGATGTACGTGTACTGGCTACGCCATCAACATGTATTCAGTTTATGCCTGACTCAGACGATTTTGCATTAGATCATAATAATCCGGGTTGGCGTTATTTAGAACTGACTAAAGATGGGCGAATCATTACCAGTGTACACCGTATTAGTGGCGATCAATTTAAACCTAAACTCGATGCGGCGGGTTACTGATGCCATCGTTATTGATTTACTTACATGGCTTTAATAGCTCACCATTATCATTGAAAGCTCAGCAAATGATAACGTATTGTGAAGAACATCGACCTGACATAAAAGTTGTTGCTCCTCAATTACCTAATTATCCTGCTGAGGCTAGCCAATACCTTACACAACTCATTGAGCAGTACCAAGACCACTATACGATTGGTGTTGTCGGAAGTTCTTTGGGAGGCTATTTAAGCGCGTGGCTCAGTGAGCGTTATCAGCTTCCTGCTGTATTGGTTAATCCTGCGGTTAAGCCTTATCAATTGTTAGTTGATTATCTTGGGCCTCAACAAAACCCATACAGTGGTGAACACTATGTATTGGATGCTCAGCATATTAATGAGTTGAAAGCGCTTGAGGTGATCAATATTACTCACCCGCAATTGTTATGGGTATTATTACAGCAAGGTGATGAAGTACTTGATTATCGCCAAGCAGCATTAAAATATGCACACTGTCGGTTAACAATCGAAGCCAATGGTGATCATGGTTTTTGTGATTTTGAACGTTTTCCCGCCACCATTATTCAATTCTTAGGGTTATAACCTGACTTATCTGTTCATTGAGTAACGAGATAGGCTACCCTATAAATCAAGTTATGTGCATTAGCATAAATGAATCGCTTGTTTTTGCCCCTTTTTAATAACGCCAAAAAGAGGTGCTACTCACTGAATGTGAGTTTTCCGCTGACTCTCGCTTGACAACAACGCGAGGGTTACTGACTATTGTTTGTAAAATTTTCCCGTAAATTTCCGTGATATGACAGATCAAAGCTATAACGCTGGAGCCATTGAGGTTCTAAATGGCCTTGAGCCAGTACGCCGCCGTCCGGGTATGTATACCGATACGGTAAGACCTAACCACCTTGGTCAAGAAGTTATCGATAACAGTGTCGATGAAGCCTTGGCTGGACATGCTCGTAAAGTTGAAGTCATTCTTCATGCCGATCAATCATTAGAAGTGATTGATGATGGCCGTGGTATGCCGGTAGATATCCACCCAGAAGAAGGGGTTTCTGGGGTTGAACTTATTCTATGTAAATTGCATGCCGGAGGTAAATTTTCGGGCAAGAACTACCAATTTTCAGGTGGTTTGCACGGGGTAGGTATTTCAGTTGTTAACGCCCTTTCTAATCGGGTTGAAGTGACGGTTAAACGTGACGGTCAAGTGTACCAAATCGCATTTGAAAATGGCGATAAAGTCTCTGAATTAGAAGTGATTGGCACTTGTGGTCGTCGTGCTAAAGGAACTAAAGTTCATTTTTGGCCTAATCCTAAATATTTTGATAGCGCTAAATTTTCAGTTACCCGTCTTAAAAGTAACTTAAAAGCCAAAGCGGTATTATGCCCTGGCTTAGAAGTAGTATTTACCAATAAAATAACTGATGAAACAGTTAGTTGGTGTTACGAGGATGGCCTTAAGGATTATTTGGCTGAAGGTGTTAAAGGCTATACTTTATTGCCTGAAGAACCTTTTACCGGTGTCTTTAGTGGTGCCACTGAAGCTGCCGATTGGGCGCTGCTATGGTTGCCAGAAGGCGGTGAACTGATCACTGAAAGTTACGTTAACCTGATTCCAACCGCCCAAGGTGGTACTCACGTTAATGGCTTACGCCAAGGTTTACTTGATGCGATGCGTGAGTTCTGTGAATTCCGTAATTTATTACCACGAGGCGTAAAACTAACAGCTGATGATATTTGGGATCGCTGTGCTTACGTGTTATCGGTAAAAATGCAGGATCCACAATTTGCCGGTCAAACTAAAGAGCGTTTATCGTCACGTCAATGTGCGGCATTTGTTGCTGGCGTAGTAAAAGATGCCTTTAGTTTATGGCTTAATGAGCGCCCACAACTGGCTGAATTGTTGGCAGAAGTTTGTATTGCTAATGCCCATCGCCGTATGCGAGCCAGTAAAAAAGTCGTTCGTAAAAAGATAGCTTCAGGCCCAGCGTTACCGGGTAAATTAGCCGACTGTTCGCAGCAAGACTTAAATCGTACTGAATTATTCTTGGTGGAAGGTGATTCGGCTGGTGGTTCTGCAAAACAAGCTCGCGATCGCATGTTCCAAGCTATCATGCCGTTACGCGGTAAGATATTGAATACTTGGGAAGTGTCATCGGATCAAGTATTGGCTTCTGAGGAAGTTCATAATATCTCAATTGCATTGGGTATTGATCCGGATAGTGGCGATTTAAGTGGCCTACGCTACGGTAAAATATGCGTACTTGCCGATGCGGACTCCGATGGTTTACATATCGCAACCTTACTGTGCGCTTTGTTTATGAAGCACTTTGAAGCCTTAGTACGTGCCGGGCATGTGTTTATCGCGATGCCACCACTTTACCGTATCGATTTAGGTAAAGAGGTTTTTTATGCATTAGATGAAGCTGAAAAGAATGCCATTCTTGAGCGTTTAAGCGGTAAGCGTGGCAAAATTAACGTGCAGCGCTTTAAAGGTCTGGGTGAGATGAACCCATTGCAATTACGTGAAACTACCATGGATCCAAATACTCGTCGTTTGGTGCAATTAACTATTGATGATGATAGTGAAACCAATGAAATGATGGATATGTTGCTTGGTAAAAAACGTGCAGAAGATCGTCGCCATTGGCTACAAAGCAAAGGCGATATGGCGGAAGTGTAATTCATCCCCACCTATATCATTTTTTAAATCGGCAAACATTATGTTTGCCGAATCGCATTATTTAAGACGGATTATCTCACGATGACTGATGTCTCTATGGATGGCGTTGAACAGCTTCCACTTAGAAAGTTTACTGAAGACGCTTATTTAAATTACTCCATGTATGTGATCATGGATCGTGCCTTGCCTTTTATTGGTGACGGCTTAAAACCAGTACAACGTCGTATTATTTATGCGATGTCTGAATTAGGTTTGAACGCAACAGCAAAATATAAAAAATCGGCACGTACAGTTGGTGACGTATTAGGTAAATTCCATCCACACGGTGATTCTGCGTGTTATGAAGCGATGGTATTGATGGCACAACCTTTCTCTTACCGTTATCCGTTAGTGGACGGTCAAGGTAACTGGGGTGCGCCTGACGATCCCAAATCTTTTGCTGCAATGCGTTACACCGAATCACGTTTATCGCGTTTTTCAGAAGTCTTATTATCTGAAATAAGCCAAGGCACTGCTGATTGGATACCTAACTTTGACGGTACCATGCTTGAGCCTAAAATGTTACCAGCACGATTACCTCATATTCTATTAAATGGTATTACAGGTATTGCTGTGGGTATGGCAACGGATATTCCACCGCATAACGTACGTGAAGTCGCCAATGCTGCGGTACATATGATCGATAATCCTAATGCTGATCTTGAACAATTAATGGAATTTGTCCAAGGTCCTGATTATCCGACAGAAGCTGAAATTATCACCTCAAAATCAGACTTGAAGAAGATGTACGCCACCGGGCGTGGTAGCGTTAAAATGCGCGCTATTTGGCATAAAGAAAACGGTGATATCGTTATTACTGCTTTGCCACATCAGACATCAGGTGCCAAATTATTGGAGCAAATTGCGGCACAAATGCGTGCCAAAAAACTGCCAATGGTTGAGGATCTACGTGACGAATCTGATCATGAGAATCCAACTCGCATCGTGATCGTACCGCGTACTAATCGTATTGATTGCGATCAGTTGATGAACCACCTATTTGCATCAACAGATTTAGAAAAAAGTTTTCGCGCTAATATCAACATGCTGGGATTAGATGGTCGTCCACAAGTTAAAGGCTTAGTGACTATCATCAAAGAATGGCTTGAGTACCGTCGTAGCACTGTACGTCGCCGTTTACAGTATCGTTTAGATAAAGTGATAGCACGATTACATATTCTTGAAGGTTTATTAGCGGCGTATTTAAATATTGATGAAGTGATTGAGATCATTCGTAGTGAGGATGATCCCAAAGCCGAGTTAATGTCACGCTTTGATTTAAGTGCGACTCAAGCTGATGCCATTTTAGAAATCAAACTACGTCAGTTAGCCAAGCTTGAAGAAATTAAGATCCGTGGCGAATTAGACGAATTAGCCAAAGAACGTGAGCAACTTGAAAAGTTATTAGGTTCTGAACGTCGTTTAAATACCTTAATTAAAAAAGAAATGATCGCAGATGCTGAAAAGTATGGTGATGATCGTCGTTCACCATTAGTTGAACGAGCAGAAGCAAAAGCGATGACAGAACGTGACTTAATTCCAAGCGAAGCGATCACTGTTGTTCTGTCTGATAAAGGCTGGATACGTCATGCGAAAGGGCATGAGGTTGATCCATGCACGCTAAATTATAAGTCAGGTGATAATTATCTTGCTCATGCGCGAGGTAAGAGTAATCAACCTGCAATCTTCTTAGGTTCAGATGGTCGTAGTTATGCGCTTGAATCTCATAGTTTACCGTCAGCACGTAGCCAGGGTGAACCGATCACTGGTCGTTTAAATCTAACACCTGGCACCAATATGCGACAGGTAATGATGGCTGATGATAATCAATTATGGCTAATGGCATCAGATGCTGGCTATGGTTTCATTTGTAAGAGCAGTGATATGGTATCGAAAAATAAGAGCGGTAAAGCCTTATTAACCGTACCTGAAAATTCATTGGTACTGCCACCGCAACCTATTGATGATATTAATAATGATCAAATTATGGCCATCACTAATGAAGGTCGAATGCTATTATTCCCAATTAAAGATTTGCCACAGTTAGGTAAAGGTAAGGGCAATAAGATCATTAATATTCCATCAGCCCGCGCAAAAGCTCGAGAAGAATTTTTATCGTATTTGACGGTGATCACGGCTGATAGTCATGTCACATTGTACGCCGGTAAACGTAAGTTAGGTCTAAAACCAAGTGATCTTGAAAATTTCCGTGGCGAACGAGGACGTCGAGGTTCAATGTTGCCACGAGGCTTGCAACGTGTGACAAATATTGAAATTGATTCCCCACAAACAGCAACCGATGATCAATTAACTGACAGTTAATGACGGTGATATATACCATAAGGCCCTCTTTTTATTGAGGGTTTTTTAATGATTTATGTGTGTAAATTGTGCTGTTAATTATAACGTTATAGATTTATATAACAGGTGTAATTTTCTTTGCTGTGGGTATACTGGCGCACACTTGTACGCAGAGGAGTGTTTGAATGATTTATATTTTACGCATGATTGCTGTCGCGATCTTTGCGATTGTAACCTTTGTCTTTGGCTGTGGTTATTGCTTATTTAGCCCTCGTAACCCTAAACATGTTTATACTTTTGGGCGGCTTTTTAGCAAAATGTCACGCGTATTAGGGATTAAACTGGAGATTCGTTACGCGGAAGGTGCAGAGCAAGTTGGCTCGGCTGTCTATATTGCTAACCATCAAAATAACTATGATTTATTTACCGTTTCAGGTGCGATTATGCAGCGTACAGTAACGGTAGGTAAAAAAAGTTTAGTCTGGATTCCACTGTTTGGGCAACTATACTGGATCACAGGTAACATTCTTATTGATCGTGCTAATCGCAGTAAAGCGGTAGGTACAATTGGTCAGGTTGTTGATAAAATAAAAAAAAATAAAGTATCTGTGTGGATGTTCCCTGAAGGAACACGCTCTCGTGGCCGTGGGTTATTACCTTTTAAGACTGGTGCGTTTCATGCGGCAATTGGTGCTCAAGTACCTGTGGTACCAATCGTGTGTAGTTCAACGGATAATGTGAAATTGAATCGTTGGAATAACGGTTTAGTGATTGTTGAAGTAATGGCACCGATCGCGACGCAAGGGTTGGGTAAGGAAGATGTACGTAACTTACTAACTCAAAGCCGTGATGTGATGGTTGCTAAATTAGCAGAGCTCAATCAAGAAGTTGCTCAGCGCAACAGTCATCACTAATATCCATATAAAGCTTAATAAATATAGCTAAAAGATATAATATGAGCATCATTAACAAGGACATGTTTTATGAACATGTCCTTGTTTTGTTTTATTGTGAATAAATAACAATGAGCAATATTTTGCTATAAAAGTAGAAGATAATCATGACTGAAGAATATGTAGTATTGGTAGATGAGCAAGGCCATGAACTGGGTCTTCAAGAAAAAATGCAAGCTCACCGTGATGGCACATTGCACTTGGCTTTTTCAGTATTACTTTATCGTGATACTCCCTCTGGGCGTGAATACCTGTTACATCAACGTGCACTAGAGAAATACCATAGTGGTGGTTTATGGACTAATACTTGTTGTTCTCATCCACGTAAAGGGGAGTCATTTAGTCAAGCGGGTATTCGTCGCTTACAAGAAGAAATGGGCATTACGCTACCAACTAAATTAACTGATGTAGGTCACTTTTGTTATTACGCTAAATTGGATCAGCAGTTAATTGAACATGAATTAGATCATGTGCTGATTGCCAATGGTGATGGATTAGTCTTTACGCCTAATACTGCTGAAGTGATGGCTTACCGTTGGTGGTCTATCGCGGAGTTACAGTTACAACTACAACAAGCCCCGCAGTTGTTTACTGCATGGTTTGCGCAAGTATTAGCTATCGTGGAACAGTCTCATTCCTAATCATTATCATAAAAAGCGATCACTGATTTCAGTCTCGTGATCGCTTTTTAACGATTATTTACGTACAGCAATCGCTTCAATTTCAATTTTCACATCTTTAGGTAGACGTGCAACTTCAACACAAGAGCGAGCAGGGTAAGGCGCATTGTGTTCATCGAAAAATGTACCGTAAACTTCATTTACAGCACCAAAGTCATTTAGATCTTTAACAAATACAGTCATCTTCACGATATCAGCAACACATAAGCCTGATGCTTCCACAACGGCCTTAACGTTATCTAGTGACTGACGTGTTTGAGCTGCAATGTCTTCTGCAACTTCACCTGTTAGAGGATTAACAGGGATCTGGCCTGATGTTAGTACCATGCTACCAAGATCAACACCTTGTACGTAAGGACCGATTGCTGCTGGTGCTTGCTCTGTATGAAGAATTTTTGTCATGATATATCCTATTTAATGATCATTAAAAGGCACAAGTAATCGCCTCTAAGTGCTAATTAATATGGGGGCAATAACGCTTAGATTCAACTAATGATCACCGTTATAAATCGCTATTTCAACCCTAAGCATTGTTTTACAACTTGTAGACATTGGTTAATTCGAGTGATGTCTTTTGGTGCAACCATCACCGTATCATTGCCACCGATGGTGCCTAAAATATCCACATGAGGCTGCATATCGATTAATCTCGCTACTAACTGTGCGCTACCTGGATGGGTTTTAATGACGACAACGAGTTGATTATGACTAACAAATTCTATTTGTGATGCAATGGATGCATTAATTTTAATAGGTTCATTTTCGGTAGTAAGACAATAAATTTTTTTCCCCGCAGCATTAGGTACTTTCGCAACGCCTAAGCGTAATAATAGCCGTGATACTGTTGATTGGCTGATATCATGAAAGCCCAATTCAATTAATTGATACCGAATATCATCTTGCGTTGTAAAGCTTTGTTGTTGTAGTAAACGTTTACATGCTGATGTCATATTATCATTACAATAATGATGATCGATTGCTGGGGGTTGGATATCCATTGAAGTCACTCCTTGGCAATGTATGGATCAAAAACAGATTGGCGATATCAATAACCGTTACGGCTCAAAAATGCATCTTGGTTCATATGGATAATAACAATTATAATATAGTGGTGATATGACCATTATCACCAAATAACAAACGTAATATGGAGTTATTGTAGTGAATGATGGCAATGTGATGCTGATTAGCATTATTGAATACTGCTAATTGATAGTAAATTTGTGATCTTGCGAAGCAAACATACCCAGCATTTACGCTTTGTTGTCGAAAGTGTATTTGCTGGGTAAAGGAGGGAGCTATTTAGCTATTACATTCAGTGACGATTTGACGTGAGAACACTTTTTCGCAGTACTTACATTTTAATTGAATATCTGATTTTTTAGTCAGCACTTTAAAGCCACTGTTAACGGGTTCGCCGTGTGATATACAGTTACTGTTTGGGCATTTAAATATAGCGCTGATAAATTCAGGTAGTGATAAATTTAGCTTTTTAACTACTTCATAATTTTCAATTTGATTAACGGTTGCTTTTGGCGCGTAAAGCGCTAATTGATTGGCTTGATCTTCAGTGACAAACACATTTTCAATTTTAATAAGATCTTTGGCGCCTAGCGCTGAAGACGGCAAATTAAGCCCGATAGTGACACGCTCATTTGTTCCATCGATATTAAATAATTTAAGAATCTTAATGCCAATATTGGCTGGGATATGATCGATAACAGTGCCGTTTTTAATTGCTTCAACTTTTAGTTGGGTTTCCTTAACCATGATCATCACACCTTTTTATAAAGTTTCATTAAGTACAAGAGCCAGTAACGCTTGACGTGCATAGACACCATTTTCTGCTTGTTGGAAGAAGTAAGCATATTTGGTCTTATCGACATCAACAGTGATTTCATCAACTCGTGGTAGTGGATGTAATACTTTTAGGTTATCACGAGCGCTTTCTAACATGTTGGCGGTTAAAATATAAGCGGCTTTCATATGCACATATTCAGACTCATCAAAACGCTCTTTTTGAACACGAGTCATGTAAAGAATATCTAACTCAGGAATGACGTCTTCCATGTTGTTATGCAAGCTGTAACTGATACCCGCATCATCCAACTCTTCACAAATATAATCAGGCATTGCCAATACTTCTGGAGCGATAAAGAAGAACTTAACATCATTAAACTTTGATAATGCTTGAGTTAATGAATGTACGGTACGGCCATATTTTAAATCACCGACAAAGGCGATATTAATACCATCAAGTCGACCTTGGGTTTCATGGATAGTAAACAAATCCAGCAAAGTTTGGGTTGGATGTTGGTTTGCACCATCACCACCATTGATAACAGGCACACCATTTGAAAATTCAGATGCTAATCGTGCAGCCCCTTCTTGTGGATGACGCATCACAAAAGCATCAACATAAGAGGTAATCACTTGGACTGAATCTGATAATGTTTCACCTTTATTTGCCAACGATGTATTTCCTGGTGAATCAAAACCGACAACTGTGCCGCCTAAGCGTTGAATCGCCGTTTCAAAAGAAAGACGAGTACGGGTCGAAGGTTCAAAGAAGCAACTAGCGACGACTTTATTTTGAAGTAAGGTCGGGTTCGGTTCGGCTTTTAGTCTCGCGGCTGTATCAATAATAAGCTCTAGCTCAGCACGATTAAGCTCTGGTATAGAAATAATATGCTTTTTAAACAGCGAATTAGCCATGGCTTCTTTCCCTATGATGGTTTGATTAAATTAAAAACGGTTGTTGTTTGCTAAATTTTAGGCAAAAAAAAGCCCCCTATTAAAAGGAGGCTTTTTTTTGAAAAATAGTAAAAATAAAATAACAAACCATCATCAAAGGATGATTACTGCGAGTTAATGTCGAGTTCATTGCTGGGTTCATTTTTTATCTCTTGCTAGGCAAATTGCAAGGATTATACCGTCTATTTTTTATGGCGCAAGCGTTTGCGTTAACTATTCAATCTACGGATTTTTATGCAATTTTAGTTACGTGATTTTTGGTGTTTTATGTTCTTATTTGCATGAAAAATAAAGACATTTATTTTGTGATGAATTTTGTGTCTGCAAAAATATGCAACTGCCGTTCAAGCGAACGGCAGGCATTAAACGTTATTGTTGTTGATAGTCACTTAGTTGCCCAGTGTTGCTACCATTACCGCTTTAATAGTATGCATACGGTTTTCTGCTTCATCAAATACAATAGAGTGATCAGATTCAATTACTTCATCAGTCACTTCCACCCCTTTAGATAACATTGGGTAAGCTTGAGCGAGTTCTTTTCCTACGGTGGTATCTTCGCCATGGAACGCTGGTAAACAGTGCATAAACTTCACATGCGGATTACCTGTGGCTTTTAACATCGTCATATTGACTTGGTATGGCAGCATTAAATTAATTCGTTCTGCCCATGCTTCTTTGGCTTCACCCATAGAAACCCACACATCGGTATAAAGGAAATCACACCCTTGAACACCTTCTTGAACATCTTCGGTCATGGTGATTTTTGCACCTGTTTCAGCCGAAATTTCACGACATTGAGCAACAAGTTCAGCGTCAGGCCAAAAAGCTTTTGGTGCAACAAGGCGAATATCCATTCCCATTTTCGCTGCGCCAACCATCAATGAATTACCCATGTTATTGCGTGCATCGCCAAGGTAAGCAAATGACATTTGGTGCAATGCTTTACCACGACCATGCTCTTGCATTGTTAGGAAGTCTGCTAAAATTTGCGTTGGGTGGAATTCATCAGTTAAACCATTCCACACCGGCACACCAGCGTAGGCACCAAGTTCTTCAACAATAGCTTGTCCAAAACCACGGTATTCAATGCCATCGTACATACGACCTAATACACGAGCGGTGTCTTTCATTGATTCTTTATGGCCAATTTGAGAGCCAGAAGGACCTAAGTAAGAAACTTGAGCGCCTTGATCAAAAGCGGCAACTTCAAATGCACAACGCGTACGGGTTGAGGTTTTTTCAAAGATCAGTGCAATGTTTTTACCCTTAAGGCGAGGTTGTTCATAGCCATTGTATTTTGCTTTTTTTAATTCAGCCGATAGTTCTAGTAAATGTTGAATCTCACGAGGAGTGAAATCAAGTAATTTTAGGAAGTTACGATTACGAAGATTAAAAGCCATGATGTATCCCTCTTAAGGTTCAGTATCTCTTCGACTGAATCTTTTATGTTATGGTTGAGTTACTCGATAATATTCAATGTTAATAATATGTGTATCTTATTTTTTGTAATTTGTGAATAGTTATTCTACTTATCTGCAATAATATTTGTTCCAGCAAGCCCTTTTAGAATTTCTAATCCATCATGTAATGCACCGATACCAACTAATTTTCCACCCTGCTTGATAAATTCGCAGGAGGCTTCAATTTTGGGACCCATTGAGCCAGCATCAAAACTGTATTGTGCTAACGTTCGTGGCGTAGTACTTGAGATAGCTTTTTGAGTCGCTTTACCCCAATCAAGATAAACGGCATCTGCATCTGTCAAAATAAGTAGTGCATCGGCATTCAATTGCTTGGCGAGATAAGCCGCTGACATGTCTTTATCAATTACAGCCTCAACACCCACCAGTTTGTTATTTTCACGTTTAACCGGAATACCACCACCACCAGTACAAATGACTAAGTGATCGCGTTTAATTAAGGTTTCGATTGCATCACATTCCACGATGCCAATCGGTTGTGGGCTTGGTACTACGCGGCGGAAGTATTGGCCGTCAGCTTTTACCGTCCAATGAAACTTCTCAGCTAACTCACGCGCTTCAGCTTCTTGATACACAGGGCCAATAGGTTTGGTTGGATCAGCAAATGCAGGGTCTTGTGGGTCAACGAGCATTTGAGTTAGCATGCAAGAGACGTCTTGCTCTGGCAGTAAATTCTTTAATTCTTGCATTAAGATGTAGCCGATCATGCCTTGGGTTTCTGAGCCCAAGACGTCTAATGGGTACGGCATGACTTTTTTATATTCCAATCCTTGCAATGCAAGTAGACCTACTTGAGGACCATTTCCATGTACCAATACCACGTTATATTGCTGTGCAATTTCTGCGATAGTTTTGGCGGCTGTCGCAATGTTTTGACGTTGAATGCTGGCTTCTAAAGGCTCACCGCGACGTAATAAAGCGTTACCACCAAGGGCAACCACAACAGTTTGTTTAGTCATAGCTGTGTATCTCCGTATTTATTAGTGGCTGGTCGGTAGTCGCACCGCACCAGCCTTTGTTATCTCGGGTTAAATACCATCACGCTCAATTGGGCAGCTCATGCAGCGAGCACCACCACGACCGCGGCCAAGTTCATCACCAGGAATAGGTAATACGGTAATGCCTGCTTTATCATATTTTTCATTGGTGTAAGTATTACGCTCATAACCAATAACGACCCCTGGGCTGACGGTTAATACGTTGTTAGCATCGTTCCATTGCTCACGTTCAGCTTCAAAGTTATCACCACCTGTGGTAATAAGATTAAGTTGATCAACGCCCAAAGCTTTTTCGATAGCGTGAACAAAATAACTTTCTTCTTTAGCTTTAACATTGCCATAAGCATCGCCAGTTAGGCTCCAGCATTGGACATCTTTGCGAATAACTTCAGGGTAAACAGAGAAGGTGTCTTCACGCATATGTGTCATAACTGTATCGAGGTGCATGCATGAACGGTGCTTTGGTAATTCCATTGCAATGACTTGCTTGGCTTGGCCGTGCTTAAATAAGCTTGCTGCTAATGCTTCAACACCCTGTGGTGTTGTGCGCTCTGACATGCCGATTAATACGCTGCCTTTACCGATAACTAAAACATCACCGCCTTCAATGGTGGATTTGTCATAAGCATTTTGCTCATCGCCAAAGTATTTAATAAAGTCTTGGCCTGCAAATGTTGGGTGCCAGCGATAAATAGCGCGTAAATGATTAGTTTCCCGTTGACGCGCTTCTTTAGCCATTGGGTTAATTGAAACACCACCATAAACCCAACATGAAGTATCACGAGTAAAAAGATGGTTAGGTAACGGCTTAATAATAAAATCACAAGGCGAATGCATTTTTTGCATAATAGAAGAAGATTGCAGTGGTAATTCTGCGTAGCTTAAGCCGCCTAATAATATTGAAGCGAGTTCTGCGTGAGGAAGATCCGCTAAGAAACAGCGAATATCATTCGCAAAGGTATCACCAAAACGGTAATTTGAAATTTGAGTTGATAATAGCCAATCTTTGGCTTCAGGAATTGCTAATGTTTCACTTAACATGGTTTGTAATAATAAAACTTCAACACCTTGTTGGCGTAAAGTATTAGCAAATACATCATGTTCTTGGCCTGCTTTTTCAACTGATAAAACATCATCAAATAATAAGTCTTGGCAATTAGACGGTGTAAGATTATTTAAAGCACGCTCTGGACGGTGGATTAGTACGCGGCGTAGTTGACCTATTTCAGAACCCACATAAAAGTTACTCATGATAGTATCTCTCTATTTATGCCTGTTAATGATTGGCTATGTTTAAAGTTACGAAGCGTTAAATAAGTATTGCGTGTTGTTTATGCAATTGATTCTACGTGGTTGGTTTTATTTGTATAAGATCGTTATCACACTTTAATTATTAATGACTTAGCTCAGTTATGGTGGTTATTTTCAAAAAAAAATAGTAAAAAAATAAAAATATAGCCTGGTTTATTATGTGGTTTTGATGTTTTTTTAAGAAGTCTTCTTATCTTATGATGTTGTTTTTAATTAGTATTTATTTTCAATGTGGAATCTTATGCATTTTATTGTTTTAAATAAGTTTTAATGCTGTTGAATAATATTCACCTAATATGATTATCTATTTTAAATAATGGTCTTTATGCGCTGGATATTTTAATTTTAAAGTGTTTTTTGTGATGCTGATTCATTGTTTGTTAAACCAATTAAATGTTATTTTTTTTGTTTAAATATGTATTATGTTTTATAGAATTATAGAATTATAGAATTATAGAATTATAGAATTATAGAATTATAGAATTATAGAATTATAGAATTATAGAATTATAGAGTTATAGAGTTATAGAGTAGGACGTAATGAATAATAAAAATATTAACAACAAGTATAGTGATAAATTAAAGGATAATAAAAAATCTAATTCTATTTGGACTGAAAAATAAAAAACCACCCAAGGGTGGTTTTAATTATTTAAAATGATTTAATGGGTAAATTAAAGATCTACACTAATATTACGCCAATACTTAATACCACCATCGTAAATACAATAATAATACCTAATAATGGTGCGACCCATTTTAACCATCGAACATAAGGTACACGTGCAATCGCAAGCCCTCCCATTACTACAGCAGAAGTAGGGGTGACTAAATTAACTACACCAGAAGCAGATTGATAAGCTGTCACAACAAGCTCGCGCCCGACACCTGAGAAATCAGCCAGTGGTGCCATAATTGGCATGGTGAGTACTGCCAATCCAGAAGTGGATGGTACTAAAAATGACAGTAATATTTCTAATATATACATTACATTGATAAATACCACCGCTGAGAGGCCGGTGACGATATGCTCGGCTGAGTTTAGAATGGTATCGGTGATCATACCGCGATCCATTATCACTACAATACCGCGCGCAATACCGATAATTAACGCCACGCCAAGTAGATCTCGTGCACCATCAATAAAGCTGGTTGAAAAATCTTCTTCACTCATTCGTGACACAAAACCAATCAGAATAGAAGCACCAAGGAACATTGCAGATATTTGTGGCATCCACCAACCTGCAACCGCTACGCCGTAAATCATCACTGCAAACGAGAGTCCAAAAATGGCTAGAATAACTTTACGTGTGGTGGTGAATTCCAGCATTTGATCTGATTGATTACTTAGAAAATGCGCTTTATTTTGTTCATATTGGTCATACACAATTGATTTTGTTTTATCTTCGCGCACCATTTTTGCATAGCGCATGACGTAACCAACACAGATTAACCAACCAACCGTTAGAATAATAATTCGTAACATAATGCCATCAGTGAACGGTATGCCTGCTGCGTTAGATGCAATAACCGTTGCAAATGGGTTTATTGTTGATCCCAAGGTTCCAATGCCAGCGCCTAATAACACTGTTGCAGCAGCAACGAGAGGGTCAAACCGTGCCGCCATCATCACTGGTACTAATAACGTATAAAAAGGTAATGATTCTTCTGCCATACCATAAATGGTTCCGCCAGCAGCAAATAGACCCATTAGAATAGGGATCATTAGCTCTTCTTTACCGTGCAGACGAGCTGTGACGCGCTCAATACCTGCGTCAATGGCTCCTGTTTTTGTCACTAGCCCTAAAAAGCCACCGATAATGAGAATGAACAGTGACACATCAATAGCTGCAGCTTCATAAGACTCATGGTTATAGAAGCCATCTATAGGAGCAAGTAAGACATCAATAACGCCCTGAGGGTTGCTCTCAACTGGTTTATAGGTACCAGTAATTGGGACTTCTTTACCAAGATCTACATTCATTTCACGATCATATTGACCAGCTGGTACAACCCATGTCAGCGCGGCAACTAAAGCAATAAGCGTAAATAAAATGGTGTAGGCCGATGGGAATTTTAATTGAGAAAAAAAGCTTTTCTTTTCGGGTTTTATTTCTGTGTGTGTCGTCATGGTTATCTCCTGCACCGTCGGTTAATGATAACCATAAGGTGTGTTTGTCTGCATGAGTGAAATAAGAAGCACTTATGGATAAATAAGGGAACAAACAATAAACGTAATTTACTAAAAATGGGCATCACTTAGTATCAAAGGTGTAACGTACTAATAAACAGTCTCATTTTCCTTTGGGGTGCCATGATTCTAAAGCGGAATATAGTTACTAACTCAACGATTGTTCACAGTTTTTTTGTATCAATATTAATGCATCAAGGCATGATTTTTCGATGAGGGATATTAGTGTAAAAAAAATGGGTGGCTATGCGAATAATGAATATACGAAATGAGGATAAGGGCTGATGCTGCGGCTATTGTTGAATAATTGTTGAAATAAGCATGGAATATTATGCATTACAGTGAGTATTTAGTGGTTTAACGTTAATTCATCAACGCTTGATTAAGATCAATTTAGGCTTGGTGGATGCGTAACATATGGTAATTGAGTGCAAACCATGCGATATTTGCCAGCAAATTTATTCCATAGGTGGAGTGATACCATGTCTTACGCAGAATTGATTGCAGAGCAAAAAGAAGAAACGCGCGAAATTATTGCCGCATTACTTGAAGATGGCAGTGAGCCTGAGGCGCTTTACACTATTGAGCACCACTTCTCTGCAGACACATTTGAAGAACTAGAAGCTGCAGCGGTTGAAGCATTTAAACTTGGTTTTAATGTTTTAGAAGCAGAAGAGCTAGAGCTTGATCCTGAAGATGGCGGTGGCAAGGTTGTATGTTTTGATGCAGTTATGGAGTCAGCTCTAAACGCTGAGCTTATTGATGAGCAAGCTGAAAAGCTCATCAAACTAGCTGAAAAACACAGCATTGATTATGACGGTTGGGGTACCTACTTCGAATCTGACGAAGATGATGAAGAAGAGAGCGAAGACGAAGAATAAGTCGTCATAATACCACTCTGTTCTAAAAAGCCGGCATTTTGCTGGCTTTTTCTACTTTTTGGCGGTGATATCAAATTTTGATATTCACGATATGATAGAAATTTACCCGTGATCACTGTCTGTAATCACGACGCGTGTAAATCTTTCCGTTTATCCTCACAAATTTAAATCATACTGAATAGCTTCAGTATTGGAGTGATTGATGACAATCTCACTTAATGGCCAGTGGTTGCTTGCGTGTATTCAACGTCCTGCAATTCAAGACCTTCATATTGATTTGCCGGGTGATGTTCATTCGGCATTATATGCAGCCGAAGAGATCCCTGATCCATATTGGGCAACCAATGAAAAAAAAGTTCAGTGGGTCGGTGAGTGCGACTGGATTGTCAGCCGCCACTTTGAATTAACGGCCGAACAACTGACGTGTAATGCCATGGACTTGGTATTAAATCAGCTTGATACGGTAGCTGAGATTCGCATTAATGGTCATACCGTTGCTGATTTTACAAATATGTTCATGCGCCATAAGGTGGATGTATTAAGCTGTTTGCAAGTCGGTACTAACCGTATTGAAATTGTGCTACATCGTGCGGATTTAGAAGCTAAAAGTCGTGCAGATAAACTGCCGTTTCCAGTAGCGTGGGCAGAAGGGAATAATCGAATTCCATTCATGAATACGTTGCGTAAACCTCAATTTCACAGTGGTTGGGATTGGAGTATTTGTTTATCTGTATTGGGTGTTTATGGCGATATTGTACTGCAGCCGATTGAGCATGTACGCATTAGTCATTTAGCAACCAAGCAGAAATGGCACCAACAAGAGTGTGAGTTAGCGGTCACTTTACATTATGAAGTTGTCTCTGAAAAAGGACTGGCTAATGCGTCAGTTACCTTTGATGGACAGACTTTCCACCTTACGCTTGATCGTGAAGCAACCAAAGCCAGTGTTATTTTCCGTATTGATAATCCCCGTCATTGGTGGCCTGCAGGCTACGGTAAGCAACGGTTATATAAATTAGCTTTAGAAGCTGATGGGGTTGCCATTACCAAGCAAATTGGCTTACGTAAGTTAGAGTTAGTTACTGAAGATGATGATCACGGCCAAAGTATGGTGGTGATGGTCAATGATGTGCCGATTTCAGCTCGTGGTGCAAATTGGATCCCTCTGGATGCGATGCCTGCGCGAATGAGTGAACAGCGTTACCGTAGTTTATTAACTGATGCCGCAGCGGCCAACATGAACATGCTGCGAGTGTGGGGCGGTGGCATGTATGAAAAAGACATTTTTTATAATATCTGTGATGAATTGGGGCTGCTTGTTTGGCAAGATTTGATGTTTGCTAATGCGCTGTACCCATCAACCCCTGATTTTATTGCAGAAGTTGAACAAGAAGTCGAATATCAAGTTCGACGTTTAAAAGATCATCCAAGTTTAGCGTTGTGGTGCGGTGATAATGAAGTGCTAGGGGCGATTAATCGTGATCCTGAATCGCGTCAATATCGTGAGAAGCATCTGCTTAATTACGATCGTCTCAATCGTACCTTAGCAGAGGTGGTTGAACGTGAAGATCCATCACGTCGTTTTTGGGCGAGTTCACCATGTAATGGTGAATTAGATATTATCGATACGTGGCACCATGATCCTCTACGGGGTGACATGCACTGTTGGGATGTGTGGGATAGCGGTAAAGAGTTTGATACTTATTTGCAAGTAACGCCACGTTTCTGCTCTGAATTTGGATTTCAATCTTGGCCATCATTGCCAACGGTAAAGAGTTTCTTACCTGAGCAAGATTGGAATATAAGTTCGCCAAGTTTTGAAAATCATCAGAAAAGTAGTCATGGTAATTCGGTTATTACCGAGATGTTTACCCGCTATTTCCGGTTTCCAAACGGGTTCGTTAATATGCTGTATTTATCGCAAGTGCAACAGGCATTGGCGGTGAAAACAGCTGCTGAATATTGGCGTACTCAAAAAACGATTAACCGGGGAATGTTGTTTTGGCAATTAAATGATTGCTGGCCTGTGAGCTCATGGTCATCATTAGAATACAGCGGTCGTTGGAAACAATTGCATTACCATGCGCGGCGCTTCTTTGCGCCGCAAATCGCCACGTTTACTCGTGATCAACAAGGGCTTAAATTACACCTCGTTAATGATGGCCGTAAAAATGCCGAGTTAAAAGGCGAAGTGGTATGGCAAAGCTGGGAAGGGGAAATTCTTTATCGTGAGCCCATTTCTCAATATTTAGAAGCCGACTCAACCAAAGTGGTATGGGAATGGCTAAATGAAGATTTAGACGGCCATGAACAAGACGGTTTTTTCCATGTACATTTACATAGTGGCCAACAATTAATTGAAAACACGTGGTTTCCAGCGCGTCCTAAATACTGTGAGTTAGCTTGTCCTGATTTACGGTTTGAAGTTGCAGAGCACAATAATGATATCGTGGTGATGCTAAGTAGCAGTAAGCCCGCTTTCTTTGTGCATTTGGAATTTGAGGGAGAAGGTCGGTTTGAAGACTCAAGTTTCACTTTGGTACCGGAACACCAACGTCAAATTAAATACATTGGCTCAGCAAGCTATGCTGAAGTGGCGCAAGGTTTACGAGTTTATCATCTAAAACAGAGTTACTAACCGTCTCTTAATAAAACCCTGCTTGCGATTAGTCGTTAGCAGGTTTTTTGCATTTTAATGGTGCAAACATACCATCATTGACATTAATTGCTGAGGCGCATTTTGATGATGCTGTTTTTTTTGCCACACTCGTTCGTGCAGGTAATAAGCCAAAGTATTGATTGTTGGCTCGATCATCGCCATTGCACCACCAATCACTAAATCACCGGTTAGTAAATACACCACTGTAAAAGCGACACTAAAATGCAATATAGCGAAACTGATTGTCTTTTTACTTGGAGAAGAATATTGGGTTTGAACAAGCTTTTGGGTTTGCCATACTTTTTCATGGAAGTAAAAAGCAACGGTATTAACCATGGGTTCTATTAAAGCTATCAGGCCACCGATCAAAAGATTGCCCGTTAATAGGAATGCCACACTAAAAGCAACGGTAAAATGGATAATGGCAAAACTGAGGGTCTTTTTCATAAGGTCAATCTCATTAATTTGATGTAATGAGTATTACAAACTTACTTCAATAGGTAAATTTGGTATTTTATATATCACCAATAGATAAAAGCTATCATTTGCCTGTATTTCTAAGCGAGCAATGTTTTTAAAATGATGGGGGAATTGTGCAGTTGAGGGAAATAAAAAAACCGACGTTAAAGCGTCGGTTTTTTATTTAGTCAGTAAACAATAACTTATAGCGCAGCAATCGTTGCTTTTTGCTCTGTCAGTTTAACCAGTGTTTCTTCATAACCCGCTAGCTTTTCACGCTCTTTAGTGATCACGATTTCAGGTGCTTTAGCAACAAAACCTTCGTTGCTTAGCTTGCCAGAAGTGCGTTTGATTTCGCCTTCCATTTTCGCGATTTCTTTATCTAAACGTGCTAGTTCAGCGTCTTTATCGATCAGACCCGCCATTGGGATCATCAATTCAGATTTACCCACAAGTGCTGTTGCACAAGCTGGGGTTGCTTCACCGTCAGCCAATACTTTCACTTCTTCTAGTTTTGCTAGAGATTTCAGTACCGTTAGGTTGGCTTCAACGCGTGTTGCATCAGCAGCATCAGCGACTTTTAGCATGACTGATAATGGCTTGCTTGGCGCGATATCATATTCAGCACGTAGGTTACGAATGCTAGTGATAAACGCTTTAACAAACTCAATGTCAGTGATTGCTGCTTGATCAAATTGCGCTTCATCAAACTGAGGCAATGCCTGGTTCATGATAGTTTCACCTTCAACACCGTCAACCAGCGGCTTAACGCTCTGCCAGATTGATTCAGTGATGTAAGGAAGAACTGGGTGCGCAAGACGTAATGTCTTCTCAAGTACTGTGATTAGCGTATGACGCGTTGCACGTTGCTGTGCTTCAGTGCCTTTCCATAGAACAGGTTTCGTTAGCTCTAAGTACCAGTCACAGAATTGGTTCCAGATGAACTCATAAAGTACACCTGCTGCCATGTCGAGACGGAAGTTATCAATATGGGTATTGAATTCTTTTGCCGCTAGTTGGAATTGTGATTCAATCCACTTATCAGCCACTGAGTATTCAAGCTCGCTACCAGCTGCAAAACCACAATCTTGATCTTCTGTGTTCATCAGTACGTAACGGCTTGCGTTCCATAGCTTGTTACAGAAGTTACGGTAACCTTCAAGACGCTTCATGTCCCAGTTGATGTCACGGCCAGTAGAGGCCATAGCAGCAAGAGTGAAACGTAGCGCATCGGTACCGTATGGTTCAATACCTGCTTCAAATGTCTTACGAGTGGCTTTTTCAATCTTCGCTGCAAGTTGTGGTTGCATCATGTTGCCACAACGCTTCTCTACTAGAGACTCAAGATCAATACCGTCGATCATGTCGATAGGGTCGATTACGTTACCCTTAGACTTAGACATTTTATCGCCGTTTTCGTCACGGATAAGACCGGTTACATAAACAGTTTTAAACGGTACTTGTGCTTTGCCGTCTTCATCTTTACAGAAGTGCATGGTCATCATGATCATACGTGCAACCCAGAAGAAGATGATATCAAAACCAGTTACCAACACATCAGATGGGTGGAAGGTTTGAAGATCAGCCGTGTTTTCTGGCCAGCCCTGAGTACCAAATGTCCATAGTGCTGAAGAGAACCATGTATCAAGTACGTCGTTGTCTTGGTTTAGAACCACAACAGGTGCTAGGTTGTACTTTTCACGAACTTCTGCTTCGTTACGACCAACGTAAACTTTACCGTCGTTATCGTACCAAGCAGGGATGCGGTGACCCCACCAAAGTTGACGTGAAATACACCAATCTTGAATATCACGCATCCAAGAGAAGTACATGTTTTCGTATTGCTTAGGTACGAATTGAATATCGCCATTTTCAACTGCTTGAATAGCGGGTTCTGCTAATGGTGCTGCGCGAACATACCATTGTGCTGTTAGCATTGGTTCAATAACCACACCACCACGATCGCCATAAGGAATGGTGAGATCATGATCTTTAATTTCTTCTAACAGGCCGAGCTCGTCAAATTCAGCAACGATAGCTTTACGAGCTGCAAAACGCTCCATACCTTGGTATTTCGCTGGGATTTCAGTGCTATAAACATCACTTTCTTCGCCGTTAGTGGTGAAGACTTCAGCTGCATCACGAATATCAGCGTTAAAGGTTAGGATGTTGATCATTGGCAGACTATGACGCTTACCTACTTCGTAGTCATTGAAATCGTGTGCAGGTGTGATTTTTACACAACCCGTACCTTTATCCATGTCCGCATGCTCATCACCTAAAATAGGGATACGACGGCCAACGATAGGTAGAATGATTTCTTTACCAATCAGATCTTTATAACGTGGATCTTCAGGGTTTACCGCAACACCTGTATCACCCAGCATAGTTTCTGGACGGGTTGTTGCTACCACAATGTAGTCTTTGCCATCTGCTGTTTGTACGCCATCAGCAAGTGGGTAACGGAAGTGCCACATGTGACCTTTAACATCTTTGTTTTCAACTTCGATGTCAGAGATCGCTGTGTGTAGTTTTGGATCCCAGTTAACCAGACGCTTACCACGGTAAAGTAGATCTTCTTGGTAAAGGCGAACGAAAACTTCTTGAACTGCATTTGATAGACCGTCATCCATCGTGAAGCGCTCACGATCCCAGTCTACAGATGCGCCAAGGCGACGAAGCTGTTTGGTGATAGTGCCACCAGATTCGTTTTTCCATTCCCAGATCTTATCGATGAAAGCATCACGACCATAGTCATGTTTCGTTTTGCCTTCTTCAGCAGCGATCTTACGCTCCACAACCATTTGGGTAGCAATACCTGCGTGGTCAGTACCAACTTGCCATAGGGTGTTTTTACCTTTCATACGCTCACAACGGATCAGGGTATCCATAATGGTATCCTGGAACGCGTGGCCCATGTGTAGGCTGCCTGTGACGTTTGGTGGCGGGATCATAATGCTGTAAGCATCTTTAGATGTATCACCATGAGGCTTAAAGTAGCCAGCCTCTTCCCAGCGCTGATAAAGCGCCTGTTCAATTGATTGTGGGTTGTATGTCTTTTCCATAGCGCTCTTAGAAGGATTCTATGTGGAATTAAGGCGTCTCAGTAACAGCATTGACAGTCGTAATTTGAATGCCAGCAAGGCGATAAGCCTTGTAACGCTCGCGCGCCTGCTGTTTGAGCGTTTCATCGCAAGGGACAAAGTCTACCACTTGTGCAAAGCTAACCGCAAAATTTGCGACAATTTCGGCTAAATTAATTAATACTGCGCGGTGTCCGCTATAACGTAAACCGGGCCAACCAATCTCAACCGGCGATCCGCCTCTTGGTCCTTCTCCAAGTAAATTGTGAGGGATAAAGTTGTCGGGATCTTGTTGCCATAGATATTCATCTATTTGTTCTGCTTGTTGTTTATCTGCTGCAAGTAAGTAAACACGTAATCCTTGACGGTAACTCATGGCTGCGCAACGACAAGCAAAATGCCACTGAAAATCACTATCAGCGCCATCTTGCTTATCATCTAATATATAAAACGTAGCATGAGTCATAAATTAATGTCCTAAAAGAAAAGGGCCAATGGCCCTTTTCTGAATGTCTTATTCGACAATCTCTTGGCCAGCTCGATTGAGAAGGAATTGGACCAACAATGGCACAGGACGTCCAGTTGAGCCTTTTGCAGCACCGCCTTTCCAAGCTGTGCCTGCAATATCAAGGTGAGCCCAGTTGTATTTCTTGGTAAAACGCGACAAGAAACAACCCGCCGTAATGGTACCAGCACCTGGTGAGCCTAAGTTCGCCATATCTGCAAATGGACTGGCAATTTGCTCTTGGTACTCATCACTCATCGGTAGACGCCAAGCACGATCGCCTGCTTGTTCTGAGGCATTAATTAACTCATGCGCTAATGGATTATGGTTACCCATTAAGCCACTAATATGATGACCAAGCGCCACCACACATGCGCCCGTTAATGTGGCAACATCAACCACACATTCTGGCTCAAAACGTTCAACGTAAGTTAATGCATCACATAACACTAAACGGCCTTCAGCATCAGTATTTAACACTTCAACCGTTTGCCCTGACATAGTGGTCAAAATATCACCAGGGCGGTAAGCGTTACCACCAGGCATATTTTCACAACCTGCCAGTACACCGACAACATTAATAGGTAGGTTCAGTTTTGCCAGTGCTTTCATGGTACCAAATACAGATGCAGCACCACACATGTCGTACTTCATCTCATCCATTTGCGCGCCAGGTTTGATAGAAATACCACCTGAATCAAATGTTAAACCTTTACCTACCAGTACAATAGGTTTGGTTTCAGGATCAGGGTGGCCTTTGTATTCAATAACTGACATCATGGCTTCGTTTTTAGAGCCTTGACCAACAGCAAGGTATGATGTCATACCTAAAGTTGCCATTTCTTGCTCACCAATAATTTTGGTACTTACCGTTTCAAAATCATCCGCTAAACGACGTGCCTGTGAGGCTAAATAAGCAGGATTAGCAACGTTAGGTGGCATATTACCAAGGTCTTTACTGGCTTTAACACCCGATGAAATAGCAAGACCATGTGCAATAGCACGTTCGCCCAAAGAAAGCTCACGGCGAGTGGGTACATTAAAAACTAACTTGCGTAGTGGACGGCGCGTCTCTGGCTTGTTACTTTTAAACTGGTTAAAGGTATAAAGGCTATCTTTAGTCGTTTCTACTGCTTGACGTACTTTCCAGTAGGTATCGCGACCTTTAACATGTAGCTCGGTTAGGAAACATACCGCTTCCATTGAGCCAGTTTCATTTAAGGTGCTAATGGTTTTCTTGATGATTTGTTTGTATTGGCGTTCGTCAAGTTCACGCTCTTTACCACAACCAACAAGTAGCACTCGTTCTGACAATACGTTGGGAACATGGTGTAATAACAACATCTGTCCTGGTTTACCTTCAAGGTCACCACGACGTAATAATGAGCTAATATAGCCATCACTAATTTTGTCTAGCTGTTCCGCGATTGGAGAGAGGCGACGTGGTTCAAATACGCCCACGACAATACACGCACTGCGCTGTTTTTCGGGGCTACCGCTTTTGACACTGAACTCCATGCGTACTCCTAACATCCTATAAAGACAATTAACGCTAAATGTTAGATAATACCACACTTGCTTGCTCTGCCGAGATTTCGGTATAGGCTTAAAGCGCGGACTTACATTCAGCCGAAAGATAAAAAAATAACTAATTTAACCAAAAACTATAGTGATTCCATCAAAAAAACAAGTTTTCTATGGGAATATAACGCGTGATTATTGTTAGGTATTTGACGAGAGAGACAGTAAAAAGCCAATTAGCAGTACTTTTTGTGCTTTTTCTTGTCTTTATTAGCCAAAAGTTCATTCGCATTTTAGCACAAGCGACGGATGGTTCGATTCCGAGCGATCTGATTGTGACTTTAATGGGACTTTCTATTCCGGCAATGGCATTGCTGATGTTACCACTGAGTTTATATATTGGTATTTTACTTACATTTGGCCGTTTGTACGCTGAAAGTGAAATTACCGTAATGAGCGCCACTGGTATGGGAAATAAATTTCTTATTCGTGCCGCATTAGCTTTAGCTTTAATTACCGGCTCGATAGCCACCGCCAATGCATTATGGGTTGCGCCGTGGGCTCAAAATAAAATTGAACAGATTACCGATCAAGCTAAGGCTGATCCGGGTTTAAATATGCTGGTCAAAGGAACATTCCAAATGGCACCTAATGGCTCAGGGGTGGTATTTGTTAATGACATTACCGATAAAGGTTCCAAATTACATAAAGTGTTTATTGCCCAATTAAAAGCGCAAGATTCATTACAACCGAGTGTAATGGTTGCTGATCGTGGTTTTGTCACCGAACAAGCTGATGGTCGTCAAATGTTAGATCTTCAGCAAGGTACTCGTTATGAAGGTGTACCTACTAAACTCAATTATGCCATTACACAGTTTGATAATTACCAAGCGTTAATCGGTCAACGTGAAGTGAAACAAGGCTCTCGTGATTGGGAAGCGAAAACGACCGCTGAATTATTAAAAGATCCAACTAAAGCGGCAACAGCTGAATTGCAATGGCGATTGTCGTTAATTTTGTGTATTCCATTATTAGTCATGATTGTGGTGCCATTATCTGCAGTTAACCCTCGTCAGGGACGTTTTGCTAAATTAGCGCCTGCGGTATTAATTTATTTAGCGTATTTCTTAGCAATATCATCGGCAAAATCTGCGATTGAAGATGGTTTTATTCCTGGTTGGATGGGAATGTGGCCGATTAATATTGGCGCATTATTGATCGCAATCGCTTTAAATAGCTGGGATAGTTTACCGATTCGACGCCTCAAAGATAAATTACGGAGACGTGGTTAATGTTTAAAATTCTCGACTGGTATATTGGCCGAACTATTATTGCAACATCGGCATTAACTTTATCAACTCTCGTCGGACTCTCTGCCATCATTAAATATGTTGAGCAGCTACGTAAAGTCGGTCAAGGCAGTTATGATTTACTGAAAGCATTGTATTTTGTGTTGCTATCCATGCCACAAGATATCGTAACATTTTTCCCGATGGCAGTATTACTTGGCGCTTTGATTGGTTTGGGGATGTTGGCATCAAGCTCTGAACTGGTGGTGATGCAGGCAGCAGGTTTTTCTAAGTTAGATATTGGTTTATCAACGTTGAAAACCGCCGTGCCGTTAATGATCATTGTGACGTTACTTGGACAGTGGGGCGCACCACAAGCGCAAAAATCAGCGCGTGAGTTGCGAGCTTTATGGATCAGTGGCGGCAGCATGCTATCTGTTCAAAGTGGAGTATGGGCAAAAGATGATAATGACTTTATTTATCTTGGCCGTGTACATGATAAAAACCAAATTGATGTGGTTAACATTTGGCAATTTAATAGCCAAGATAAACTGCTAGATGTGTTATCAGCAAAAACAGCAGTTTATGACGCGAAGCTTGGCTGGACGATGCATAATGTGACGGTAACGGATATGACCAATAAGGCGCAGATTACCAATACACATTACGATACCAAGAAATGGGATACGACATTAACCCCTGATAAGTTAGCGGTAGTTACTGTAAAACCAGAAGAGTTATCACTATCTGGGTTATATGACTATGTGGGTTATTTAAAAGAATCTAAGCAAGATGCTATGCGCTATGAACTCGCCTTTTGGCGTAAAGCACTGCAACCTGTCTCCATTGGGGTAATGATGTTGTTAGCATTGTCATTTGTCTTTGGGCCGTTACGGTCAGTGACGATGGGAGCGCGCGTGTTGTCTGGGGTTATCTTTGGATTTGCATTTTATATTTCCAATGAAGTCTTTGGGCCGATGAGCTTAGTTTATAACTTACCGCCTGTCGTGGGTGCTCTTGCGCCTAGTCTGGTGTTTTTAGCTATTACTATTTATTTACTTCGACGTAAATTATAGTCATAAAAAGGAGCCTAATGGCTCCTTTTTTATGACTGATTTTTATTAAGACTGATGATGTATTAATGCACTTTTTCAGTTACGACCATTTCACATTCCGCCATAATATCTTGCATTGAACGGCGTTTATTATTAAAGGCAAGTAAGTTACCTAAACCAAATGCTGATGTTGCAATACGAATAAAAGCTTGAGTAATTTTGATATGAGAACCATCTTCATTTTGAAGTTTTAGTTTCCACGCTCGCATTCCCAAGGTTTGTCCTGCTTGAGTCCAGAAGTAGCTATAAAAACCAATAATAACGATAGCAAGATAAGCGCTATATAACATGCTTACTGTAGGATTTGACATCAAATAATCACTGGCATCTTGGTAGTCACCTAAAGTGAGCACACCAACTGCGAGTAAAGTGGCAACAATGACCATTGCCAGTGTGCCTGCAACCATTAAAATAGCAGTGACGATAAGCGTATCGTAGAACCAAGCCCCTAAACGACGTAACAGGCTAGGATATTGGTGTGAAACGGTAGTTTGTTGCTGTTTCTTTTTTTGCATGATGGTTCCAGTATCAATAATGGTTGGGCAAGTCCTTGTTGTCGGCAGTGTAGCAGTAAATTAAATTCGAATGAACGTACAAAATTGCTACAAAATATATTGATGGTTATTGTGGCTGTGGTTTGATTACCATCAATAAGTTGATATCAGATCAAAAAAGCAACGCTTGATCTTTAATGTCGTAAATTGTGAGGATTAACGCTTGCGCATCAATACGATATACGTATAATAGCCGCCATAAGCCCGAGTGGTGAAATTGGTATACACGACGGATTCAAAATCCGTTTCCTTCGGGAGTGACGGTTCAAGTCCGTCCTCGGGCACCAAATTTCAGAGAAAAGCCTTAATCGTAAGATTGAGGCTTTTTTTTTGCCTCATGGTTATTCCAACTTTCTTAAGTTCGCTTTTCACCTTGTCATCAATCAAAGGAAAGCGGGTTTAAGTCCCCCTTGATATTATTTGTTCTTTAGCATTAGGTTATATTTTATAATCACTATAGTAATAGCCTATAAAAAGCCTCAACTTGATGTTGAGGCTAAATGTCAGCGTTATTTGTTATTAAAATACAATATAGGGAATGATAATTTGTAAGCGGACATCCGTTTCATCTTTACCGACTGTTGCTGATTTAACTTCATCACGAGTTAACCATGTAGTGTGTAGCTGTACCACACTTCCTTTTAATGTGCTTTGCTGTAAGGTGTATCCAATCGTACCGTTGACCACAGCTTCACTGCTATAGCCAACTTTAGTTTGATCCATTCCAGAGCCATACCCTACACCCATGTAGTAATTCCAGCCATTGCCTGCATTAAACGATAAGCGGTTATACAATGATGTTTCACCTGATTGGTTCCAATCAGATAATGCATCCCAAAATTGCGACCAGCTACCATTATTCATCGCATAGGTATAGATGGTACGTGGCACAATCTCAATGTCGTTATGGCTATTAGCGTACCTTAACTGTGATAACCAGCCCCAGCGGCCTTGATTAATATTTAGAGATAAACCACTCATATATCCTAAGCCGTTATATTTAACTTTATCCTTAACACCATAAAAATCAGCGGCTAATATTATTTGGCTATTAACAATATACTGGGTATAGAATTTATAAGATATTGGATTAACACTACGATTACTGTCGCTATAATGCACATCCATAGCTTGGCCTATACCAAGGTTGTAGCTAAATTTGCCGAATTGATTCGCATAGCCTATTGAATGTAAATAAGTCCATTTAGTGCTTGCCCAGCCAATATAATCATCTTCACTCAGTAACCAAGGCGCAGTGTATTTATCAGCCCAAAAATAGGTTAACTTACCACTACCAATGTAGGCGTTAACTTCTAAACCGCGATAAGTACCCGGAACAAATGACCAGACGTTACCCACAGTACCATTACCCGTTGATTGAATTAAGCCGATCTTGCCATTAAAAATATCGTGGTATTGAAATTTAATCGCAGCAGTATAAAGTTTGAAATGTGGACCATCACCGGCTCCCCAATCTTGGTTATTTGATAATGAGATCTCATTTGATAAATATTCATCATTATCATTTTGAATACTATTGTTATAGATATCTCCCGCTAAATAACCAGCAACATCGACCCCTATAAATTGATTGTAATAGCCTGAATTAAAATCAACGATAGCGTTATAAGATGAATAATTTAATCGGCTCTGAAAATCAGAGTTAGGGTGAGTATTATTGCTACGAACACGAGTGTCACTGATGAGTTTTGTATTAAGTGATGAGCCGTTAATAAAGCCATTTTGAGATGTGGTGTTAGCTATCGCTAACGGGGAAAGTGTTACTGCTCCAATGATAGCGATGGAGAGTAATGTTTTTTGCGTAGCCAAGCATTTCTTCATATGAAATCTCATTATTATTGTTATTTTTTAATTAGTGACTATCAATTGCTAGCTTTTTATTGACACTAATAATGCGAGTCGTTGAAACCTAAATCTACATTGAAGAATGGAATTTTATGTTGTTGTTTTTAATGGGTAATAATGTTTTTTTGTGACGAATGTTTACGATTATTAGCTGGTGGGCGGTCAGTTTATTAACAAATCCTTTTGCGCAAGGCTTGTTAAAAAATTTTAGCTAGCGATAATGCGATATTATAAACAGGTATATTCCTAGTTACTGGCAAATGTAGGTGTAATGAAGATTCCTCCACGATTACAACCCCTAGTTGAAGATGGTCTTATTGATGACGTTTTATCTCAACTGATGAGCGGTAAAGAAGCCTCTGTGTATGTTGTTCGCAGTGGCGGCAAAATTTGTTGTGCTAAAGTCTATAAAGAAATTGATCAACGTAGCTTTAAGAAAGCGGTAACTTACCGTGAAGGACGCAAAGTACGTAATAGCCGTCGTGCTCGTGCGATGGAAAAAGGGTCTAAGTTTGGTCGTGATGAGCAAGAAAAAGTTTGGCAACAAGCTGAAGTTGATGCTTTATCTTTATTACTAAAAGCGGATGTACGTGCGCCGATTCCTTATGGTTGTTTTGACGGCGTGTTGTTAATGGAATTGATCACCGATGCTGATGGTGCTGTTGCGCCTCGCCTAAATGATATTACGCTAACTAAAGAACAAGCACTGCGTGATCATGCTGTGATGATTAATTACATCACCCGTATGTTATGTATTGGTATTATTCATGGTGATTTATCTGAATTTAATGTGCTTGTTGATGGGCAAGGACCTGTAATTATCGACTTACCTCAAGCTGTAGACGCTTCTGCAAATAATAATGCGAAATGGATGCTTGAGCGTGATGTAAATAATATGGCGCATTATTATGGCCAATACGCCCCTGAATTACTTGAAACGCAATATGCGAAAGAGATGTGGGCATTATTTCAGGCAGGCACTCTCAATCCTGATACTGAATTAAGCGGCGTCTTTGTTGAAAGTGAAATAGATGCCGATATTGATGGGTTAATGGCTGAAATTAATGCTGTGATGGCTGAGGCTGAGTTACGCCGAGCGCGATTGATGGATATTAACGAAGAAGAGTGTGAGTAGTCACTACCTTTATTTCTCTTTAATATCGCTATTAAAAAAAGCTTCAATCGTTGATTGAAGCTTTTTTATGGCTGCTATTTAGGAAACGAGTAACTTGCAATTTCTGCTTTTGCTTGGCCGTTACTATTAACAGCGGCGATACCAATGCCGAGTGCTTTAAAATGCACGGGTTGAAACTGATCGCCATAATCAGTCATAAATTGAGTTAGTTTTTGCGGTTCTGTTTGCGGTAACAAGGTGATATGAGGTTCAAAATTCATAAATACATTGGGACTACCATAGCGTTGGAATGCAGCTAGTTTTTCAGGATAGTGGCTAACCCATGTCGGAATTTTTGGATCCATGGTTCTAAGTGGGGCCACCATTATTGCCGTAGTATCGGCTAATCGTTGTAATTCTGGTGTATTGTTAACATCCAGCATTAACCAATTTCCTTTTGTCCGTTGAATATGATCTAGCGTTAAATCAAAACGGTGCCATTGGCTTGCTAGTTGTTGCGCTTGTTGTTTGAGTAAGTTGAGGTTTTTTGTTGGGTATTCCGTTAAATAAAGAGTGATATGTGGTAGAAAGCCTTGGCTATAAAGTGATGATAATTGCTGTTGTTGAAGTTGGTTACTGATGGTAGATACCGTTTTATTAACGGCATGACTAGGAATGAGAAATAAGTTATAGCTCACAGTGTTTGATGATGGTGGCACTGAGGGACTAGCCATAACGGTAGCGCTCATACAAATGCATCCTAAGGCTAGTAGATGTTTTTTAAGCATTTATTTATTCTACTTTTAAGTCAGTAATACGATATTTTATATCTTTGTGGAATATGATTTTGTTAGAGCGATAACAAATAAATAAAAAAGGCATGCTCTAAGCATGCCTTAATAATAACGATATCCAGTGTATGTATTAACGCTTGATCACTTTCACTTTGTAAACACCATTAACGTTGTAAACACCATGAATGTCAGTTTCAAAGCCAGGGAAGTGATTACCAATTTCACATAGCATTTCAAGGAAATCTAATACTGGACGAGATTGTTCAGTTACCATTTCACCAGGAAGTACAACAGGAACACCTGGAGGATAAGGTAGGATCATATTAGCACTGATTTCATTCACCATTTCTGATAATGGAATCTCACGAACTTCACCACGTAGCTCTTGCTGCCATGCATCATGTGGTGTCATCTTCATTTCAGGTAACACATCAAATGCTTTATACATAAGTTCTGGCAATTGGTATTTTATAGTTAGATCGTGAATACCTTGTGCGAGATCTTGAACACGCATATTAGCGTAGAATTGAGGATCTTCTTGGTATAGTGATGGTAAGAATGACTTGATAGTCATGTTACGATCATAGCCACGTTTAAACTCAGTTAATGCACGTAATAGTTGCATTGCTTTTGGTTTATCAATACCAATTGAGAACAAGAACAATAGGCTGTACGGACCTGTTTTTTCAACAACAATACCGTGTTGATCAAGGAACTTAGCTACGATAGACGCTGGAATACCTGTTGCAGATAGCTCGCCGTCTTCGTTCATTCCTGGTGTTAATAGTGTGATTTTGATTGGATCAAGGAACATATGATCTTCATCGATGTTCTTGAAACCATGCCATTTTTCATTTGGTTTTAGGTTCCAACATTCTGTTGTTTCAATGTTTTCTGGTTGCCATACATCAAAGAACCAACCATCACATTCAGAACGTAGTTTTTTGATCTCTTTACGGAAACGAATAGCGCGGTCGATTGAATCTTGAATTAAACGACGACCAGCATTGCCATGCATCATAGCTGCAGATATCTCAGCAGACGCCACAATACCGTATTGTGGTGATGTTGAAGTGTGCATCATGAATGCTTCGTTGAAAGATTCTTCTTCAAGCTGACCCTTAACATGGATCATTGACGCTTGTGAGAATGCAGCCAATAATTTGTGAGTTGATTGTGTTTCATAGAACACTTTACCCGGCATTGCTTCACCACTCATACCACATTTACCTTCGTAAATAGGGTTAAAGTTAGTGTAAGGAACCCAAGCACTATCAAAGTGAATAAACTTAGTATCCAGTGATTCTTTGATAAATTGGGTGTTGTAGAACAAACCATCGTAAGTTGAGTTAGTGACTACCGCATAGCCTGGTTTAGTTGCACCTGGCGTATTTGCTACTTTTTCAGCAATCACTTCACGGCTAAACTCACTCTTAGGAATACCACCTAAAATACCGTAAGCGTTACGCGTTGGGCGGAAGTAAATTGGCACAACATCTGTCATCATCATCATGTGAGTTAATGATTTATGACAGTTACGGTCAACCAATACTGTGCTGCCAGCAGGCGCTGAGAACATACCAACAATTTTGTTAGCTGTTGAAGTACCGTTAGTCACAATGTAAGAACGATCAGCGTTAAACGTACGCGCAATGTATTCTTCAGCTTCTTTGTGAGGACCAGAGTGATCTAACAATGAGCCAAGTTCAGGCATTGAGATTGAAATATCTGCTTTAAAGGTATTTGCACCGTAGAAATCGTAGAAAATACTACCTACAGGGCTTTTATTAAATGCAGTGCCTGACATGTGACCAGGAGTACAGAAAGTATATTTAGCTTCATCAACGTAGTTAAATAATGCTTTTGTGAGCGGTGGTAGAATACTGTCTTTGTAGTCTTCTGTTGCTTGCTCAATTTTATGCGCAATATCAGAAGCACTACCAAGGCAATATTCAAAGAAGTAAATATTTAAGCGAAGATCCGCTAAGTTAATATCGAGTGTTGAATGTTCATTAGCAAATGCATATAACGGTAGTTTCTCGTTAATTTGGTTAATTTGCTGGCACAAGTCTAATGAGTAAGTATCCCAGTCAAAAATCACACCACTAATACGTGGGTTCATTTCAAGCAGCTTCATTAAATCTTTGTCATCTACAGGGTAAACAACTTTATAACCGCGAGCTGCTAATGCTTGTTCTAATTCTTGTACTGGGTATTTTTTGAAGAATACGCCTAAATTATTTAAGATTGCTATAGTATTCATTATTGAATATCTCCAGGGTGAACAAAGGCGCACCACTCCAATTTGGGAGGTGTAAGCGTGCGCCTTGATAATATTATGAGGTTCGTTATTTAGTGAGATTGTGCGACTTTATTCGCTTGTTGTTGTTCTAGTTGTAAATGCTGACGGAAGCCAAGCTTACGAGCGTAGAACATAAAGATAGCTAGCGAAACAACGAAAGTAGCGGCTAATGCTGATGGATCGGCACCAATAAGGGCGATAAAGCAGAAGATACATGCTACACCTGCAAACAACATCACAAATACATTGCGAGTTGTCATACCTTCGTAACGAATTAAGTTAACTGCTGAGTAGAAGTAAGGCAGCATAGTTAATAGCACTGCGTCAGATGTTAAAATGTCAAATAAGTTTGAAGCATGGCTATCACTAGAGCTAAAGATAGTGATTGCAATCATTAGAATGGTCATCATTACAGATGCCAACACTAAGCCTTTTTTCGCAACGCCATTTTTATCAGTTTCGCCAAATACAGCAGGGAAGTTGCCATCATTAGCTGCACGTTTGCCAGCCTCACCGACTAACATCATCCAAGAGCCTAGAGATGTAAAGCACGCTAAAGCGGTAAATGCTGCAACAAATGGTGCAGTCCAAGCGCCGAAGATTGCTGTAGTAGCCAGTGCAAATGGTGCACCAGAAGCGGCAACTTCCGAAGCTGGGAACATACCAGCGATAACTTGGGTTGATAATATATAAATAACACCCGCAATGATCGTACCAAGTAAAGTTGCTAATGGGACGGTTTTCTTTGGATTTTTTACCATACCAGAAGAGACAGCAGCGGATTCAACACCCACAAATGACCATAATGTGATCAGTACAGCACTCACAATCGCATGAGAGTTTGAGCTGTGTGAGGTATTCCAGTTTTGCATGTAAGTCGTTGCATCGAAATGCCCCCAACCCACAACTGCAGTGCCCACGATAGGTACAAGAATAAGCACTAAACCTAAGGTACATAAGCGGCTTACCCATGAACCACCTAGCAGGTTAATAATGGTGAATATCCATACTGAAGCAATGGTTGCGATAGCTGCTGGAATAGTGTTATTCAAAATGGGGAAGAACACAGAAAGGTAAGATACACCAGTAATTGCAATCGCAAGGTTACCAATCCAGTTTGCGTGGTAGTAAAGTACACCTGTTTGAAAACCAAAAGCAGGGGAAACTTCACCAGCGTATGCGATCGGACCACCTTCTTGTGGGTTATTCGTTGCTAATCGAGCATAAACAAAAGCTAATGATAACGCGCCAATTAAACAAATAATCCAGCTATAAATAGATATAGAACCTACTTTTGCTAATGTTGAAGGTAACAGAGCAATACCACTACCCATCATGTTACCGGCTACAACACCAGTACAGGCAATTAAGCCTATTTTTTTTGACGTATCGGATGACATGCAATAATCTCCAAAAATATAATTACATTTCAAGTGGTTAAAAATATTTTGCGGCAATGACAATACCAGTTGTTTACTCTGATTATTCTCAATGACGAGTAATTGCGAATTAATCTACAGCAGATAGAAAAGTTAATTAAATAACCTTCTACTCAAAGATTGAAAAATAATAATTTTTGTTTTTTTTAACTTATTTTATTTTTGTTCCTTTATTTTTCAATGACTTAAATTTAACGTGAAAAAATAATTTATTTATCAATTAAATAATGGCCATTTCATAATTCATATAAGGGCTGGTTATCATTGACGAAATAGCATTTATGTAATGTAGTCCTCTACTTTAAAGCGCTACTACACTATAAGAACAACGCTAAGAAAATATGTAACTCTTAAACTGACGTATTCAACCGAGCATTATTGGCAGTTGAATTGCGAGCCATATTTATTAAAAATGATATAGAGGCGTGAAATTTAATGTGGAGGTGTGGGCTCAGAAGTCTCTATTTGTGAGATAAAAACTAATTTCTCGCAGAGTTGCTGGGTTTCTTTAGAGGGATCTAAATATAAAGCCATACTATAGTATTCGGTAGCTTGTTTTTGTCTGTGTGTTAGTTGGCTTATTTTTCCTAATAAAATATAACGTAATGCAGTATTCTGCTTGGATTGAGATGCTGCAAGTAATAAATAATGTTCAGATGTAATTAAATCTCCTTGATAAAGGTTATTTAATGCTAATGCATCGTATATTTCATTAGAGAGAAAATGCGGATTGTTAGTGATGCTTTTTTCTAATTCCTTACCATAATTCATTAATGTTGGCATAGATGTTATTTTATTATTAATAGTTAACATGATTGAATAAGCAAGGTATCGCTTTGCTAATAAATAGCTATTGTTAGGATTGTCTTGGATGATTTTATTTATGCTTTCAATATAGTTTATATTCGCATCTCCATTATTGTTTATAGCATTAGGTAATGCTAGGTAACTATATAATGTATTAGCATTCGTTAAATTAAGCCTATTATTAATGTTTTCGTTGTTATAGTTTAATGACTGCATTAATTCATTAAGTAATTTATCAATTACGGCATAAGCATTATTACGATCGATATGAATATTTTTTTGTAACATAACGGTTTTTGAAATATTGTTAAATAATTCAATATGCAGTTGGTGTTGCTGATTGACATATAGAGAGAGCGTTTTACCCGCTGAAGGTTGATCACTAAAACTGCTGATGTAGTTTGTTGAGGTAAATAAAGCGTCTTTTATTATGTTTGCAATTGAATTTAATTGATTCGTTGGTGATTGTGGTGGCGATTCAATATGAATTAAGCGTGGATTTAATACCGAGATAGGAAGGATAACTTTTTCATTACTCCAACTTATAAATATGATAGTTATCAGTAGCATGGTTAAAATGCAAAAATCAAAGAACCAATGGTTCCATTTGACAGTATTTGAATGGGTTACTGTGATAGGTGGTGTTTCTTTTGATGTTTCATTAAACGCTCTTGTCATTGGCCCTGCAGGGAATGAAGCTTGTTTTGAAGTATCATTAGTATGTTCATGTGAAGAGTGAAACTCCTCTAACTTAAAGCCAGTGTTGGGATCAACATATATTTGTTGTACGTCGATATCAAGTTTATAGCCTCGCTTTGGAATCGTTATAATCCAATGGTCTTCATCCATTTTCTTTAGTGTTTTTCGTAACTCAAAAATAGATTGTGTTACTACTTGCTCACTAACAACAGCACCATCCCAAACATTTTCAATTAATTCATCTCGTGTAAATACAATACCTTGATGTTGAGCTAAAAAAGCTAATAGCTTTGTTATTCTAGGTTCGAGAATATAATTTTTTCCTGATTTATATAAACAATTTTCTGTTGTAATTAATAACCAGTTGTTAATTTTATAATTTACCCAAGCCATTTGGTTTTAATTCTATTAATTATTATGATGAAATTAATTCTATATTATTTGCTTTTATATATAGATGGAATTTTTTATTCTAGTGTTAACTGTAATTTCATATTTCATTTATAATTGTAAAATTTAAATAATTATTCAAATTGCAATGTTTTGTGATTTTGATCACGTTTTTTATTCTGTGGTTATTTATTTTAAAGAAAGCCAGTAATTGAATTATAAATATGATCTTTTTAAATAAATATTCGATTACTTACATTTTTATAAAATAATTAATAGAAGAGGTAATATTATGTTAGACACTGAAGTTGATGAAAACAGGCTTATTGCTGAACGTCGCGCAAAACTTGATCATATTCGTAAATCAAGTAAAGCGAATGGTCATCCAAATACTTTTCGTCGTTTGAAGCTAGCTCGTGATTTAATCAGTGAGTATCAAAATAAATCAAAGGAAGATTTAATTAATACCACTTATACAACAGCTGTTGCTGGTCGTATTATGGCTAAACGAGGCCCATTCTTAGTATTACAAGATGTCTCTGGACGAATTCAAGTTTATGCCGATAAGCAAGTACAAGAGCAATTAAAAGAAAAATATCATGGATTAGATATTGGTGACATTATTGGTGTGAAAGGCCAATTACACCGTTCAGATCGTGGTGAGCTTTATGTCAATATGGATCAGTATGAATTACAAACTAAAGCATTACGTCCATTGCCAGAAAAATACCATGGTTTAACGGATCAAGAGCAATGTTACCGTCAGCGCTATGTTGATTTGATCATTAATGAAGAATCACGTAATACCATGATTATGCGTTCAAAAGTGGTTGCTGCGATTCGTCAATTCATGATCAAACAACAATTTATGGAAGTTGAAACCCCCATGATGCACCCGATTGCTGGCGGTGCATCTGCTCGACCTTTTGTTACTCACCATAATGCGTTAGATATTGATATGTACCTTCGTATTGCGCCTGAGCTTTACTTGAAACGTTTAGTTGTTGGTGGTTTTGAGCGTGTGTTTGAAATTAACCGTAATTTCCGTAATGAAGGCTTATCACCTCGTCATAATCCAGAATTTACCATGATGGAATTCTATATGGCGTATTCTGATTACAATGACTTAATTGATTTTACAGAAAGCTTATTAAGTACTATTGCAAAAGATCTTTGTGGTAATACTGCATTACCTTATGGTGAACATGTTATTGAGTTTAATGGACCTTATACTCGAATGACGATGCTTGCAGCGATTCAACATTACACTCAAGATAATGCACGTATTCAGGCATTAACTTATGATGATGTAAAAAATCGTGAGTTGATGGCAGACATAGCACGAGAAGTTGGTCTAACCGTTGAACCATTCTGGACTTGTGGTCAGTTATTAGAAGAAATCTTTGGTGAGACTGCCGAACCTAAATTAATTCAGCCAACTTTTATTACTGGTTATCCTGCGGATATTTCACCATTAGCGCGCCGTAGTAATGACGATGCCTTTTTAACGGATCGGTTTGAGTTTTTCGTTGGTGGTCGTGAAGTTGCTAATGGTTTCTCTGAACTTAATGATGCACAAGACCAAGATGCACGTTTTAAAGCGCAGATGGATGCTAAAGATGCGGGCGATGATGAAGCAATGCAATATGATGAAGATTATATTCGTGCGCTAGAATTTGGTTTACCGCCTACAGCTGGTGAAGGGATTGGTATTGATCGTTTAGTAATGTTATTTACTAACGCACATACGATTCGTGATGTGATTTTATTCCCGTCAATGCGCCCTAATAACAATAATTAAACTATAAATGAAAGCAGCCCTATTCACTGCTTTTATTTAACTATAAAAAAAGCCTCAAATATGAGGCTTTTTTATTATACTATTTTTCTATTAGTGACCATCGTGACTATTGATACGGTGTTTAGTCACAAAACCAACCAATACACACATAACAAATACAGCAGCATAAAGCGCATTCGCGGTAACTAAAGCTGCGTGTGTGCCATAGTTTTTAACAATAGGGCTCGTTACAACAAAAGTTAGCATCGTACCGATGGTGCCGCATAGCAGAATAAAGTTAACCAATTTTGGTGAGGAGACTTTAGTTTGCTGTGAGCCTAAGGTGATAATCGTGGTGTAAATTGCGCTACTGATAAAGCCAAGTGCTGAAATAATATAGATAAGATTATGTGGATCTGTATCTTTATTAAATAGGTACATCAATACTGTTGCTAAGCCTGATAAAACGACAACAAAATAATGAAGGTCGAATTTTTTCAGTAATACGCTGAAAATCCACATACCAATCATGTAAGCACCCCAGAAGTAACTTACCAATTGACTTGCACTACTGATAGATAAGCCCAGCTTTTGAGTAGCGTATTCAGGAATCCAAGAAATAAAGCCTAGTTGGCCTAAGATGTAACATAAAGCGGCAATCGCTAGAAATATTACAGCCACACCCCATTTCTCTTTAGGCTCATTTGTTGCTTCTTCTTGAGGTGCGTCTTTACCTAATACTGGGAATGTAGACATCAGCGTTAGAATAAAAATAGCAATGTAAATAACGCCGATTGCTGCATATACCCAGTACCATTGCATATGATGTGCAAGTACTGCTGCTGAGATTACAGGGAAAATCATACCCGCCATACTGAAAAATGAATCAGTAAATAGTAAGCGAGAACCACGTTCCTTGCCGTCATAAATATGAGTGATTAAGTAGGTACCAATTGACATGGTTATACCACTGACAACACCTAATACAAACATACAGCCAGAGAAGATAGCAAGATTATGGCCAAAAATAAGGCCAAGAATTGCTAACAGCATAAGAATGAAACCAAAAATGAGCTGGCGTTTAAGTGGAACAATTTCCATTAACCATACATTTAGGAAGATAGAAATTAAAATACCTGTATTAAGAAAAGTAAACGTGTTGCTCATGCTCGATATTGGTAAATCAAAATACTTGGCAATATCTCCCATAACGATACCGGTGACGATAATCAGAGATCCAGTAAGGGCATAGGACAAGAAGCTTATCCACGTCAGAAGGATGCGATTCTGGTTTGTCATAGAAAATCCTGTATAACTTTCAATTATAATTAAAGAGGCAAACGGAATGCCAATTAATGAAAGGGCTGAATCCTAACATAAGGACTAGCTTTGTTTGTGACATATGTCACCATTATATGACATGAGGGGATTTATCATACCTATAAGATATGAATAATAACTATTTATCAGGTGAGCTTTTATTAATGATTGTTTTTATTGTTATTCTTGTTGTGTGAATTTAAGTTTTTTTAACAATCTATTGCTGTTATTTATGTATTGTTGTTCTTAGTTGATAAATATTTCGACATATTTTTCTATTTAGACCGATTCGCTTTATTTATATTAGCCATCTCCGTTTTTGCAGTTAATAGAAACCTCTCTAAATCATTTGATAAATGCTATCAAAAAAACAATTAATGGTGCCTTTTAACTCGAATTTAAATAATTTGATTATAGTCTGTGCGAAGTCGCATTTTTTTTTATTTTTTTGCGAATTAACGCTTGCCAATGTGATCGAAGTCTCTATAATGCGACCTCACTGACACGGAGCAAGCCATTGGCTAGCAACGAAATCAGCATTGTTCTTTAACAATTTGACCATGCAATCTGTGTGGGCACTCGTTGAATAGTTAGGTCGAAAGATTTATCAATGAACTGAGTGACCAATACAAATAACCTAATCTATTTATAGATAAGATTGTTTGGCACAGTCAATTCATTACCATTCTGTAGGAATGGTAATAGCTTTAAAATTACTAAGGTA
>NZ_JAYXUH010000015.1:0-113961 GCF_036040035.1 Photobacterium sp. S4TG1
TTGAAATTTGTCAATTGTGAATGATAAAGAAGCGAATCCTTCTCCCACCATCATATAATTTCTTCTTAGTTCAGTTGGTACTCTTTATTGGGGAGCTTAGCGGCCTGTTAATTTAAATCTTATTATTGTGACCGAAGGTAATCTATCTGTTAAATAAATATAATTCTGGTATTCTGCATTGGTAGTAAATTAATGCTTAACAGAGGAATGAATGGCAACAATTTCTGATGTATCTCGTATCGCTGGTGTGTCAAAAGCAACAGTATCACGTGTAATTAATGGCACAGGGCAAGTAAAAGAGAGTACGAATTTATTAGTTAGACAAGTAATGTCTGAATTGAACTATAAGCCATGCTCGGTAGCTCAAACCTTAGCAACAAAAAGAGGTAATAGTGTCGGATTGGTACTTTCTGATTTTACGGGTAGTTACTTTGGCATCTTATTGAAAGAAGCCTCAATGAGTGCTGATCGCATGGGTAAGCAGCTATTGATTGCCGATGGAAAAAATCATGCAGTATCTGAATTAAAAGCAGTACACTCTTTAGTTGATAAGAAATGTGATGTTATTGTACTTTATAGCCGTCAATTATCCTCTGAACAAGTTGTCGCACTTAATCAGTCAATTGATATTCCATTAGTCCACATTGGTAGAGAGTTACCTGTTGAGGCTGGTTATTCTATTTCATTTGATCAAAAGCACGCAATTGAGTTAGCGGTTGATCATTTAGCTAAAGCTGGACACCGATCTATGATGTATTTAGGTCCTGAGCCAACAACACCCACAGCAATGTCACGTTTAAATGGTTTTAAACAAGCTATAGAAAGACGTTCAGAATTAGACATATGTGTTAACTATGCTATGAGTGGATTCGGTTATATTGAAGGTTATAATGCAACGAAAGATATACTAAAAAATAGAATTTTACCATCAGCGATGGTTATAGCGTCAGACGATATAGCGATTGGCTGTATAAAAGCATTAAGTGAAAAAGGTATATTAGTACCTAAAGATGTTTCTATTGTTAGTATTGATAATGATCCTTGTAGTCTTTTCACTATACCATCACTTACTACTGTCGATGTGCCAATTCAAGAAATTATGGCTCAAGCGATGTTAGTTGCTCAACAATTATCTGAAGGTCAAAATAAATTTAATTCTGAAATCATTCGAGGAAAATTAATTCAGCGCGATTCAACACAAATTGTAAATATAACTTAACTCATATTTTATTTGCATTCGCTTGGTTAGATTTTCGTATAAGTAAAGCGTCTTCTAAATATGCCTACCATCTCAAATCCCATAATGTTACTCACTTAGTTGCACTATAAAAAATTGACAGCACTTGCATTTACTATTAATTAAAGCTGCATAGTTATTCATTGCTTGTTATAAATGTAACCGGTTTCTGAAACCGGTTACATTTGTTTGGTTATTTAAATTATAACGACCTAAGGATGGATAATATGAAGATATTTCTTTGTTGTGCCGCTGGTATGTCAACCAGTATGCTCGTTAGTCGCATGGAACAAGCAGCGAAAGAGAAAGGAATTGAGTGTGAGATTTCAGCTCATTCTATTAATGAATTTAATGATTGTATTCAGTGGGGAGATGTCTGTTTAGTTGCACCACAAGTAAAATTTAAATATGAAGAATTTAAACATATCGCTAATGAGCAAGGAAAGGGATGTGCGCTTATAGATATGATGAATTATGGTTTATTAAAAGGTGATCTTGTGTTGGATCAAGCTGTGAGTTTATATCACAGACATGCAATTGTAGAGGGATAAAACAATGGCTATATTTGATCGTGTCCTTATTTTTGTAGAAAATGTTGTTGCACCAACAGCTGGGAAAATATCAGCACAAAGACATATTAATGCAATTAAAGATGGTTTTGTTTCTACGATGCCATTTCTAATTGTTGGATCATTATTGCTTGTATTAGCATCACCACCATCGACGGGTAACTTCTTTTTTGATGGTTGGCATGGTTTAATTGAGATAATTGGTAAAGATAATATCTTGGCACCATTTCAATTAAGTATGGGAATATTTGCATTATATGCGGCATTTGGTATTGGTTTTAGCCTAGCCGAGTCATATAAGTTACGCGCGATGAATACTGGTATGTTATCGATGTTTGCATTTTTACTTGCTGTGGCTCCGATGATCAGCATAGAAAGCGTTGGTGGTGTGATACCGAGTACGTTTTTAGGTGGAATGGGCGCTTTTACTGCAATTATTTGTGGATTACTTGTTCCTGAAATGCAACGTTTATTGATCAAATATAATATTCGAATCAAAATGCCTGAAGCTGTTCCTCCTAAAATCTCAGCTTCATTTGATCTTCTTATTCCTATCGTATTTATTTCCGCTATTGTTATGACAATTAATATTTTTCTAGGTGGATACGATCTTCAAATTCCATCTGCAATTATGAAAATATTTCAGCCTATTGTTTTAGCATCTGATAGTTATATTGCTTGTTTGATTGCAGTATTACTTGTTCAGCTATTATGGTTTAGTGGAATTCACGGTGGTTCTGTTGTTGGTGGCATTATTGGCCCGATGTTACTTATAAATCTTGGATTAAACCAAGATGCATTAGCTGCAGGTCAACCGTTACCATCAATATTTATTAATCCTGTTATGGACTTCTTTATTTTTGTCGGTGGGGCTGGCGGTACATGGGGATTAGTCGTATTAATGATGCGATCTAAAGCAACGCAGCTTCGAACTATAGGTAAAATGTCATTTGTTCCGGGCACATTTAATATTAATGAACCAGTAATATTTGGTACGCCTATTGTAATGAATCCAATCTATTTTATTCCATGGTTACTTGCTCCTGCACTAAATACAACTATTGTGTGGTTAGCATTTAAAACAGGATTTGTTGCCAAAATTATTGCAATTCCACCTTGGACAATGCCTGCACCTATTGGTGCTATTATCGCAACAAATTCAGGAACTGCTGCTTTAGTTGTATTAAGTAGTGTTGTGGTAAGCAGTATAGTTTTCTATCCATTCTTAAAAGTTCATGAAAGGCAATTACTTGCTGAAGAAAAAGCAATAGATGTCGTTACTGAACAAACAGATAATTTAATACCTAGGGAAGCGAATTAAATGAATACTGTTATTCAATGTAGTGAAGATATCACCGAAGAATTTTTAATGATGCTGTTATGCCAAGTCGGGGAAGCCCGTTCTGCTTGTATGGAAGCTATGCGTGCTGCTCGTCAAGGTGATCACTCTAAAGCGCTTGAGCTATTAAAAGAAGGTGATAATTCTTTAATTGCTGTACATAAAACACAGACATCTTTAATTGGATTTGATGAAGGTATCGGCAAAGTCAAAATGACTCTGATTCTTACGCATATTCAAGATCATATAATGACGACGATGCTTTGCCGAGAACTGGCAGAAGAAATTATTGCGATACAAGCAAAAATACAGCATCAAGCAATACATCAAAGGAGTGATAGTTATGCAGAAGAGAATATTTGATTATACAGCACAAGATTTTAAAACAGCGTCGCGTAATCAATTGGTTGATAGCATTAAAAACTCTGAAGGTCGAACTATCATGGTTGAAAATGTTGTTGCTATTGCACCACCAATAGATATGGTTTCAGGAGCTGAAATTGCTGCTGCATTTGGTGCTGATATGATTACATTAAACTGTCTGGATGTAATGAATCCGATAATTAAAACGTTGTCTGAATCTCCTGACGATGTGATGAATATCGAACAAATTAAAGCATTAACAGGACGTTTAATCGGGTGCAATTTAGAACCCGTACCAAGTAATGTTACTCATGTTGATGTTGGTCGAACGGTAACTAAAGAAACGATTGAGCAAGCTATAAAAATAGGACTCAATTATGTAATGCTAACGGGAAATCCGGGTAATTGTGTCACTCAAGAGACTATTCTTGATGCGATATCTCTAGTACGTAGTGTATCGAAAGATATCATTGTTATCGCTGGTAAAATGCATGCTGGCGGCGTTGGTAATGATTATAATTTGAGTATTATTGATCAATTTGCCGAGGCTGGAGCTGACGTCATGATGTTCCCTGCGCCATATACTACGCCCGGTGTAGATTCGAATTTAGCAAAAAGTATGATGATGAAAGTTCATGACAGTGGCATGTTAGGAATGTTAGCCATTGGTACTTCTCAAGAAGGTGCGACTGAATCATATATAGAAAAGGTTGCAATGGCTTGTAAGGCTGCGGGGGCTGATATTGTTCATATTGGTGATGGCGGTTATAGCGGTATTGCACCACCAGAAAATATTATGCGCTTGGGTATTACTTTGCGTGGTCGACGTCATCAATATAAGCGAATGGCAAATAGACGTTAATCATATTTAAATAATGTAAATATTTCATCATCGATATATAGAGGCATCTGTATTTAGCATTTGCCTCTGGTTTAGTGTATATGCAGATTATACCTGAATATGTTTATTATGTGGTTTCTATTAATAAAAAATCATACCATGTAAATATGAGGATTAAATAATGATTAGAAAACCGATAAAATTAGCAGTAATTGGTGGGGGGAGTAGTTATACCCCTGAGTTAGTTGAAGGTATATTAAAAAGAACTAATTCATTACCTATTACTGAAATTCATTTTGTTGATATCGAAGCAGGTCAGGAGAAGCTAGATATTATTGAAGCACTAGTTCAGCGAATGGTATTAAAAGCAAATGCTAATATTATCGTTAAAGCTTCCCTTGATCGTCGTACGGCAATAAAAGATGCAGACTTTGTTATGACTCAATTTCGTGTTGGTGGATTACAAGCACGAGCTAATGATGAACGTATTCCTCTTAAGTATAATGTAATTGGCCAAGAAACAACAGGTCCAGGTGGATTTGCAAAAGCATTACGTACTATTCCTGTAATCTTAGATATCTGTAAGGATATTGAAGAGTTAGCACCTAATGCTTGGATGTTAAACTTTACAAATCCTGCAGGCTTAGTGACTGAAGCGATATTAAAATATACTAATGTGAAAACAATAGGTCTTTGCAATGTGCCAGTCGCTATGACGATGATGATTGCTGAAATGATGCAATGTTCTACTCGTGATTTATCTTTAGAATTTGCAGGATTAAATCATTTAGTGTGGGTTCATCAAGCTTGGCTTAATGGTAAAAATATTATGGTGGATATTTTAGAAAAGATAGCTGATGGTGCTAATTTTAGTATGAATAATATCTTTGAAGAACCTTGGGATCCTGATTTTATTAAAGCATTAGGCGCAATTCCGTGCCCATATCATCGCTATTTTTATCAAACAGAGGAGATGCTAACAGAAGAAAAGTATGCCGCTCAAAATGAGGGGACTCGTGCAGAGCAAGTTATGCTAACAGAAAAAGATCTCTTTAAGTTATATCAAGATCCTAATTTGGCAGATAAGCCAAAGGAGCTTGAGCAGCGTGGTGGCGCATATTATTCTGATGCATCATTGAATTTAATGGATGCGATAGTTAACAATTTGAATACAATCAATGTCGTTAATGTGCGTAATAATGGTACTATTTCAGGGTTGTCTGATGATGTAGTGATCGAATGTAGTGCTATTGTTGGAAGTTGGGGGGCTCGACCTTTAGCTGTTGGTGAATTAAATCCAGAAGTAAGTGGATTAATTCATCAAGTAAAAGCCTATGAGCAATTGACAATTGAAGCTGCAGTGCATGGTGATTATAACAAAGGCCTAATTGCGTTAGTTAATCACCCTCTCGTTGGGGGGATTACTCAAGCAAAAGAAATTTTGGATGATATATTGCGAACCAATCGTGATTATTTACCACAATTTAAATAATACATAGATAGTTAACAAATCAAATTGCCAAGATGCCCCAATACTTTATATTTAGGAGATATCATGCATGTTATTTTTAATGCCGATGATTTTGGCTTAACTCCGGGGATCAATTTAGGGATTATTGCAGCTAATCAGGTTGGCGTTGTTCGTTCAACTACTTTAATGGTCGGTATGACCGCAGAAAAACAAGCGATTGAGTTAGCAAAAAATACACCATCACTTCATGTAGGTATTCATTTACGCTTTACAACTGGAGTTCCGTTGACTTCGGCATCAAGCTTAACTGATCAGAACGGAAGTTTTTTTTCTTGCCACCAATTTAGACAAAAACAACATTTCAGTGAACAACAGATCACTGATGAAATTACAGCTCAGATAGAATATTTTCTGACAACAGGAATACAACTGAGTCATATAGATAGTCATCATCATGCACATGTCCACCCACAAATATTACCTATAGTGAAAGATTTCGCGCGTTATTATAATGTACCATTAAGAGAATCTGGTTATCTTAATTCAACTAAAAAGCAAGCAAAGTATTATTTTTATAGCGGTTTTTATGGTGAGAATGCTACGATCAACACCATTTTAAATATTATCAATCAGCATCGTAATGATACAGATATATTAGAAATAATGTGTCACCCTGCATATATAGATCAATTATTATTAGATTCTAGTAGTTATGCTCTTCCCAGAGCAAAAGAGCTAGAAATATTAACCGATGAAAAATTTATTATGCAGTTACAAGAACAAGATATTATATTAAGTGATTATTCTGTTTTATTAGATTAATCGTGATGTAATAGGGTAATTATAGTTGTTTTAGATGGAGTAAACTTGATTTTAGTAAGTAATACCCAGCAATAAGCCCACAAGAAAGTGGGCTTAATTGTAATATTGTTCTGTTTATAATGCAGGCGGTAACTGTCTTAATAATGCAAAGACTTGTTTTTGTTTATTATGAGAAGCGATAAATCCAATAAGAGTCTGATCTGCTGTATGTGCCTTTGCAATATAGCCTTCATGATCTCGTTCAACTTGCCAATGAATATCTATAGCGGTTGTGATTCCCGCTAAACTTAACGGTAACCAAGGTGTTTTTGCTTTGATTAACATTGGAGGCAGAGATAATTGCGTTGGTGTACCTGCTAATGTTTTTGCAAGTGCCATTGCTGATAACATAATAGGCTGTATAAATGCACTGACTTTACCGCTGATTTCAGCACAATCGCCAATAGCATATACATTCTTAGCGGAGGTTTGTAGCATATTATTGACTATAATGCCTCGATTAGTACTGATTCCAGCTTGTTTTGCTAAATCAATTCTTGGTGCTAGTCCCATCGCTGCAATAACGATATCTGTATTTATATCCTTTCTACCTTGCTGTGAAATTATCATCTTTTCGCCATCAAAATTAATTTCATTTATGGTAGCGTTTAGCTGAAGATCTATTTCTTTTTGACTTAATATTTGCTGCAGTTCTGCGGCAATAAACTCCGGCAGTAAAGCGGGCATCATGGCAGCGGCTTTATCACACAGTGTAATTTTTTTACCCGCGGTAGCTAAATCAATTGCTATTTCAGTGCCAATTAAGCCAGCCCCTAAAATAGTAATATGTTTTGCGGCATTTATTTGTAATTGGTTCTGCTGAAGCTCAGATAGACTATTTAATGTGATTATCTTATTTGTCGCATTACCTGCAAAATTTGGTATAAATGATGTAGCACCCGTTGCAATAATTAATGAAGAATAGTGCAATTGTTGCTGATCAAAATATACCCATTGTTGTTCGGTGTTAATTTCGTTAATAACTGTTTCTGTTATTAATTTAATATTCTGCTCTGCCGCAAATTCAGCCGCTGTTTGTTTTATAAGATCTGTCGCTTGTTGGCTACGACTAAATACATGGCTTAATTCAGGTTTAGAGTAATCCGCACCTTGATCCGCGGTTACTAAAGTAATGGCAGTTTGTGGATCTAGTTTTCTAAATGATTTCACCCATTGGTAAGCAGCGAAGCCACTACCAATGACAATAATTGGATTTGACATTGTTAGCTCTCATTTATTTAGTTGATTGGCTCAAATACTTCTTTACCAATACCACATTCAGGGCATAGGAAACTATCAGGTACATCTTCCCAAGCAGTACCAGGGGCAACATCTTGATTTGGTTCACCAAGTGCAGGATCGTAAACCCACTGACAAACCGTGCATAACATTTTCTGGCCACCCGCTGCTTGTGCACAACATTTAACTGCCATCTCAGTTGTTGGCTCTACTTCAACAATACTTGCTTGTTCGATTATTTCAGGAACATCAATCGCGACTTGTATTGTCGCAGCTGGCGTTACTTCAGTAGTAAAAGGTGTGTAATGATCATAAGGGCGTACACTTTGAGCCCATTCTTTAGCGATTTTTTTACCATGCTCTCGACATTCTTGTAATGCTTTACCATCTGGGCGCCATTTAGTTTTAAGACCAACAGTCGTGAAGAAACCTGCATCAGTTAAACGCGCGTGAATACGATCAACAGCACCACCATTCCAACCGTAACTACCAAAGGCACCAGCTTTTTTATTTTTAAAACGTAAGCCTGTGATTTCTTCTAGTAAACCAGCAACTTTAGGCATCATAACGTTATTCATTGTTGATGAGCCAACGAGTACCCCTTTAGAACGGAACATATTAGCAAGAATTTCATTTTTATCATGACGAGCAACATTGAAAATACGCACAATTACTTGGTCGTCTTCTTCAGTGATCCCTTGGGCAATAGCATCAGCCATCATGCGGGTATTATTTGACATAGAATCATAGAAAATAGTGATACGGTTTTCTTGATATTGATTAGCCCATTCAAGGTATTTTTCAATAATTTGAGTTGGGTTATCACGCCAAATAACACCGTGTGAAGTGGCAACCATATCAACTGGAAGGTTAAAGCTTAGAACCTCTTTAATCTTATTGGTAACAAGTGGACTAAATGGCGTCAAAATATTTGAGTAATAACGTAAACACTGATCAAGCAATTCGTTTTGGTCAACTTCGTCATTAAATAAACGTTCATCACAGTAATGTTGACCAAAAGCATCATTACTAAATAGAACGGCATCTTCAGTCATGTAAGTCATCATACTATCAGGCCAGTGCAACATTGGCGTTTCAATAAACACTAATGCTTTACCATTACCAATATCAAGCGTGTCACCCGTTTTTACGGTGTTGAAGTTCCACTCTGGGTGGTGATGATGACCAACGATTGAGTCAATTGCGTTTTCAGTACAATAGATAGGTGTATTAGGAATACGGCTCATTAATTCACTTAGCGCACCAGCATGATCTTCTTCTGCATGGTTAATAACGATAAAATCAATGTCGTTAAGATTAATTTCTTGTTCTAAATTTTGTAGGAAAGCTAATGTGAATTTGTGATCAACGGTATCGATGAGCACATTTTTGCCTTCACGAATTAGATAACTATTATAGCTCGTACCACGGGTTGTTTTATATTCTGTGCCATGAAAATCACGTACTTCCCAATCACGTTGTCCAACCCAAGTAATATTGTTTTTAACATGAACAGCCATTTTTAAATTCCTTTAGCGCTTTAAGTTGTATTTTGAATGCATGTTATTCTTCGGATTGGTGGTTGTCAATGTAAAGAGTCATTTAAAATACATGTTATAAATTATTTGTTTATTATCATTGTGTTATTTGTTTGAACCGTCAGTGAGTTGGCGGTTCATTATCGAAAGGAAATAATGTGAGGCGAGAAACACACTAAGGAGGATGGTTAGTTAAGATTAAAAACGAGCCCTACAATAGTGATAAGACTCACCGCATTGAGTACTGAATAGAGAATTGTTTTTGGCATGCTAAATGCCAAACTATTAAAATCCCGTTTTGAACCAATAACTGTAATTGTTAAGGGTAATATAACCAATAAGCCAAATATCCAGCGGATAGTATCAGTGATGGCGTAACCTATTTGAGTTTCAGCAATAACAAAACCTAGGATAGATAAAATGAGAGTAGTGAGTGAAACTGCAAAGGTTCGATTATAGGAATCCATTAGCTGAGCAAAAGCTTGATATTCTTCTTCCGTAAAATCGGGTTTGTTTGCCATGTGTTTTTCAGCCTAGTAATGAGATAACTGTTTCTATTATAACGGATCATTACTGAGATAACGAAAATAAAGATAGCAACGCTAAAAGAGAAACATAGAAAGTGATCATTTAATAAGCATAGATGAGCGGTTTTAGTTATTTATGTGTGTGACTTTGGTAAAAAACGCTAAAAAATGTTTTAAAATTAATCAGTTGACAGTTTTTGAGTTTACAGAATTAAATGGTAATTGTATTATACGCCCCATGGAGAGATGGCTGAGCGGTTGAAAGCACTGGTCTTGAAAACCAGCATACGTTTATAGCGTATCTAGGGTTCAAATCCCTATCTCTCCGCCAAATTACTAAAAAAGCCAACATTTAGCTGTTGGCTTTTTTTCGTCTGAATAAAATAGTGATGTATTTAATTGGTGCAATAAAAAGCGGGTTCAAATCCTCTAATGCCCAAACCAACCCCACTAAATAACTTGGTTATTTGACTGGTACTATAAAGTGGACTTAAATTTTCGCACCTCGCACCTCGCACCTCGCACCTCGCACCTCGCACCTCGCACATAAATAGATGAAATACATCACTATTTATGTGAATATAGGCGTTATTTATTTGGAAAATACCAATAATGACTTTTGAACAATGGGCTTTTGTTGCTGATCTTTATACTCCAATGATTGCAATAATGTGCGTTATTTGTATGACGCGATTAGGACGTGAACAGGGGATGAGAAGTAGGTTATTCGCGCTGGGTGGGGTCTTGCTGTCAACGGCTTTTATTTATGTGGTTATGTTTGTTGATAATACGTTGGGGATTTGGCCGGCATTTAATTTGGATTACAGTACCCATACCGCCATTGCGCTTGTTTTTATTGGTTACTTTCTTGTATATACCCCTAAATTAAGAGGGGGGATGGTGCTTTCTATGGTGGGTTATGCCGCTTTAATGATGCATCAGAAGTACCATACGTTAAGTGACATTATTACTACTACTGCCTGCGTTATGCCTGTAATATTGTTGTGCCAATATAAATTCGCTGTTATTGCTAAACGTTAGTTTTTCTTAGTAATAATAACGTAATTGAATAAGATTAATCCGAGTACAAAACAACCAAATTGAAAAGTGGGCAATACTGTTGCAACGGAACCGATAAGTAATCCTGAGCCTAGTCCAAGTGCAATTTTTTGTCGAGTATTCATTATTAAAATCCTTTTTAGTCATAATTTTTTTTTGTAGTATGTGAATTGTATTTTTCATTATGGCGATGATATTTACGTTCATTCCAGCACCAAAAAAAAAGGCCAACTAATGGAATTATAATGCTAAGAGTCATAAATGTGATTAATAATTCTTTGGCGAACAGTAAATCTAAATCATTATCAGAGAATGATAATCTTTCCAGTGTTTTTCCTCCTAAGAAACCTAAACATCCTAGAAAATAATGGCTTATGATAAAATGAAATAGCCCTTTTTTACGTTGTTGCCGCCATTGAGATATTTTAAGATCAGAATCTAACATTAATTTATCCATGAAAATGTGAAAGTTATGGTTATTATAAGAGGTGAGCTTTTTATATCAGGTGCCGATATGTGAATAGAGAAGCTAGTGACATTATTGGTGATATGACAGGATTAATTACATCAATAATTGAGACATTGAAGAGGCTGTGTACATAAGGTTAGTTTGCTGTTTTTTCAAACCCGCTGTTGTAACAGCGAGTACGGTATGAATATTGAGTGATGGTAATCAAAGATTAGTTGGATAGAATATGAGTAGAGTTAGTCTGTTAAGATCTCGCTTTTATTAAAATGAATACTGATAATATCGTTAAAATGTGTATGCTCATAAATGAAAGGTAATTTAATATCAATAGCCTCAGATGGACTCAGTGGTAACCATTGGCCATCAGTTGTAACTTTCCAAATAATACCGTCTAGTTTGATATAAATTTTGAGTTGCATCCTTTGCCTTATGCTATTTATCATAGAATAGCGATTATAAGTGATTGGTACCCTATGGTATCGAACATAAATCAATCTTCAATTGATATTTATAATAATTAGAGATTTTAATGCAGAATTTGCTTATGGAACATTGTTCATTTGGCTAATCATTGTAATAGAACATGTTATTTATAATTCAAGGCTAACAGTAATAACGGTTAGCTTTGAATGTTAGTTGTTAGCCGTGGGGCTAATCTTCAAAATCAACAATTAGCTCATCTTCTAAGTAATCAATAAGACAACCTAGTGCGGGAGCAGAAACAATATAAGATGTTATTTCAGCAACTTCAGGTGTTGCTAATTGTAATACATCTAATACTGTATGTTCTGGGTTATAAGCAACATCAAATTCTTTGGCAATGGTGCAACTGTCGTTATATTCATCAACAGATAGCTCAATTTTACCATTATACTCGCCAATATCTGTATCAAAATTATCTACTAATATTTCGATCATAGCTTCATAGTAATGTTGGTAATCCATTGATTATACCTTAATCTTATTTAGAAAAATTGCTATCTAATACGTTAGCAGTATTGGCGCTATGTTACCTTATTTTAGAGTGACAAAAAGCTTTATTAGAAAATAATTGTAGTTTTAATCATTATTGTTTTTAGACGCTTATCTTATTTAATAATAGGTCTGGTTTATTGGTATGCCTAAAATAATGAAGGCCCAGTAAATTGTTTATTAACAAGGCCAACAAAGATACCTTGAATATCTTTTGCTCGCTCTAAAAAATAACGTAACTCTAGTTCAGCACCTGCATTTTCATCTTTAATTGAAGCGGCGATGATTTCTTTATACATCACGATATCACGTACTTCTAAGTGGCAAATAGTTCCAAGCGTCGTCGCCAAAAATGCATCGATTTCAGCTTTAGGAACAAATTGAGTAATAATATTTAATTTTTCAGCCTGTTGTGCTGTAAAATCATTGCCTAATAGCAATGCTTGTAATGCTTTATTTTTACCCATTCTTCTTACAAATTGAACAGCACCTTGGCCTCCTGTTGGAATGTTAACGTGAACTTCTGGTTGAGCAAATGCCGCATTCTCAGTGGCATAAGCAAGATCACATGCCATTACAAATTCATTACCGCCACCACGAGCAACACCATCCACTAAGGCAACCGTTACTTGTTTCATCGCTTTAATATTCATGATCATATAATTGAATTCAATCGACGCAGCTTGTCCTCTTTGCGTACCATTAATCACATTAAGATCAAGATGGGATAAAAAAAAGGTCTCATGTAAAGATTTAAAGACCACGACTTTAGTGGTTCGATCATCTTTTAAAGAAAGTAGAAACGCATTAATTTCGTTGATTAAGTTAATTGTTAAAACATTCACTGGCGGATTGTTGATAGTCACAGTTGCAATGCCGTTTTGATTCGTAATTGATAATGTTTTCATAATAATTTCCTTCAAATACTCGATAGAATGTCTAAATTTCCTAACTCTAAAAAGCTTTACTCTCAGTTAGTGAGATGACTATAAGTAATCTATTAGATGAAAAAATAGCATTATTTTCAGTAGGGAATTTCGGCACTCTTTATGCGGTATACCCACATCGAGATGCTCCTATAAAAACCAAATTATTTATTGATGTTTTAAAATCTATCATTGGGAATGAGTCGCCTATTTGGGAATAAAATAGACCTCAATTTGAAACATTATATGGGCATTAGCCTTTATTTTATTATTGGCGCTGTTATTGATGACTTAAGACCTAAAACATAGATTCAGTATAAAAATCGCGTGTTAATGCTCACCGATGGTCATTGTTGTTACATATATTGCAGTATTCTAATTTTTTGTTACATATTCTATCGATAAAATTAATTATAGATATAATATTTAATTATAAACTATATGCAACTGCATTGGTTGATGACGCTTCATAAGTGAAAACAAAGGCTAAATATAAGTAAGTTGTACGGAATACAACAATGATACTTATAAAGGATAAGCGCTTTAGGTTTGTTAAAACGAGTGAGCATACTTAGGAAATTAAGTGAAAAAAATAAATAAAATAACAGCAGCTATTTTTAGCGCGATTCTTAGCGGTAATGTTTATGCTGCTGATGCTCGTATTGTCTCTTTTATTCCTGGAGAAACGATCGTTCAGAACGGTGATATGGTTTCTTATAATGGTACCTGTTTTGTTGCCAAAAATAATCCTGGAATATGGGAATCGCCAAGTGCTGATTCATGGTTTTGGAATAGCGTAGAATGCTCTGGTGAACCAAATCCGAACCCAACCCCCGATCCTGAACCCAACCCTGATCTTGATGGAATTATTCCTTTCATTCCAGGCACAACACAAGTCAAAAATGGTGATGTTGTATCCTATGACGGGCAGTGCTTTATTGCTCAAAATAATCCAGGTATATGGGAAGCACCAAGTGCCAGTTCATGGTTCTGGAAGTTAACCGAATGTTCTGATGAGCCGTCGCCTGAGCCTGATGTGACCGAGTTATCAATTTTATCACCAGTGACTGGTCAGTTAGTTAAAGTTAATGAAGCTGTTGTAATTAAAGCAAACATTGATGGCGAATTAGCATCTAAAGTTGAGTTTTGGGTTGGCAATACTAAATTAGCGGAAAAAGCGATTGACCAAAACACTATGCTTTATTCTCAAACTTGGACGCCAAGTGAAGCGGGCAGTGCTGTCATTAATGTGTTTGTGTTTGATAAAAATAATCAAAAGATCGAACAGCAATCTGTTTCTGTGACAATTGAAGCTGAAACTACTGAAGATTTTACTGCGCCAGTGGTGAGTTTTAGCTCTCCAGCAAATGGCTCAACCATCAATAAAACAGACACCGTTTCAATTGCAGTTAACGCATTTGATGCAGATAAAGATTTAACGACAGTGGTTGTTAATGCAAATAATCAACAAATTTGTAGTTTTGATGCTGCAGCAACAAATACATTTAGTTGTGATTGGCTGCCAACTCAAACAGGTAGTGTAACACTGAGTGCTATTGCAACGGATGCACAAGATCTTTCTGCTACTACAAATTTAATTATTACCGTTAAAGAAGAAATCGTGGAGCCACCGGTAACACCACCAGGTGGGTTGTGTGAAGAGTTTAATGTTTACCCAGACTGGACGCGTGGCGATCATGCAACAGGTGGTGACATTATGGTACACAATAATATTGCTTACTCAGCTATTTATTGGACTCAAACAGCACCAGGTAGTGATAGCTCATGGGCGCTTCACCTAAATTGTGATGGCTCAGAACCTGGCACTGCGCCACTACTTTCGCTACCAAACCCGATGGATCCTGTTCGTTTAGAAGTTGCTGGTTGGCCAAATACATTTGTCGTTGCAAGTCCATCTTCAACGGCTCCTGCTACATTAACTTTTGAAGCAAGCAGTAGTGCAGATTTAACCAATGTTGATAAGCTAGTAGCATCGTTTGTATCGATGATTGAAACAGCGACTCAAACGGATTCTGCATCGATTATTATCAGTAGTGATGTGCTTGATAAGGCAACACAAGATAAGACTTTATCATCACAAAATATTGCGGTTAAAGAAGCACTAATCAAAGCCGTTGATAGTACTGGTAGTAACATTGATATTGATGCGATCAATGCCCTGAGCAATGATCTACAAGGCTGGGCGCAAGCACATAACTTGATCGTATCAACTGTTGCACCACAATCTTCATTTGGTTGGTCACTATCGATTGGTGATTTTGCCTTTAATACCTATTCAGGGCGTCAGTCAGTATGGGATGCGGCGTCTAATCATACGGCTGATCTATTAGATAAGTTAGCACTTTATAAAGCTGATAGCGCAACTAAAGCTGATTTCATTGCATTTACTAAATCAAGTGCAACGGCATCATTATCAAGTGATCAATGGCACAATGCACTCGAGTATGTAAAGCAAGTTACTGATTACATAAAGACACCGGCTATGCTGGCAAATATGTCAACAGATCAAGCTGCCAATTACTTTATGGGTGATACAACGCATCAAGCACAAATCCGTAAAGCGGCTTACAGTAATGTTTTTGCATTATTATTTGATAAGAATAGTGCTAGTTTAACGGCACAAATTGAATCTTACCAGAATGCTAAAGTACCACTATATTATGTCGGTAAAGAGTTAGAAAAAGGCTCGTTAACCCGTATTGAAGCACTGAACCGTGAGTTAACAAATGCAGCTGATGTGATGGATAACGAAGCGTTCCTTTATGAAACCCCACAATCACAGTGGATTCCATCGACCGTTTATAAGTGGAATGATTTCCTTGATGGCTTAAATGCAATGCATAACATTGGTGTTGCAGGTAATAAATTCTGGCTATTAAATGATGACGCGGATGATGCAACGAACATTACTTACGCTAAAGTTGCGATTGCTGCATTCTTAGCTCAAAGCATGCAAGAAACTATCCGTTACAATGCGTGTGACGAGAATAACTGGTCTGAAGTTAAATATGGTGCACCTGCAGACTATCCAATGTCGGCAAGTTGTGGTCAGTTAGGTCAGAAATACGCAGATTATGGCGTAAACCCTAATTCAGGCTTAGATTATGCCTACTCTTGTCCTCGTGATAACAAAATGGAAGTCAGTGCATTAACACATGCTAAATGGTACGGCGCCCCGGCTCCTGTATTTGCAGCACCTAATGCGGTATTAGAAGAGCGTGGCTTGCTGGTTAATGGGTATGTTGGGCGTTGGACTAACAATGGTCACTGTAATGATGTACCAGATAAAGTGGATACTTCAAAGCAAGTGTGGGAACGTGATACGTGTAAAACTTATGTAGGTCAAAAGGCGGGTACATTCCTTTGGGATGGTAGTAGCCAAGAGAGTGTTGAAGGTTGTGGCTGGTGGGGACGTGGTGTTATTCAAACTACGGGTCGCCAGAACTTTGGTACGCTTAACCATTACTTAGGTCGCTCACATGTTGATCCTGCAACGATTGGTCAAACAATTGATGGCGTAACCGTTGAAGCACCACCGGCAAACCCACTGTATGCTGATCTTGATTTTTGTTCAAATCCGGGCTTGATTTGTAGCTCAGAAGAGAACAAAGAGATCAAGTGGATCGCAGGTTTATTCTACTGGGTTACATCGGTTCAAGCATATTCTGATGAAGGTGGTCAATATGCAGATTGGAATTACTATAACGAACTGAAAAAGTACGTTGATGGTGGCCTAAAAGGGACTGATTTTATTGATGACGTTTCAGGTATTGTGAACCGTGGCTGTCCTGACTCTGTTTGTTCGACTGGCGAAGTGCATAATGCCAAAGAGCGTCAAGCTAACTTTAAGCTAGTGTTAGAAAAGTTAGGTCTACACCCACAATTATAACGGTTAGCAAATAACAGTTATTTTAAACTGTCAGTTAGTGAAGATTGACGATAAATACTAAAGAACCCTGCTTTGAAGTAGGGTTCTTTTTTTATAAATAATTAGTCGTGTCGCAAGGATAAATAGTGGCTTATAGCCACCCCTTACGTTTGAAGAATAAGTAGGGTGCAAACCCCGCCAGCACCATCAATCCTAATGCATAGGGATAGCCCAGTTCCCAGTGAAGTTCTGGCATAAACTTAAAGTTCATACCATAGCTAGAGGCAACCAGTGTCGGTGGTAAAAATACAACCGATACCACAGAGAATATTTTAATAATGCGGTTTTGCTCAATATTAATAAAGCCCATGGCCGCATCCATTAGGAAGTTAACCTTTTGGAATAAAGATTCATTGTGCGGTAGCAAAGAATCAATATCGCGTAACACTTCACGGGCTTGTTCTAATTCAATTTCAGGCAAACGCGCTTTGCGTACTAAAAAGCTTAATGCTCGCTGAGTATCCATTAGACACAAGCGTATTTTCCATCCCGCATCTTCTTGTTTTGCAAGATGTGATAAAGCCTGATCAAAATTAGCACCAGGTTTATTGCCACCTAAAATGGTCTTACCAATTGATTCTAGTTCGCTGTAAATATCTTCAATAACATCGGCAAGTTGCTCTATTTTTGTTTCAAATAGATCGAGCAATAATTCATAGGCATTACCTTGCTGTAAACGCTGTGTACGCGCTCGCATACGGTAAAGACGAAAAGCGGGTAATTCACGTTCGCGCAAGGTAAATAAGCGACTATCACGAATGGTGAAAGCAACTGTCGCATTACTTACATAATCATCTAGATCTTCAAAATAAAAAAATGAGTGAATATGTAAGCCATCTTCATCTTCAAAAAAACGCGCACTGGCTTCAATGTCTTCTAGCTCTGGACGAGTAGCAAGGCCTTGACCAAGCTCTTCTTGAACGCGCTCTCGTTCTGCTTCATTGGGCTCGATGAGATCAACCCATAATGCTGATGAAATAGGATCTTGGGCGTCTAAATCTAAACGTTGTAAACGTAGGTCGTTTAATGTGTATGCGTTCAGCATGTCTCATATCTCCACTAATGGCGATGATATCAAGAACACTTTAAAACACGATTTGAAACTGATAAATACAGGATCTACCAATACAAAACTGGAATAATAAGATTTAAACAGAAGCAATGAACATAAGGGATTGTGCATGCTGGCAGTTAAACATAGCCAACTCACACGCAAAAGCAGAAGAGGGCAGATTAACGAGGAAAAATCTCATTCCAGTACCGACTGGGTGTGTTCAAAGCGGTGTCCTCTCTAAATAATGGTGTGCGCATGTTACGTCTGACGGGAAAAGGGTTCAAGTTACGCTATTGCAACATTAGATTTTCTTCTCGGTGTGTTAAGTCAAAATTCCATTCATGCACGATTAAGGTTTATTAACCATCTGTTTAATTAATTATAATAAGATATTGTTGTTTTGCGTGATTAAATGTGGAACTAAGTAGGGTTATTGTTATTAAAGGTTAAATATCAGCCTAGTAGTGGTGTTTAACCAAATATTGAGTAAAAAATGACAAAAGACACAAAGTTATGTTTGATGTAGAGAGTGATATTGGGTACTTTCATCAGATCTTGCAAATTTAATAATTAGGTAAGTTTACCAAGTGAGAGCATCAAATCGAAAACTACAGGATGTAATGCAACTGAATTTATATGACTTGAATCACATTAAATGAAACCGTTTAAGAAATAACAGAATTGGTTAATAAATAAGATTGTCAAAAGAAAAAACATAAATAAAATAAACGCATATTTTTACTTCTTGATATGCATATTAATTATGAACCTGATTGATTCTTTAATGACTTGTTTTCCAATAAAATCAGCTGATTTCCACTCTGAGTCTCAAAAGCAACTTGGGTTAGATTTTATTCATACTTATATTCATCAAAATGGTGAATATGATATTTTCTCAAAAATCGTATCCCATCGTATGGCACAGATCCAAACCTGTGAAAATTATAGCGGAAATTTACACCAAATATTTACCAGTGATATAGCTAATCAAATTTGTGGACATAGCCTTTTAGAAGGACTACCTGAAATTTATCTGGATATAGAGAAACTCGCAATTTCTCTATTTGGTAATATATTATATTGCTGGGCTGAATATGAATCATATAAAATTATTAACCGTGTGGAACAATATCAAAATAATCGTATAGCGGCACTAAATAAAGTACATACATGTGCGCCAAATGAGTTTATTTCAGAAATTGTAATGCATATTGAAAACGATGAACGTCTATTTATGACTCATCATTATAATAAACCTATGCTTCTGTCAGATGCTATTGTCTTGACAAATATTGAAACATTCATAAAAGAGCAGCACTGGTATGAAATGCTGTTTTATTTAGAACTTTCGCAAAAAGGCCAACATTTTATTATGCTGCAAGGTGATGATAATGGTTTAGCAACTATTACTTCGACGGCATTAATTCAAGGTTGGGAACTAAGAGATAATTGGCTGACATTTGATCCATTTTTCCAAAATAGTCGCTGGCAAGTTGATGTAAATGAAAAGAAACTAAACGCACTACGTCAGACAGGCGTTTTTTCTGATGCCCTTAGTTTTACCTTCCACCCTTCTAGTATCTTGGAATTTGAATCTCAATTAGTCGATACACTCATTGATTATAAAGCCATTTGTGAGGTATTAAGATTGACGGTTAGTGGACCGTTAGCTAAACGTTCATTCTTTTTGTATCAGTGTCAAAAAATGATAGCTCAAGCTCTTTGTGAACGAGGTTACGATATCGTCTTTACTATTATTGAGCAGCCTACAATGATTCTGTTTTATAATGCATTAAATCAAGACTCTCATCTAATGCCATCTTACATTAATACCGGTTATCAGGACGTTAATGAAAATGGCTGTATTACGTATAAAGGTTTTTGGCTAACAAAATGTATAAATGAAGGTTTTAAGAAAAATAGCTATAAAGATTATAAAAAGAAAATTGTAGTTATGCGTAAAGTTATGAGAGAGACCGTTAATGTCTGATATTTTTCATTTACTTTTATCTGTATCACGCGTCGCATTATTATTTTTCGCTGCTAGTATTGTTTTGGCTTGGATTGGATATTTTAGCTTTACTTTATTTACCTCTCGGTCAGGAGTTAAGCAGAGTGTGTATTATCCCTATTTAGCTTATTCTATATTTATCGTTTTATGGATATTGTCTAATGCTTATTTTCAATCAGAATTACTTACTTTTTTTAGTGAAAATTCAGCCATTAAAATAGCACTTTTTGCTAATTTAACCTCTTTTTCTGCTTTTATTTGTGCTTATCTCTTTTCATGTAGCTTAATTTCTATACGTTCTAATAATAAACTATTATTACACCAAAAACTAATTTGTATAGCTTTATTACTTTATTCTCTGATGGTTAACTTATTACCTAATCAGGCAGTTATCGATGTAAAGGTTATTGCTGCGGGGGATTTCGTAATTACATTTGGTCCACAAGCATCAGTGCTTTTTCTTTGTGGTGCAGTGCTTTTAATATTAACATTTCGTAATTTTCTAATTTATAATCGCTCTAACTCTGCTCTTATACAGAAAAAATCTCAGTATATGATTATAGGTATGGTTATCTTTATGATAACTACACTGATAGTACATTCGTTTGTTCCCTTTGCTCTTGGTGATTTTTCCCTTGCTTGGCTACCGCCAACATTGGCTATTTTTGAGACGCTCTTAATTGGATATGCGTTGCTATTTAATCGGTTTTATTCTTTACGTTATATCGCATTTCAATGTGTTAGCATCTTAAGTAATGTATTTGTTTATTTGTTTATTTATTCTTTTTTTTCAAATCTTATTTTCGATAACGATCCTCTATTTATTATTTTATTAATTGCCTTAGTTGGATTTAGCTGGCAATTATCATTAGCTAAAATTAAGCGAGGATTGAATCGATTATTTTATGGAAAGAATGGGAATCCGTCTGAAAATATTCAAAAAGTTATTTTTCATTTTCAGCACTCAACTGAACACGGTATTATTCGACTTAACGAATTACTTAATACAAAGAAAGGACAGATTCTAAATATTAATAGCCATTCAGAATTTTCTGCATTTAAAAAATATTTTGCAGGTAATTACTCAGTATTGGTAAAAGATGAACTGGAATTTCAGATTCAGTATGAAAAGCATACAGAACTTAGTAATATTAGTCAGCTCAAGCAGGATATGGATGCCAGTAATTCTGCGTTAGTTTTGCCTATAGTGAGTAAAAATGGCGATATATCTCATCTATTTATGGTGTCAAAAAAAGACCATAATAGTTTGTTCTCCAGTGAAGAAATTGAGGCTCTACAAGTTTTATTTGAACAAGCTAACCAATATATTCGCTCAGAAGAACAAGTAAGGAAATCACAAGTATTAGCGGGCTCTATCGCCCATGAGATTAGAAATCCATTATCAAAAATTCAATACCATTTTGAGCGTATTGATGCTGATTTATTAAATGTCAGCAATAACTCGGCACATCCTTTTTTAAATGAACAAATGAAAGATTTCTATAAAGAGCTAACTGAAAGTAAAAAAGCGGTTCAGCTTGGAAGCCGGTTTATTGATATTATTATTGATGAGATTAAAGGCAATAGTATTAACCCACAGACATTTAGTGCACATTCAGCTAGCCGATTAATAAAACAAGCGCTGAATGAGTATGGTTTCGCTGGAGACTCTCATCAAGCGCGTGTAATAACTAATACTCAAAATGATTTTCAATTTTTGGTGAATGAGACTCTATTTAGCTTTGTGATGTTTAATCTAGTTAAAAATGCAGTTTATTATTTTTCACAATACCCATTGAGTACGCTTTCTATTCATCTTGAACGTGGCGAATTAGAAAACTACATCATTGTTACCGATACGGGACCAGGTATTGCTGATAATGCCATTCCACAAATTTTTGATGACTTTTACACATCAGGAAAAAGTAATGGTACAGGACTTGGATTAGCATATTGTCGTCGTGTAATGAAGGCTTTTGGGGGCAATATTCACTGCCAATCAAAATATGGCAGTTATACTCGCTTTAGATTAACGTTTCCTATTATCAACGAAGAACATATTCCTGATAATTTATTTAAGGAACTAAAAGATGTATTAACTGGCAAACAAGTTCTTGTGATGGGCAAAAAAGAGAATACCACTCTTATCTCATCTCTACTTTCTAGCTTTAATATCCTGGTATCTACCTTTGATAACTGGGAGAGTGCAGCTCAGCATATTGTTAATAGTAAAGTGGATTTTGTGATCTATGATCTTTCTCTATCGCAAACGCAATTTGAAGCATTTAAGAGCATCCGTTCGGGTGATTTTGGTAGTAACGTACAGAAAATACCATTAATTGCATTGACCAGTGAGAATACAAGCTGTCTCTATTTTGACTCTAATCTTTTTCAGGGTGATTTTAGGGTCAGTGATAGCCCGATGTTATTTGCTCAATCATTAAAATCATTGGTCGACAGTGGATCACTCAAACCCCTTGGGCACTTGATTGGAAAACGTGTATTAGTTGTTGATGATATGCAAGTTAATCGTATGTTAGTACACAGCTATTTAATTAAAGAAGGGATCACGGTACTACAGGCTAATAGTGGGAATGATGCATTACGCATCGTTGAGCAAGCACTACCTGATCTCATTTTGATGGATATTCATATGCCTGAAATAGATGGACTGGAAGTGACTAAAATCTTGCGGAAAAAGGGCTGTAATATACCTATCATTGCTCTGTCTGGTGAATATTGTAGTAAAGTAACGAAAGATATTAATCAATATATGAATGATCATCTGGTTAAACCTATTATTCGCCAACAACTGATACAAAAACTTCAGTATTGGATTCCTGAATCAGACGCCAAAGAAATGATTGTAAAACGAGATGTTTGTATTAATCACTCCATATAACGCTGATTTATTTGAGTAAGTCTGTGAGCCTAACGATTAACACAAAATAGTAGTCAGTTTTAATTGGCAACGATAGTCAAAAACTACAACGAATACGTGAAGGCAATTACCACCCGCACGTTATCGAATAATTTCCATTACAGTCTTATAAAGCTTAATCTTGCTAGGAATAGAGCATAGATCGTTCTCATTATTCTATTTCCATAATAAATGTCTATCCCATGTTTTCTCTATCGTCAAAAAGAATTACTTGCTGGGTTTTATGCGGTATAAACATCATTGCCGTTCAGGTTTCTATAAAGAATCTGCTGGTAAAATGGAAATAGACAATATATGAGAGGCTATAACCAATATGAGGTTTAATGATCTGCAGAGAAAGCAGGACTTACGCGCCATCATTTGGGTATAGCCATCAACGGGATTAAGGTCATATAGGCATAATGATCGAAACATCATTATAGGAATACGATCTGTAACCAAAGTCATTGTAACGCTGATCAAGAACGAAAAGGCATTCCCCGTTTTTGTGGTTGTGATGGATAGACTCTGCAAGGCATTAATCCCTTACTGGAGTCAGTATTCTATCTAATCGCTTTTTTCTATCGCGCTTTTAGTAAGTAACTATAAATTAAGTATTCTTATGACAATAATCAAACAACTTTCCTTAGCAGCAACTATCGCCGTATTATTTACCTCTAGTACCGTATTTGCCACATCTAGCAATAATACAACGAACACTATGCCCGATAGTGATTACTTCGCGGCAACGCAATACAAAGAAGCTCAAGCTCCACTTAATAGCTTTGGCGCTATCGACGTAAAAACCAGTATTCCAGAAAATATACAAGTGCCTTCTGCACCACCAGAAGCGGGTAGTAATAATGGGATTCCAGAAACACTGGTGCAAAAATGGGCTCAGGCAGGAATATTCTCACCTCAAGTTGAGGCACGCGCTTTCATTTTAATGGATGCTAATACGGGACAGATTATTGCCGCTAACGATGCCAACGTGCGTATGGCCCCAGCCAGCACCACCAAGTTAATGCTCATGTACATTGTTGAACAAAAACTGGCTGACGGTGTAATTTCACTAGACTCAAAAGTACAAGTACCAGAAGTCGCGTGGCGCACGGGTGGATCAAGAATGTTCTTAAAGCCTGGCTCTTTTGTTTCAGTAAAAGATCTTATCTCAGGTGTCATTGTTGAATCAGGCAATGATGCCGCTGTCACTCTGGCAAATTACATAGCGGGTTCGCAATCTTCATTCGTTGCAATGATGAACGCGACAGCTGTTAAGCTCGGTATGCACAATACCCATTTCACAACTGTCATGGGTCTGCCTGCGCCAGCACATTTCTCAACCGCTTATGATCTTGGGCTGCTTGGACAGCATCTCATGAATGATTATCCTCAATACTTTCCTTTTTTCAGTCAAAAGTATTTTGAATACAATCATATCCGCCAACCAAATTTCAATCGCTTATTGTTCACTTATCAGTATGCGACTGGCATGAAAACAGGCAGTACAGAAGCTGCGGGCTACTCACTGGTAAGCTCCGCTAAGATACCCAATAACCCAATGAAGTTGGTGGCAGTTGTTCTAGGCACAAAATCACTGAATGATGTTGCTGCTCAAAGTAAGGCACTATTTAATTACGGTTTCCATTTCTTCAAGCAAGACACCTTGTCTGCAGCAAACAGTAATCTTTCTGAACAAAACGTTTGGGGCGGAAAACAAGATACTGTTTCTTTAGGCCTTGATAAGCCATTAACCTTGGTTCTTCCTTCCAGTGTTGATGAGAAAGATCTGCTAACTAAGCTTCAAATTGACCGTGATATCAAAGCACCGGTTGAGAAGGGTGAAAAATTAGGTGAAATTACCGTAACCTATAAAGACAAAGTTATTCAATCGAAGCCACTTGTCGCACTCAACAGCGTTCAACAAGGCGGCTGGTTCACTCGAACTTGGGCAAGTATCTCACTGTATTTCCATAATTTGATAGCATCTTTCGGTCTGTAACGTTAAAACAACCGCAATAGTTATCATACAAATAAAGCCAATACTCTTAGTCGAAAGTGAATAAGGTATTGGCTTTTATTTGGATATAACAATGCTAAAAAATAAAAAAATAATGGACACCCATAACTTTTTCTCTCGCTGCTGCGATTCTTAATAACACATGCCTGCGTTCAAACATCGTTATTCCCTACAATATATGCAGAGTCCAAATGCCATCATTCCCTACAGTGAATGCCCGCGAGGGTGATAGGGAATCTACTATTTGCGCGTTGTAGAGTTATTTTTTCGTTGGTGTTTGTAATACCCAAACGTGTGGTGGATAGATCACGGGTAGTCTTCAAAGAAATATGGCTGTCCCATGTTTCTTTTATTGGCTGCTGGCCAACTAGAAGTTGAACAGAACCGTGGTTGTAACTTTGACTTAAACAATAAATTTTCAGATGAAATTTGTTATTTCACTCTGTTATTAATTGCAACAACATAGTCACGATCATGATAACTTTTATAAACAGTCGTAAATGTTATAAACATAATTTATCTCTTTTTTTTATCATAATAAAATGCTCTCGAAATTTAACCATCAAGAGATAAACATGAAAAGAGTACTATTATTAATTATATTTATATTCTCACACAATACATCCATGGCTTCTGAATTATGGGAAGATAACAAGCAATATGAAACAGGTGATATTATATCATGGGAAGATATGACTTATATTGCAACCTCGCGGAGTTTTAATTACAAGCCAGAAGATAATACAGACAATCTAGATGGCTGGGTAACATTTGACACGTCAAAAATTGAACTCTGGGAGCCATCTGAAACGTATTCCAAAGGGGTTTTAGTTAAGCATAAATCTAATTTTTACTTATCGAAATGGTGGAATGAAAACGAAGAACCTAGCTTCGGTGCATCTAATTCAAACGGCCCATGGTTTGAACTTGGAATATCTTCTGAACTTACAGACAAAGAGAGAATAGATCAGCTGGCTGAATCAAATTTAATACCAAACTTAACTGATAGAAGTGATGAGTTATTAGGGATTGACATAGATGGCAATGGAATTAGAGATGATGTTGATAATTTCATTGAAATCAACTATCAAGAAGAGTCTCATAAAAAAGCAGCTCAACAATTAGCAAAAGGACTTCAAAAATCACTAGTGGTTGATACTGGGAATATAATTAAAGTCAAAGAAATAAATCGAATTAATTCCAGAGCTATAAATTGTATTTTCTTTACATTTAATGATTCAGGGAAAAATGCAGTTCATCCAACTCGCGTTGCTTCAGAGTTAGAATCGGTTACAACAAGTACTAAAAAACGGTTATTGGCCTACCTTGAATTTAATAAAGCTCTCGACGGGACAACGTGGTCTATTCCTGTAGGAAATACCTGTGAATAAAAAATAATGGACACCTATAACTTTTTCTCTCGCTGCTGCCATTCTCAGCAACAATGCCTGCGTTCAAACTTCGTTATTCTTTACAACATATGCCGTGTTCAAATTCCGTCATTCCCTACAGTAAATGCCCGCGAGGGCGATAGGGAATCTACCATCCGCGCGTTGTAGAGGTATTATTGTCGTTAGCTTCTTTAATGCTCAAACTCGTGTTGCATAGATAATGGATAGACCTCATGAAATTTATGGCTGTCCTATGTTTCTCTCCCGTCGTTTAGAGCCTATGGATAGGGTTAAAGAACTTGGTGATGCAAGTGTACCATTCCCATTTGATGTACATGCAATGATTTACACCGATGACGCTCCAGGTCTTGAAACTGCGCTACACCGAGAGTTTAATTCTAAACGTGTAAATGCTGTAAATCTTCGCAAAGAGTTCTTTAATGTCGATCTAGCATCTATCCAAGAAGCCGTAGAAAAGATAGTCGGAATAGACGCTGAATTTAAAATAACTGCTTTGGCTGAGGATTACTATGAAAGCTTGAGATTAAGTGAAGCAGCATAGTTATTTTAGGGGCGTGTTTTTTTGCTAATAGAGATCGAATAGGGGCATGTTAGTAAACTTATTTATGCCCCATTATGCGTTAGACCTTTTACTCATTCATATTGTATTAACGTGATTTTTGATTAGTTTTAATTATACCTTTTATTTTACTGTTAGCTTACTGTCTTCAAAAGTAATAAAGCGTTACTGCGATAATGACACCGCATGCACATAAAAAGTATAATTGCCTAAATATTTAGTCACTAAGCAGTGTATAAAGAAAGAATACGTTAATACACTGTTAGGTACCGTCAAATACGGAGACAATTTTGAGTGAAACCGCCACAACAATAATTAAGCTTCTTTCGGCACTGACATCGCCGAAAGCTGCTTTGAAATACATTTCAGTTGCTGTGTTCATTATCGTATCTTGGAAATACTTTAGTGAGCTTGCAAAGTCCTTCGGAACGCCAGAAGAAAATATTTCTATAGTAGTCCTACTGGCAGGTGTTGGGTTTGGTTCGATTATTGGGCAAATTATTACTTGGGTGGGGGAGTTAGTCTGGAATTTTGTGAATGGAAAAATCGAGGCCAAAAAGCTGGCCAAGCAAGATCTTGAAGAAAAAGCCGAGAATGAAAGAAAGAAAGCCAAAGAGGATGAGGCTCTCTTGCAAAAATATACAGAATCATTTTCCCATTTAGGCTGGGAGTCGAAAGAAAAACTTCGTGAATTAACACTGAGAGATATAACTCTAGATTTTTCAAATCTGGCATTTAAAGCGTTACTCGAAAACAAATACATCAAAGTAGTTTCGCAAATATCAAATAGAACTTATGTTGTTACGCTCAACCTTGTTATTGCTGAGGTAACAAAGACAACCTGGGAGCAAGAGATTAAGGGAAACGTCGATGACTATTTCCGTGATATGACACCAGAAAAGCAAAAGGTTTTGGAGGTCATGGTTTACAGAGATGATGACGATGACTCGGTAATAGATTTCGATATCAAGTCTACTGTATCTCCGTATTATTCTTGTATCAGGAGAGAGGCGGAAGATGAGAATGGATTTTGGTTATGCTTCAGATCATATTATTTAGATGAGTTTTCTAAGCGCACGGGAAAGGAATATCAAGATGAGACTTGGATAGACAAGGCTAGAATTTTACTGCCAGTGAAAACCGAGGCAGGAAATACCTAACAAAGCCAGCTGGACCCAAAAAACGCCGCTTCGCTCTATTTTTCGGCCCAGCTGGCGGCGTTAGGTTTAATGCGTATTAATCTTTTCACCTTATATAAGTAATCACTAAGAGTCAGATGAGCATATTGATAAAATTCACTCAAAGGGCAATGGACTCCTTTGAATCACTTCCTACAGAAATACAGGAAAAAGCACATAGAGCCATAAATCTTTTACAAGAAGGTAAAGAAAGGGAAATCCACTCATCTGTTTTGAAAGGAGGCAGAAAACTTTACTCCGGAAGAATAGACAATAAATTTAGAATAATCTACTCAAAGAAAAACAAAGAAATATTTATTGTTGATTTTATTAAGATTGATGGCATTTCAAAGATAATGAGGTCAGAAGCATGATCTCATTAAAATCAAATCAACTAAAAAGCACTCAATGTAAAAATGAGCTTGATGAATTCGAAAGCTTGCTAAAAAATAACTCAGAAATAGATGAAACACAGCTCCTTAATTTCTTTAAAAGTAGACCTCAATTAATTCTACTTATGGGCCGCGTGGTCGGTATTGATGCCCCTAGAAACTACAATAATGAGTTGCCTTTAATTGGAAAATTTAGAGCTGATTTTGTTGTGGCAAATGGAGCTATGCAAGAGTTTGTGTTTATTGAATTTGAAGATGCAAAGGATAACTCGATTTTTACAAAAAAAATAAATAAAAAAACATCGGTGCATTCATGGGCTGCAAGGTTTGAAAAAGGTTACAGTCAAGTTGTCGATTGGTACCTACATTTAGCTGCAAATAATCAGACTCAAAATATGAAATCCGAGTTTGGGCACTTTGAAATAAAATATAAAGGGGCATTAATTATAGGGAGGCAAAGCTCCTTATCACGAGGGGATTGCAATGAGCGTTTTGAGCAACGAAGAAGTAAATCTCTTATTGATAGTAAGCATATTACTTGTTACACGTTCGATGAACTCTATGAAGCAATGGCTGATCAATACGCTATCCTTGAATCATTCTAATTCAAAACTAACAATATAATCCAGATGATACCTTCAGCGCACCTGAGTTAGGCGTTACTCTTACTTTTTCTAATGTCTACTCACTAGAATAGAGCAAAGAATCTAAACAGTTTCTGTCCACAAGTAAGTTAGCTAATCAGCTAACCCACCATAAAGCATTCAAAAAATAAGCCGCTAAAAAAGCGGCTTCATTGTAGTGGTAATATCTTTATATATTCCGATTCAAATCATCAGCGCTGTCAGAAACATTCTGCTCGCCAATAAACCCACCCGTCTGATGCGCCCATAATTGTGCATAAATTCCATTTTGCTGTAATAACTCAGCATGGGAGCCTTGCTCAATGATTTGGCCTTTATCAAGGATAATCAAACGATCCATCGCGGCAATGGTCGATAAACGGTGGGCAATGGCTATGACGGTTTTACCTTGCATCAATTTATTAAGACTGTCTTGAATCGCGGCTTCAACTTCAGAATCTAACGCTGATGTGGCTTCATCTAGAATCAATATCGGAGCGTTTTTAAGTAAGACCCGTGAAATAGCAATTCGCTGACGTTGTCCTCCTGAAAGTTTAACCCCACGTTCACCCACTTGAGCATCATAACCGACATTACCAAAAGAATCGGTGAGCGTTTCAATAAACTCATGCGCATGTGCTTGGTGTGTTGCCGCTAATAAACGTTCTTCACCAGCATCAGGGGCGCCATAGAGTATGTTTTCACGAATGGAGCGATGCAGCAATGAGGTGTCTTGGGTAACCATACCAATGTTACAACGTAACGAATTTTGAGTGGCAGAGGTAATGTCTTTACCATCAATACGTATCTGTCCGCCTTCAACATCATGGAAGCGCAATAATAGGTTAACTAAGGTTGATTTACCTGCGCCAGAACGCCCGACTAAACCTACTTTTTCTCCGGGTTTAATATTAAGGTTAAGATGGCTGATCACGCCTTTATTTTCGCCATAATGGAAGCTAACATCATCAAATTCAATACCACCTTGAGTGACGTCTAATGGTTTAGCATCAGGGGCATCTTCAATCGAAATTGGCTTTGATAAAGTTTTCATGCCATCTACAACCGTACCGATGTTTTCAAATAACGCACCCACTTCCCACATGATCCACATCGACATACCATTGATGCGTAATGCAAGGCTGATAGCAATCGCGATCGCACCCACTTGAATAGCATCGTGCATCCATAGATAAATCGAGATCGAAGAAATAGCAAACAGCAGGGTATAGTTAGTTAATTGAACGCAGAAGTTAAATCCTGTCACTAACCGCATTTGTTTATGAACAGTGCTTAAAAAGCCCTGCATACCTTTTTCAGCATATTCGGTTTCGCGCTGATCATGAGAAAACAATTTTACGGTGGAAATATTGGTGTAGCTGTCCACAATTGAGCCCGTCATGGTTGAACGTGCATCAGCTTGTTTAGCAGCAATATGTTTAAGCTTGGGAACAAAATATAATTGAATGCCGATATAAGCGGCTAACCAAAATAACATTGGTAGCATTAATAACCAGTCAGCTTGGGCTAGAATGACTAACGATGACGTAAAATAAACCGCAACATAGACAAATACGTCAGCGGTTTTCATTACTGTTTCACGCACCGCAAGTGAGGTTTGCATAACCTTGGTCGCGATACGGCCAGCAAAATCATCTTGATAGAACGACACACTTTGCTTGAGCAAGTAACGGTGTGCTAACCATCGAATTGACATCGGGTAGTTGCCCAATAATGATTGATGGGTAATTAACGATGAAATTAATACCAGTGTTGGCATTAATACCAAAATAACCAACCCTAACCAAAACAGACTCGTACCATTTTGAGCCAGAAAAGTATGTGGATTACTTTCTGTTAGCCAATCAACCAGTTTTCCCATAAAACCGAATAATACAACTTCGAGAATAGCAACAGTTGCACTAAGGATTGCCATTATAAGCAATGGTTTTTCAAAGCCTCGGCTATAGTAACGACAAAAAGCAATAATACCTTGTGGTGGTTGCTCTGGGTCTTGTTTGGGAAATGCATCTGTGAAATTTTCAAAGCGTTTAAACATGGTTCACCTAATTTGATGAAAGGCGCAATAAGCAAATTAACGAGATGTATAGATGAGTATTAAGCCGTGGTTACGACAATTATTTTAATAACAATAATGGAAGAGGGTGTGTTGCTATTGTATGCATTACTTTAATCACACTCAACAATTGTGATATTTTTAGTGATGAAAGTATTAACTTGATAGCAAAAAAAGGTTTACGGCAGTGTAATGTCGTTATAGCCGTTATTAAACAAAGTATTCATTGATAATTGTTATAATAAAGCATCAATAATTCATGGTGTTATCTATTATTCATCGTTAATTAATCTTCGTTCTGTTTACAGTGTAAAACGATAGGTAAAACATGAAATATAAAGGCACGGTTGTGCAATGGAATCATCAAAAAGGCTTTGGCTTTATTCAGCCTCAAGCGGGTGGTGAAAATGTGTTTTTTCATATTAGCGCACTAGTGGATCGCCAAAGCCGCCCTCGAGTGAATGAAAGTGTACATTATCAATTGGGTCGGGATAATAAAGGTAAGCAAGCTGCACAAGCTGTTGAATTTGTTAAGCCTCATTCTGGGTTAGATAAATATACGGCTCCAATGAGTAAGGCCCAAGGATTCAGTGTGTTGTTTCTCGGTTTGGTTAGCCTTTGTGTATGGCTATTTCAGTGCCCGTATTGGGTATTAATTGGTTATGTCTGTTTAAGTATTGTGACCTTTGCTGTGTATGCGCATGATAAACGAGCAGCACGCAAAGAGGCATGGCGAACCAAAGAAGCAAGCCTGCATTTATTAGCATTAGCTGGTGGTTGGCCCGGTGCATTATGGGCACAGAAAATCCTGCGTCATAAATCACAAAAACAGCCGTTTAAAGCCATTTTATGGTTAACAGTTTTCATTAATATCAGCATTTTTATCATTGTATTTACGCCACTAGGGCAGCACTGGTTACATAACGTTATTGCTTCTATAGGCTATTAATTACCGCGGTGTTGGTGGTTGCTGTATTAGTGTTAAAAAACACAGGCGAAAGTATGTAAATCACCTGTGTTTTTTTTCTTTTAAATAAATGGTACGTATGGTTTATCAAATTGAATTAAGTGGGGGAATAGGGTTAAGATTTGTTGATCATTAAGCCCAAACCATCGACATACTGATGCATTAATTTGATCGGCTGCCATACTTGGAATAATACGACCATTATTAAAGTCATCTTCACTGCCAACCGTTAAATCTGGCCATGAGCCATAAGCTTGCCCACCTTTAATTGCACCACCCATTACCAATTGATGACCAGCCCAACCGTGATCTGTTCCTGATTCATTAGCTTGAATACGGCGTCCGAAATCAGACATAGTAAGTGTAGTTACTTGCTGGTGGATGTTTTGAGTGTGCATATCCTGATTAAAGGCTGCCATAGCTTCGGCAATCTCTGTATATAATTTATTATGTGCTACTTTTTGATTGACATGAGTATCAAAGCCACCGCGGCTAACAAAAAATACTTGGCGCTGTTGGCCTAGAGTTTTACGCGCATCGATCAAACGTGCAACCATTTGAAGTTGCTTACCTAATTGAGTGTCAGGATAAACTTGGGTTGCTGGATGAGCTGCTAATATTTGCTTTAATGCTTCATTATCAGTAACACTTTGTTGCATTACTTTGGCGAAATTTCGACTGTAAATATTGTCATAGTTACGTTCAGTAAAGTGTGCAAAATACTGATCGATTTTAATAGGATCTCCCCATTTAGAATATTTATTAACACCTTGATCGTTAATAATTGTTTGCCCACTAGAGAGACTACGTAACATTCGTTTATCACCATTTAGGCCAATAAGCGGGGATAGTTCACTGTTGAGGTTTAACATATCCATCATTTTCCCTGCCCAACCTAAAGGGTTGTTATGGGCATGAGTCCCTGTTTGCCACAAATTTTGTCGCATATTATGTGCCATTAAAAATTGCGGTAACTCTACTTGATTATTCGCTATTGCAGTTGCGGTTGTTGGTGCTAGTAGTTGGCCACTATTAATCAGTGCCGTTATTTCGCCATTGGCAAATAATGGCGCTAGCATTGACATTTTATGGTGAATGCCAATACCTATGTGGTTATCTGTTTTTATCGGTAATGGAATTATTTCTGTTTCAGTTAAACATAACTTTGGACGTGCAGCATGATAATCAGCATAAGCATTCGCTGATGTTGGAACAATCATATTATAAGCATCGTTACCACCGTGTAAGAAGATCACAACGAGTGCTTTATATCCATCTACTGCGTTCATTTGTGGTGACGCTAACGCCGGTGCAGATAATGTTGCTGCTGATAATGCGGCCGTTGATTGTAAAAAACGACGACGTGATAATTTAATTGTCATGCGTTAAACTCCTGACAAAAGAACTCTGGTGAAGTAAAAGCAGTATATAAGGCTGTTTCTACACGACGAGGTGGTGATTTAGTAGGAATTTTATTAACTAAAAGATCCATTAATTGGTTACGGAGTGATGTAGAAATTGCACCAGCAAAGATACGGTCGTTTATTAAATCAACGAAAGCAAACGGATCATGGTGTACAGCAATAAAAGGATTAATATTGTAAAACCATTGCTGTGGTTTGGTGGCTCTGTAACCATCAATGACGGCACAAATACGGTTATGAATCGATAGCATTTGGTGGTTAGTTAATAAACTAAACTCTGGCGAAGTTAAATTATTTGAACTTATTTCGCCTTGAGGAGCAAAGTCAGGTAAATAGAAATTAAATACAGTTTCTGATTGTAATGGCCCTTGTCCAAAATGGCGGACATTGTTTGTTACTTCCCAGTAATCACCCAACGATGTCACATTAAGTGCACGAGCTTGATTGGCAGCCATCAATATAGGCTCTTTCAGCAGTCCATTATGGCTGTGAGAGCTAGCTTGTCCTTTTAGTACTGCATGATCAGTTAATATTGCCCACAATACTGACTTAAGATCGCCTCGAACACCATTGCCATTGTCAATGAAAGCCTGCGCGACACGGCATAAGTATTGCTGAGTAGGGTTACTAGTAACGAAACGTTTTATCAATAAATTAGCAATGAAAAATGGTGTGTTTTGATGATTGAATAACACATCAAGTGCTTGATCAAGATCTTGTTCTGTTGTTTGTCCTGCTGCAAAGTAGTGATCAAGAATCATTTTTTGATCTGTATCGTGATCCTGTTCGCGTGGTTCCATTGGGTATTCATTATGTCCACCTTGCCAACCTGTAAGCGCGCGTGCTAATTCTTGGACGTCATTTTGGCTATATGCTGGAATATTATTGTCATTATGGTCAACTAGAGGTTTCCCGTCACTCCCCAGCTTCCATAGACCAATAGTAAATAATTGCATCAGCTCTCGTGCGTAGTTTTCATCTGGAAAAGTGTTATTTTTAGGGTTAGCTTTAGCACTGCGACGTAAAGTAAGGTAACGCCCCATTGCAGTATTTATCGTAATAGATTTAAGTAGATCTCGAAAATTGCCAAAACTATGCTGAATTAATAAATCATAATACGCGGCGAGCTCTTCGTGGCGGTTACCGACTCCAACACTTGATACAACTAAAATTTGGCTAAGGGCATAAGCCATACGTTGTCTTAGTTGATCTTCGCCTGTTAACGCATATTGCCACCATACACCAACACGTAAGTTAGTTGTTGCTTTTGGTTTATTTGATAGCAGTAGCGCTTGTCGCAATTGGGGTAAATGATAAGATGCAGGAGCGTTATATTGAGCCTCAAACCATTGGCTTATATCTAGATCAAAGAATGTCTTTATTTCATTAATTTGTGGACCAAACGTTGCGCGATATAAAAGAGCCGCCATTTGATGTTGGTGGGTTAATTTTAATGATGGATGTGACATAAAATATCCTTATTCACGGTGCAGAATACACCGTCACTTTGGTAGTCTATTTTATATTTTTTATTGAAAATGTTATTGATTTAATGTTTCAAAATATTTTTTGTAAAACACTGGATATAAACAGCTTTATAAATAGAAAGAAGATTAACTATTCTTCTTTCTATGAATAAAAATAAAGATGAGATTGTCACTTAATGCGAAACAGTTTTTGATAAAAGGTTTACGACTAATACACCCGCAATAATTAATCCAATACCAATAATAGCGGGTAAGTCTAAGCGTTGCCCATAAACAATATAGCTAATGGCGGCAACCAGAACAATGCCTGAACCACTCCAGATAGCATACACAATTCCTACTGGCATGGTTTTTACGGTGACAGATAATAAGAAAAACGCAATCGCGTAACCTGTAATAATAATTACACTGGGTACCAGTTTCGTAAATTGTTCTGCTTTAGGTATAAATGAGGTGGCAATGACTTCAAAAATAATAGCAATTGATAATGCGACCAATGGTGGCATTGACGTTAATAGCTTAAACATAAAATATATTTGTATTGATTGAAAACGTGCATTTTAAAGGGCTTTTTAGCACGCGACTAGGGCAATTTTAAGTAATTTATATTTACCTTGTTTCAATAATGCACAGAGATATGCAATGCATTTTGCACTGTTATATATAAACACTATCCACTGAGAGAATATTATTTGTATCATAAAGGCTGTGATGGTAATAGTTAATGGGAATTTTATCGATCTTAAGCACAATAAGATATTGGTATACAATTTGCTTTATTTGATTGTCATTGCTTATTTTTACAATGGATGTAGAAATAAAAAATGGTGCGAGAACAGTATGTTTTATAATTTCCTTTTTGTAACCGACATTATTAATAATGTCGGTTTTTTTTATTTTAAAACTGAAAATAGTAATTTGTTCAAATTTAAGTCACATTTGGTGATAAAATTTATTAAGCGTTGGCTGTTTTATATTGATCGATAACTAAACAGCTGAATCATAATGTTTGGTGGAGGTCATTGGTATGAATGGATCTATGATTCGAAATTGGAGTTTAAGTGCGGCTATTTTGATCATCGCATCAGGGTGTGCAAGTCCAGATATTCCTGATAAAAAAACGGAAGTAGAGACACAACGCCCAGTGTTGATTATAAAACCTGTAGAGTATAAAAAAGATATTAAACAAGAGGCTAAAAAAGTATCCCCCCCAAAATCATCATCAAAAATTATTCATGGTAAAGCGTCTTTCTATGCCAATATGTTCCAAGGACGAAAGACAGCTAATGGTGAAATTTTTGATCAAGGTAAACTTACCGCAGCCCATCGCACATTGGCTTTTGGTACTAAAGTTAAAGTCACCAATATCAGTAATCATAAAAGTGTGATTGTTACGATTAATGATCGTGGGCCTTTTATTCGTGGTCGTATAATTGATTTATCAAGCTCAGCATTTAAAGCGATAGGTAATCCTCGTACTGGCGTATTAAATGTCACGATGGAAATTTTAAAATAAACATAATCTAAAAAAAGAGCGCATAAGCGCTCTTTGTTGTAGGTCAGGACAAAGCGATTAGAAATCGTCGTCGTCGCCACCAAAATCACCGCCAAAGCCGCCGTCGGTATCACCAAAACCGCTATTGTTAGCAAAGGTGTCGTCGTTGCCAAAACCACTGTCGTCACCGAAACCTGAAGTACCAAAGCCGTTATCATCACCGCCGAAGCCTGAATCACCAAAGCCGCCATTGTTATCGCCAAAGCCAGCATCACCAAAACCACCGGTGTAGTCAGAAGCGAAGCTGTTTGAGTCGTCATTTAAGAAGCTTTCATTATCAGCTTGTGGATCAGTCGTTGCGTCAGCGGCTGTATCCGTTTGTGCTGTGTCTGTTGCTGCAGTATCTGTTGCCGCGTCAGCTGCTGGTGCTGGATCTGCCGCTGCTGTTTCAGCTGGCTTATCATCAAACAACATATTACTGATCACGCTGCCTGCAACCATACCCGCCGCTACGCCCGCTGCTGTCTGCATGAAACCACCAAAAGCACTTGGTTGGCGAACTGGGGGTTGTGGTGGCTGTGGAGGTGCTTGGCGAGAACCACCAAACATACGACTCATGGTGCCACGGTTTGATTCTTCTTTGTAATAGTCAGCGTTTTTTTCTAGGTAGTCGTTCTTTTCTTTTAATTGCTTTAATGCCATTTCTTGCACAAGAACCGCTTGTGTTAGTTTGTAGATGGCATCTGGCTGTGCGCCAATTTCAGTGTTAATAAATTGCTCTGCTTCTGCATCTTTCTTGCTTTCAGGGCTTTTTTGAAGCTTAGCAGCAACGCTTTGAATAAGTTCTTTTTCTTGTGGAGTCATTATAATTACCTTCTCAATACCCTGTCATTGGTAGGGTGTACCGTTGCTTGGTTGATGACACTTTCGTTAACATCAGCCTTGCTAAATAAGATTATTCACAAACTATAGTATTCCCATACCGATGTTGAATAGGTGATGAACACTACACCATAATTTGTCAATCGAAATAGAATGCACGAATACTGTATTACGTTCGCTGTACTACATCTATAGTTTGCTACAAGAAATTTAATTTAGTTTGTTACTATCTGTAAATGGGTACTGACAAATGTATTATCAAGCGTAATGATATAATTTATTGATTGATAGGTAATCAGCTCTCAACGTTGAGAGCGTTTTATCCTGATTGTAGTGCTTAGTTTTAGGGCGAGATAGGAAGGTGTGAATTTGGTAGGGGAGAATGCGTTAACGCAAAATATTATTGTCGTGACGCCAATCCATGATGGTCCATTCTTGCATTTGAGCATGCATCGCTAACGTTGGATCAGGGTTAACAGCAAAAGGTTTATTTACTCGGCTAAGTAACGGTAAATCATTGATTGAATCACTGTAGCCATAACTGCCTTTATAATATTGATCTTGTTGTTGTAACCAAAGTTTTAAACGTTCAACTTTACCTTCTTTAAAACTTAATATGCCTGTGGTTTTTCCGGTATATACGCCATTATTTTGTTCAATTTCAATCGCAATAACATCATCAATACCAAGGGCGGTAGCTATCGGCTTAACCAGATGTTCGCCTGTCGCCGATATAATTAAAATATGATCACCACGCTTTCGGTGCCATTCGATACGATCAAGCGCTTGTGGGTATATTGCTGGCGTAATCACAACACGAATGAACTCATCAACCAGTTGCTTTATTGTGTGAGGCGTTTTTCCTTTTAGAGGCTCAAGTGTGATTGTCATGTAATTATCCATATCAAGCGAGCCTTTTGTATAGGCGGCCATCATAGCGTGTTCATGGGTCAGTAATGAGGAAGGAGCAAGCCCTTTTTCAACAAGAAAATGGTTCCATAGGCGGGCAGAATCTGCTGCAATGAGTGTTTCATCTAAGTCAAAAATAGCAAGATAAGTCGGCATGGCTGTTTCTATGTTCGTTATCGTTTGAGTGGTAAATGACAAGTGCGATTCCTTATTTTGTTGTTATGTTCAAGTTAATGTGCAATTAGCCATTAGAGAGTAGGAAATAACGATGACATTTTTATGATGTTCCGATGTTGTTTTTACTACATGTGATAACGGGATGTATCTGTGGTTAATATTGGCTGAGTACTATTGGGTTATGCAATATAAAAATGATCATATGTTATTTTCACAATTGTAAGCGTAATTTAGATTTAACGACGAATATCTATACAATAGGAAATAATGATGAGTAATAGCGTAGTGACGATTACAACAAATTGTATTAATGACCTCGATCTTGCTTATGAATTGGCACAACAGCATGTCGTTGTTACTGATATTGAGCAAATACAGATTCGATTAGCGGATAACACTTGTGTAGTTTTTCAAAAAGATGCCGCTTTACAGCATTATATGAACACGCTTTTAGGAACAGATTTGAAGCGCGTATTTAGAAATAATGCTCACCAACTTAATCACTTAACTGAAAAATCAGTGAATATAGATGGAACGTTACTTTTATTAAAAGCTGATGGTGATTGGTTACGGATGCAATCTGATAATGGCACGCTAGCACAGCTATAACGGGCTAAGGTGAGGCCAATCTAGAATCAAAGGATAGATTGGCCATTAGTGCACATTAGCAAATCACTTCGCAGACGCGTTTATTGTTGGTGTAATAATAACGGTGGTGGCTAGCGGGAGTATTGTCAGCAAATTCTTTATCGATAACATAAGGCGTGCCTTTGGCAAAAAGCCAGATAAATTGCTCGATAGCTTCGTCGAATTGGGCTTCAGTAGCATGTAGTGCTGGTGCTGAAAATTTAAATTGCGTTAACTTTGTTGTATCGACGATTGAACAACGCTCAAAGTCATTAAAACCCAATTGTTTAAGATTTGGATACGGCATACCACCTGGCACCATATGTGACGGTACTGTCAGTACAACTTGAGCAAGATTCATCGTATATTCTTCCTTTATAATATCAATCTATCTACAAATAACTTTAACTGAGTTTGTTGTTTCTCTCTAGTTTTAAATATAAATAATCATACGCAATATAGTACAGGCATTATTAATATAGAATGGGAATAGTTGTTTGTGAAGAATGTTTTAAAATCAATAAATTATTTGTTTTTTAATAAGGAGCTAGTATATGTTTAATACACGTTAGATTTAAGGATAAATCATGTGTATGAACCAGACTAAAATAGTGTCATCTTTATTATTTTTATCTTCAGTTATGTCTTATTCGGCCGTTGCGGCTCCATCTACGCTCCCGGCGACAACCATTTTTTATGGCGGTCCAATTATTACCATGGAAAAGGCAAAACCAACAGCAGAAGCTGTGGTAACGAGTCAATATGGTAAAATTGTTTATGTTGGTTCAGAGAAAGAAGCATTAAAACAATATCCAGATTCTAAAAAGATAGATTTGAATGACAAAGTGTTAATGCCTGGCTTTATTGAACAGCATTTACACCCATTTTTAGGTGCGTTGACATTAAACATGCCCGTTATTGCACCAGAAGAGTGGCAGTTACCCAATAAAACGTGGCCAGCAGTGACCAATCATAATGATTATATTGCTGCGCTAACAGCTCAAGAAAAAGAATTGAAGGATCCTAATGAAACATTATGGACATGGGGTTTTAATAACTATTTTCATGGTGAGCTGTCACGTCAAGAACTGGATAAAATCTCAACAATTCGCCCCATTGGAGTATGGCATCGCTCTGCGCACGAGTTTTATGTCAACTCAGCATTTATTAAAAAATATAACTTAAACCAAGCAGATGTAGATAAACTAGGAAAAGAGGTTGTCGCGCAAGTTCATTTAGATAAAGGGCACTTTTTAGAAGGTGGCGCATTAATTTATTTATTACCTCGAATTGCGCAGGATCTTGGGAATAAACAGCGTTTTACCGCAGGGTTAAAGCAAATGGTAACCATGTTACACCAAAAAGGGGTGACGGCTTATAACGAGCCTGGTGCTTTTATTCCTGATTACATGATTGATACTTACCTTGATGTGTTAGGCAGTGAATCAACACCTATGTATTCATTTTTCACTCCTGAAACTAAAACACCTTATTTAACAAAAGGAAAAGAGGGTGTATTAAGAGAAGTTGAGCGTATTACAACGACGTTACCAGAAACGGGTAAGGTTCGTTATTTTGATAGACAAGTTAAATTGTTATTTGATGGTGCGATCATTTCGCAATTAATGAAAATGAAAGACGGCTATCAAGATGGGCATCATGGTGAATGGATTCAAACACCAGAAGATGTTGAAGCTATCACTAAAATCTTCTGGGAAAATGATTATCAAGTATTAGTGCATGTAAATGGTGATCTTGGTGTTGAAAAACTCATTGGTATATTAGAAAAACGCCAAGCAGAATATCCACGTAAGGATCACCGCTTTACGATTATCCATTTTGCTAATTCAACGGATGCGCAGGTTAAGAAGCTAAAATCCTTAGGTGCAATTATTAGTGTAAATCCATATTATGTTACTGGTTTTAGTGAAAAATTTGGTGAAGTAGGTTTAGGAAAAGAGCGTGCTCATGCGATGGTACGTTTAGCGACGATTGAAAAAGAGAACATTCCTGTATCACTTCATTCGGATGCTCCAATGGCGCCATCTGACCCATTATTATTGGCGTGGAGTGCCGCTACGCGTATTACTAATTCAGGTAATGTCGTACGGCCAGACTTAGCTTTATCTCGTGATGCAGCTTTGCGTGGTATCACGATTGAAGCCGCTTACTCTTGGGGACAAGAACAAAATCTTGGCAGTATTAAAACAGGTAAAATTGCGAACTTTACGATTTTAGAACAAGACCCTTATAAAGTTGAGTTGAAAAAGTTAAAAGATATTCCTATTTATGGTACTGTTTTTGAAGGAAAATTATTTCCAATTGATAAATAACTATTAATGAAGATCTTGAAAGAAGAGCTTTAATTGATAGTGCTGAAAAAAAAGTACTATTATAAATAGAGTGTAAAAAAAACCGCCTACTGAGGCGGTTTTTTTACGACAGTTGGAATAGAGAATTAATCTTTAACCCATTGATCATTTACTTTTTTCAGTGATACCGTTTCATTTACAGTATCAACAGTTTGTCCTGCCTTGAAATCACCGTATTTAGCACTAAATGCAACAACCATTACTTCAGCTGCAAGGTTGTTCTTTAATGAATGTAGCGCAGATGTCATGTCATCTTTTGTAGTATCGGCTGTCGTATCTGTTGCTGGCGCTTGTGGTTTTTCAGCAATCGCTTTCATTGAGCTCTTAAATTCATCTAGGCTCTTATTCGCAACCAAGTCGTAACTTACTTCTGCTTTATAGTCTGTTTTAGTATCAAGTAATACTTTAGTAATCTTGAGGTTTTTTACTTCAAAAGGCGTAGTTTTTGCCGTAATACCTAGATTAGGTTGTTCATATTGACTTGTTTGAACAACATCAGTAATTGTGGACTCGTCAACTTTATCACTACAACCTGCTAAAAATAGTGTTGACGCGATAGCTGCAGCTAAAACAAATTTTTTCATTAATAATGCTCTTTACTTGTAAGAGATACCCAGTACAACGTATTGAACTGGCGTCTATTTATATTATACGTTACATCCAGTTTTACATATGGACAAGTAACGGCAGTGATTAATTGCTTAATGCTAGTACTTATTATACTAACATTTCAAAATTGAACAATGTTTTATATTTAAAACAGATACAGCTTATTTTGCGATACCGCCTTGAGTGAGTTTTTTAGGATCGAGTAATGATTCAAGTTCAGCGCGACTTAACTCCGTCTCTTGTTCGGCAACATCAATAATAGGACGTTGTTCTTTATAGGCTTTTTTTGCAATAGCTGCCGCTTTTAAATAACCAATAACAGGGTTTAAGGCGGTGATAAGAATTGGGTTTTTACTCAGAGCTTGTTTGAGTTGTTCATCACGAACAGTGAAGGTCATTATTGCTTTGTCTGCTAATTGAACAGCTGTGGTTGCTAATAAACTTATGCTTTGCAGTAAATTATAAGTAATAATCGGCAGCATTACATTGAGCTGGAAGTTACCTGATTGACCCGCGACTGTAATTGTTGCGTCATTACCAATCACTTGCGCTGCTACCATTGCAGCAGCCTCTGGAATCACGGGGTTTACTTTGCCAGGCATAATTGATGAACCAGGTTGTAAAGGTTCTAATTCAATTTCACCTAAGCCTGCGAGTGGGCCTGAATTCATCCACCGAAGATCATTGGAAATTTTCATTATTGCCACAGCAAGAGTTTTTAATTGGCCAGACAAAGCAACAACAGCATCTTGGCTGCTCATACTATAAAAGAAATTGCTGCTGGTCGTAAAAGGAACGGCAGTTGCGATTGCTATATTTTTAGTAAAAATAGCTGCAAAATGTGGATGAGTGTTGATGCCTGTTCCAACAGCTGTGCCGCCTTGCGCCAGTGCAGACACAGTATCTAGTGCTTGTTCAATACCACCTCGCGCGTGTTCAATTTGGCTTTGCCATCCACCTAATTCTTGCCCTAGTGTAATTGGCATCGCATCCATTAAATGCGTGCGACCTGTTTTTACACAATCACTAAATTGCTGACTTTTTTGTTCTAATACTTGCTCTAAATATTTTAATGCGGGTAAGAGTTGTTGGTGGCAGGTGACTGCGGCGCTAACTTGAATCGCTGTTGGAACCGCATCATTACTACTTTGACCACGGTTAACGTCATCATTGGGACTTACTGTAATACCTAGTTGTTGTGAGGCTAGAGTCGCAATTACCTCATTAACATTCATATTTGAACTGGTGCCCGAGCCTGTTTGAAATACGTCGATAGGAAATTGGTTTAAGTAAGCACCGTCAATAATTAGTTGGCAGCTGTCAATAATGGCATGCGCAGTTTTATCATCAATCAATTGTAGTTCAAGATTCGTTCGTGCTGCGGCCTGTTTAACATAGGCAAGAGCCTGAATAAAAGCATCTGGCATGGTTAAATCGCTGAAGACGAAGTTGTTGATAGCACGTTGTGTTTGCGCTTGGTATAACGACTCTTGTGGTACTTCAACGTCACCCATGCTATCCGTTTCGATACGATATGATTCTGACATAATATTATCCTTTAAATTGCTGATGCTCCATAATGGTAATGCATGCAAATTTGACACTAACGTTACCTATTACCATAAGCAGATAAGTTATTATAGGCCACTGTTTGGGCGGATTTTTATTGATATCATAGTTTGCGAATACACTGCTATTGTTTTTAGTTGTGGATGCTTTTTATGGTGTTTTCACTACGACATATAATAATAAATAAGCGATTAGAATTACTGGTGCAATTCTTGCTTTAAAATAAGAGAGATAATGTTGATATGCTCAAGGCTAACTTTAGCAATAATGCTATTTAAGGGGGGACAAATGATCAGAAATATTAAAGTGTTATTTATTAGTACTAGTATGTGTTGTTTATTACAAAGCTATATTGCCCATGCAGATCCTGTCGATACTAGTGCGGTTAACATGCTAAGTGTACCGAGCGCAATGAAACAACTTGAATCTAATGGTTATTATGATTTTAGAATGATAAAAATTGAACGAAAGCATAATGAAATTGCAGTAAAAGCACGGAACAAGGTCGGTGAGTCAGTTGAGTTAGAAATGGATTTATATTCTGGTGTTATTTTACATGAGAAAGTATATGGGGAAGGGACGCCATAGTGATAGTGTGCCTTTATGTTAGAGAATTGTGATAACTCACAAATACCACTATTAGATAATGGGCGCTTTGTATGTGTAATAAAGTATGCAATGGATAAGTAATGGCGATGGTCGTTACTTATCCATTGATATGCTACTCGTCGTCATTAAATATTCGGCCTTCTAGGGAGTATGGGTCGTTTTCATCGTATAAATTATGATGACCGCGAATACGCTTGAGTGTCTTTTCAAGGGTTCTAGCTTGTTCAAAATGACCTTCTTGGTAGGCAATAGATATTTTTTGTTCCATATCTTCAATTCTATCTTGGTTGTTCATTTTAATCCTCCCATTGAGTGACTATTCAATACTACCCTTATTATTTTATACCAAAATGTAAAACAATGAATTGTTACAAAATAAGTGCGTATTTATTGTGCTTTTTTTGAGTGAGTATCCATTTTCGCCTATTTTATTTAGATTTATAACTTCGTGTTTATTTGTTAATCAAATGATATGTTTATGTGTTAATGTTGTGTTATAAATAAAGGTAAATGTAGTTGTTAGCATGAGTATGGCCGCTGAAAACGCTAACAGTGCTTTTATTATTGCGCTTTCCTCTTTTGCTAATGTTACGCAAACATGCGTAAATTTTTAGTAAGCCCGACTTCTTTCGGGCTTTTTATTGCTTGACTTTTACTGTTAACACACGCTGTCGCCATCATTTGCTGCGATATAGATTTGCTGCTTTTTCTTATTCTTCTGCCGTGCCTCGTGCAATACATCAATGGCCTGTTGCAATACTGTTACGGCTGTTTGTTCAGTATTTGCATAACAGATCCCCGCACTAACACTGACTTTGATGGTTTTTTTTCGTGGTTTTTTAATTTTTGCAGCTGTTTGTTCCGGTTGAGGTTCGATCATAATAGGGGTTAATGTGTGTTTTTCTGCACTAATTATTTGTTGTACCTGTTCTATTATTGCCTGACAGTCTGCTATTTTTTTTTGCTCAAAAATCATAATAAATTGCTGCGATGCAAAATAGAGATGTGGTGATAGCTGACTCTGTTCTATTAAGAGGGCAGCAATAGAGCGATGTATATCGTTAATAGCTGAGGATTGATGTTTATTAATGATGGTGGTTGGATTATCGATATCCAATACCGCAACCGTACAGTCATGGTGCAGCTGGGGAAGTGCTTGCGTAAGGGCACGGTGATCAGCTAATTGAGTAAGAGGATCGCGAAAACTTTGTTGGTAGTGACTATAGCCAAGATCAATTAACAGAAATACAGCGCATAGAATAAAAGCACTACTTGATATAAGTGGGTAATGGAAAAAAATAAAAGTGGTGGTTGCTAATAGGGTGCATACAAAAATATGACGGTCTATGCGACGATGATATTTAACGGCTAATGCTCCCGCTCCACAACATACTGCAAGATTAAAAATAATTAAAATTAACGGCAGTGATGAAATGTTGTGATAGGTAAAAAGATGGATCTGCTGCCAATTTTCAAAATCAGCTTGATATAAATAGCTGATAGTTGCGCCAATGCTATATTGAATCATCATCAGTAATAATAATGCAGCGGTACCAATAGAGAGTAACTTTGGTAGGGTTATAAAACGCAATAATAGAAGATTAAGTGGTAATAATGTTGCGAGTAGACAAAAAATTAATTTAGTGTTGGCATTGGCTAATGACGTTTGTAACCAATATAGAATAACGCTATATGCCACTAACATAATGATAGCAATAAACCCACTCTGTGCTTGAGGGTGTTTATAACTGCTAATAATAACGATACTTAATAATATAAAGGGAAGGTTAACCCATACTGATGAATGGCTCACCACAAAAGGGGAGAATAATGGGTAACAAGTAACCATGAGTGCAGTGATAAGCAAGGGCATGATGAAACGTGAATTGGGTGATCGTAGACGAAACAATGACAACATTTAACAATGAGCCCTATGAAGAAGATGTTATGGGCTATTAAGATAACAAATAAATAGCGACAATAATTGAATATTGTCGCTATTTTATGACTTCAACGTTTAAGGCTATAACGTTAAGAAAAAGCGACCTATTTTTTGATTAGATAAGGAAACAATTGACGCATTTGTTCGGGGGTTAAATTTTCAACGCACTCGATATTACGGTCAGGAATGGCTTCTGGATTAGGGTAGTGTTTAATCACTTTAGCCATGCTTTCTTCACGGATAAGGTGAAATACTGGGTAGGGTGAACGGTTAGTGAGATTTTCTGCATCATCAGGTTCTGCACCATAGAAGCAGTAATCAGGGTGGAAACTGGCAATTTGGTAGGTGCCACTTTTACCTAGTTGAACGACTAACCCTTCAACAAGATCGAGAAATTGATTATAGTCATCAAATTCTTCAAATAAGTAGGGCGCAACCACTAGAATCGTTTCAAGTGTTTCTGCTGGTGTTTCATCTAATTCTTTGAACTGCATATAAATAGTTTCAAGCAGATCGTTTTCGTTTTTGTCTTCACTGACAAATATTTTAATTTGTTTATTGCGATTAGGTTTTGCAGCAAAAGGACATAAATTGAGGCCGATCACGACATCTTCAAGCCATTGTTTTACTTGTTGCTCGATCAGTTGACGTTGTTCTGACGTGTTGTTTTTTTTGTTATCGCTTGCTGGAGTATGGTTTGACATTGAGAGCTGACTTCTATGAATTATTTATATTGGAATAATAGTGTGAAAGGTGTAAAAAAGGCCAGCATTCACTGGCCTTTTATATTGCGATAAAGCCGATTTACATCGTTATGCTTTTTCTGGTGCGTCTGTCGTTTGTTCCGGCACAGGTGTTACTTCTGGTGCTGGGTACTGTTGTACTGGCTTAGCGACTAATTGACGTGTTGCTGCGCGAACTTCCGCTAGTTTCACATCAAAAGTATCACCTAGTTGGTATTCTTTAACACCATCAATGTTGATAATGCCAAGTTCACCGCTACATACAATACGCTCTTTGTTATCAACAATTAGCGACCCAGGAATAAAGGCTGCTGCGCCATTTTCAAGTAGGCGTACACGCATACCCGCACGGTTAATATCAAAGATTTCAGCTTTAAAGATCGTTTCGTTCTTCACTGCATCTTTAAGTAAACGGACGTATAGCCAATCAGACACGTCACGTTCCGCCATGCGATGATGACGACGGTGATTAGCGATTTCATCACCCACATTATCATCAGGCTTTTGCGTTGGTTCATTGCCTGTGATCAATGCCTTAAGTAAGCGATGATTGATCATATCACCGTATTTACGAATCGGTGATGTCCATGTTGCGTAAACATCCAGACCCATTGCATAGTGAGGTGCTGGTACATTAGCAACTTCACTGTATGCTTGGAATTTACGTAAACGGTTATCAAGATAGGTGCTATCTAGTGTATTTAACCAACGACGTAATGCACTAAAACCTTCTAAAGTAACAATTTCTTCTTTAGTAAATGGGGCTTCAGCATTAGTGATGAACTCCATTGCAGCATCAAGTTTTTCTTGATTGAAGCCGCTATGAACGTTAAACACACCTGTTGCAAATTTCTCTTGTAAAGCACGTCCTGCACAAATGTTGGCGGTGATCATTGCTTCTTCGATCATACGGTTTGCAATACGACGTAAGTCAGTGTGAATAGCAACAACATCGTTATCTTCACTTAACTCAAAACGGTAATCGGGACGATCTGGGAATACTACCGCATTTGCCATGCGCCAATCCGAACGTAACGTTGCAAAACCTTGTAGAGCAACGATTTGCTGTTCTATAACTGCGTTTGGTGTCCAGTTATCACAATGGCCATTTTCAAGGAAATCAGACACATTGTTGTAAGATAAACGGCCTTGAGATTTGATCCACGCGCCAAAGAAAGAAATATCGTCTTGAATAACACCCGTATTATCGATAGAAACACGGCAGCATAAAACTGGGCGTTTTTCATTTTCGATAAGCGAGCATAATTCATCACTTAACTCACGTGGCAGCATTGGAATATTACGGCCTGGAAGATAAATGGTAAATCCACGCTCACGTGCTTCATCATCCATCTTATCGCCAACGGCAATGTAAGACGTAGGATCCGCAATCGCGATGGTGATTTCATAGCTACCGTCATCTTTAGCGACAGTATACAAAGCATCATCCATGTCTTTAGTTGATTCACCATCAATAGTAATGAAAGGTAAATCAGTTAAGTCTTGGCGTTCAATGCCTTCATCTAACATGGTCCAGCTTTCTTGCGGAGCTGGCTCTGCATTAGGTAGCTGGTGGCGAGCAAGCGTAACCCACCATGGTGCAATCTTGTCATTACTGTCAGTGATTTTTTGGTTCACTTCGCAGAAAAACGGTTGATTATCACCAGCAAGAGGGTGGCGAGTAAGCTCAGCAACAACCCAATCACCTTCTTTTAGTGTTTCTGGGTTAAGGCCTTTTGCTGCACGTGCCTTAATCGCTTCTTTTAATTGAGGGTGATCAGGTACAACGTGTAAGCGATTACGAATGAGTTTTACACGGCCAATAAAGCGTGTAATTGCTTGTTCAACAAGTTCTTGTGGTTCAGCAACTTCGCGATCCTTTTCGGTACGAAGAACGGCGATAACACGGTCACCGTGCATAACGTTTTTCATATATACCGGTGGAATAAAGATGCTTTCTTTGTTATCAGTTTCTAGAAAGCCAAAGCTACGATCTGTGGCTTTGATATAACCTTCCTTCTTAGGAAGTGTTTCTTGGATTTGCTTTTTTAGCTGTGCTAACAGCGGGTTATCTTGAAACATTATGTCTGGTCTCAGATTATCGACACAGACACTATACGTTTTTGGTCATATAAAACCAAGATTTGACTGTTTTAATTTTCATCTTGTCTTATGATTGATCATATAATCAATGGGTTATGATTTTTATTTTGCATTTTGTGTCATAAAGTAAATATTTAATGACAACATATGATGATAAATATAAATAATAAAGAAAAGATCAATTAGAAACAGAAAATAACCTTAAAATGGTATATCTGGATTTTTTACGTTTTGGTAGCACTAAATTCACATAAATCAATGTTATTTTCTCTATTTAAAATCAATATAAAACATAAGCTTAATTGTCTTTTTTTGTAAAGATGATCACTCAGGGTAAAAAATCAAAAAAAACACTAATATAAAGAAGGAACAAAAAAAGCAGCAATATAAAAACACTAAGAAAAGATTACTCTAATCTAATATGAAAATTAACTTTAATAGATTAAGTTTGACGGCGGTGTTAACTATTGCTCGTATTTTCAACAACATAGTTAATTGGTAATCGATGAAAAGTTCTGAAATGTTTATCAGGCGTACTATTTGTTCAATAAATGGTTGTTTGTGAGTTATTTTGTGACGTTGTTCAATTTTTTCTGGCTTTTTATCAAGTATTAGCCCACAATACGCCCCCTATTAGTCGAGGCCCGTGCTAGTGGTTGCTGTTGCAGAACCCTCTGTAGCAAAGGGGCCCCGTTTTTAAGTTGATCATATATTGGGATCCCAATGCAAGAAACTGTTACAGAATTTCGCCAATTAGATTTGGCCGACACGCTTTTATCCGCACTAGACTCTATGGGTTTCGTATCGCCTACACCTATCCAGGCGGCGTCAATACCTCTACTTTTAACAGGTACGGATGCGCTTGGTAAAGCACAGACTGGTACTGGTAAAACAGCAGCGTTTTCGTTGCCTGTACTGAACAAAGTAAATCTTTCTCAGCATAAGCCACAAGCTATTGTTATGGCTCCAACACGTGAGCTTGCAATTCAGGTTGCTGCAGAAATCAAAGTACTTGGTCAAAATATCAAAGGCCTTAAGGTTCTTGAAATTTACGGCGGTGCTTCAATCGTTGATCAAATGCGTGCACTAAAAAATGGTGCTCACATTGTTGTTGGTACTCCAGGTCGTGTTAAAGACCTTATTTCACGTAAGCAACTTCACCTAGACGAAGTATCTACTTTCGTTCTTGATGAAGCTGATGAAATGCTAAAAATGGGTTTCGTTGACGACGTTACTTGGATCATGGAACAAGCACCAGAAACTGCACAACGTGTACTTTTCTCTGCAACTATGCCTCCAATCGTTAAAGAAATCGTTGACCGTTTCTTACGTGAACCAGCACGTATTGACGTTGCAGGTGAGAACCGCACAGTATCTCAAGTATCTCAACAATTTTGGGTTGTTAAAGGCGTAGAGAAAGACGAAGCAATGAGCCGTCTTCTTGAAACTGAAGATACTGATGCATCAATCGTATTCGTTCGTACTCGTCAAGATACTGAGCGTCTAGCTGATTGGTTATCTTCTCGTGGCTTTAAAGCTGCGGCACTTCACGGTGATATTCCTCAGTCGCTACGTGAGCGTACTGTTGACCATATCAAACGTGGCGTGATCGATATTCTAGTTGCAACTGACGTTGTTGCTCGTGGCCTTGATGTTGCACGAATCACACACGTATTCAACTACGATATCCCATTTGATGTTGAGTCATACATCCACCGTATCGGCCGTACTGGTCGTGCTGGACGTGAAGGTAAAGCGATCCTATTGGTTCGTACTAACCAAATTCGCATGCTACGTACTATCGAGCGTGTTACTAAGTCTCGTATGGAAGAAATCCAACTTCCTCTACGTGATCTAGTTGCTGCATCTCGTCTAAACCGTTTAGGTGAAGAACTAGCTGCACAGAAAGAACAAACAAATGTTGATGCATTCGTTGAACTAGTAGCAAAACTACAAGAATCAATCGATGTTGATGCAGCAACACTAGCAGCAATGCTTCTTCAACGCCAACAAGGTAACCGTCCTTTATTCTATAAAGGTCCGGACCCAATGATCGCAGCTATCGAGCGTGAATCACAACGTCGTGAGCGTCGTGGTGATCGTGATGACCGTGGTAGTGATCGTCGTGGTGACCGTCCTGATCGTGGCGAACGTCGCGGTGAGCGTGGTGGTGAGCGTGGCGAACGTCGCACTTTCAACAGCGCTGATTGGGATACTTACCAATTACAAGTTGGCCGTGAGCAAGGCGTTCAAGTTAAAGATATCGTTGGCGCAATTGCAAACGAACTTGGCTTAAGCAAAGAGTTCATCGGTGCAATTAAACTTGCTCCTTCACATACTTTTGTTCAACTTCCTAAGAAGATGACAGCAGAAGTTGCAGCACAACTGAAGAAACTACGTATTCGCCAGAATGACGTTAAAGCAGTTGTTGTTGAAGGTGAAGTACTACGTGAACATCGTCCACGTACTGGTAATCGCGACGGTAACCGTGGCGGTGAGCGTACTGGTCATCGTGGTAGCCGTGACGGCAACCGTGGCGGCGAGCGTGGTGGCGAGCGTCGTTTCGATCGCAACCGTGGCAACGACACCCGTGGTGGCTACCGTGGCAACCGTGATGGTGCAGCAGCACGTCCAGCGGGCGACCGTAAGCCACGTACTGACGCTTAATTTGCGCTAGCGTAATAAAAAAAGCCAGACGAAAGTCTGGCTTTTTTATGTCTTTTTTTTTGAGGGTATCAACTTACATTACGGCTAAGGTTAATGTCTGCGACGCGTTTTAATAGATACTCTTTAAAATTAGCACAGCGGGCTGGCATGTATTTTCTAGGTTTGTAATATAAGCTCAGTTCAAACTCACTGCTAATATAGTCATTAAGCACTGATACTAAATTGTTTTGTTGTAAATCTTCTTGAATCAAACTATAAGGTAAATACGCAATTCCTCCGCCAGAAAGTGCAATACTTTTTAAAATTTCACTGTCATCAACTTCGACGGTACGTGAAATCTGTACTGAGTTATATTCCCCATCTTGCTCAAAAATCCAACGATTCCCACCAACAAGCGTGGTCGCAAATAAGCATAAATGATTTTTTAAATCGTTAGGAATAACGGGTTGCCCATAACGCGTAATATAAGCGGGGGAGCAACATGCTTTTAGCGGTTCACGGAATAGTGTTCGCTTTACTAATAAACTGTCTTTATCTTGAAAACCACGGTAAGTCGCATTCGCGCGTATCGCAAAATCAACTTCATGCACATTATCGACTTCAAAAGCTGTTTCAATCACGACAAAATTAATGTTGGGATTATCACTGACGTATTCACCAATAATGACACTTAAATAATGCTTGGCAAACAATGGGGTACAGGCAACTTTTATGGTGCCACTATCTTCTTGGCTGAGGGTTTGTATTTCATTAAGTACATCGGTGATCTGATTATTTATTTGTGTAAAACGTTGAAATAAGTGTTGCCCAGCCTGAGTAACAGAAATTTTGCGTGTGGTTCGTTTCACCAGACTGATGCCCATCATTTCTTCAAGTTCAGTGATCCAACGGCTTCCTGCTGATGCTGAAATACCATATTGCTTAGCAGCCTCGGTAACTGATTGACATCGTACAACATGAAGAAAAAAGATGATTTTATCTAGCATTACTTTCTCTGTATCAAATGGATTAATTAGTATTAATGCGTAATGATTAGAGTACACTGATACGCTACTGGTTGCACTTTGTGGTGGTGAGATTTGGTTGCAATATCTCATTTTTGCAATTGTGTCTTGTGATATTAGGTCTAATGTTCTCGCTAGAGTTATCTAGAATAAAGATTAAGCACTTAGTTTTACTTCGTGTAATAGGATGATAATAAATACAAAGAGGGGAAAAATATGTTAGCAGGTAAAGTATGTCTTGTAACTGGTGGGGCTCAAGGAATTGGCCGTTGTATTGTTGAAACGTTTGCACGTCAAAATGCAACGCGTGTTATTGCTTGTGATATGAATATGGGCATGATGGCGGATCTAGAACAACAGTTTTCAAATGTGACCGCTTTAGAGCTTAACGTGTGTGATCGGCAAGGGGTTGCAGATGCTATAAAGCAACTAACAGAACAATACGGACATATTGATGTTTTAGTGAATAATGCTGGCATCACGCGTGATAATTTAATCGACAAAATGACAGAGGCTGACTGGGACCTCGTCATGGATGTGAATCTCAAAGGTGTTTTTAATATGACCCAAGCGATTGCACCGACGATGATACAGGCAGGCAGTGGTTCAATTATAACTATGTCATCAGTGGTGGGAACCGACGGTAATATAGGTCAAACTAACTATGCAGCGACCAAAGCGGGTGTAATTGCAATGACAAAGTCATGGGCAAAAGAGTTTGCGCGTAAAGGTGCACAAGTACGTGCAAATTGTATTGCTCCTGGGTTTATAGAAACACCAATGACCATTGATTTACCTGAAAAAGTGATTGATCATATGAAATCAAAAACGCCATTAAAGCGAATGGGTAAAGCACAAGATATTGCAAACTGTGCATTATTTTTAGCAAGTAAACAATCAGGCTTTATTACGGGACAGGTATTAAAAGTTGATGGTGGGTTAGTTATTTAGTGATTAATTATGATTAAGGTTGTTTTAAAACCATTGTATCTATTGATTATGAATATCAATAGATGCAATGTTTTTTATATTTATTAAGTGAGTGGTATGGCTATATAAACATCATTTTTATCAATATATCTGTATTTATGTTAGCTTACTGTCAAATAAGTATGTTTTTGAAATAAAAGTGAAGGTTTAACTAAAAAAAGCGTTAAAATGCTAGTAGCGTAAATTGCACTTACTGGTTATGTCATAATGTTATTTTCATCAGCTACACTATGGTTTATAAGTATTGCTTGTGTCCCATTATCAGTCACCTTTTTTTTATGTTCACTTAAGCAAAAAAACCTTTGGTGGAATATAACAACTCTCGCGTTCGTTTTTATTGCCTGTGGTCTGATTGTTGTGCAGCAATATGAAGATTATGCTCGTTTTACTGACTGCATAAGAAAAGGTTTTAACTACAATGCATTTTCGGCTGAATGCAGTGTGGGTATTCAATATATAAAATAAACACTATTTGCCTAGCCCATTCCTTTGAGCATGAAATTATTATTAATTTACGGTTTAACACATACTAGCAACAATAACCTGAGTTGAATGAAATAAGCCGTAAATAGGCATACCTAAACGTAAGGTTTCATCCATCAAGTCTTGATTATCAACGAACGCACAAATACTGATTTCATCGGTTAAGCTTATTGTGATTTCGGTTGATTGTTTATCTTGTTTCATTGCCGTAAGTGTACCGAGCAATTGGTTATCAAACCGATCTCGCTTTCCATGAATAAGATTGTCTTCGCTACACACCGTAATTGCAGGCCCCTTGATTAATGCCACCACATCTTTATTGGGCTTAAGATGTAAGCGTAGAGTGCTGCCATGTGTGATGGTTGCTTGAATCTGGTGCTGGTCGGTGATCGCAATAGTGACGACGTCATATAAGTCATGGGTTTCTATAGCGCTAATATGGCCAAATAATTGATTACGTGCGCTGGTTTGTAATGAAAAGCGACTCATGACACCGAGTAGGCTATCAAGTGGTGCATTCTCATCATTAAGTGCTTGTAAGCCCATATCTTGAATTTTATTCAACAGATCATACATTTGGATAAGACGTTGACCAAATCGCGTCAGTGTTGCGCCACCGCCGCCTTTACCGCCTTTCTCACAGTTAACTAATGGCTGTTCGTTGCTAGTGTTCATATCTTTAATTGCATCAGAAGCCGCTTTATAGCTAATACCTGCTAATTTAGCACCTTGGCTAATTGAGCCGGTTACATCAATGGCTTTTAATAGTGCGATACGGCGAGGATTGGCAAACATTTTATTATTCATTTGCAGTGTTGCAATAGCGGTAAGATTCATAGTCTTATTCTTATTCTTATTAGGTGTTTTTTCTATGTTATCGCATTTTGTGACAGATTTTAAATCTAATAATAGTGATTGCTAGTTGCGAGGATAATAATGGCGATGTATTTGAGTTAGCGCAAAAAAACCTTACTGAAGTGGATCATCAGTAAGGTTTATGTGAAGTAAATTGTATTTTATTTACCCGCAATGTTTAGGCGGTTAAAACGTATTTTAGGGGCATAGAAACTGCGGCTATAGTCATTGTCAAGTTGATTGCCAACTGCATCAATTTCTTTGATCATTTGGTAGAAATTACCTGCAACAGTAATACCACGAACCGCTTGTACGCGTTGACCATCACGACATAGAAAACCGCTAGCACCAAATGAGAAGTCACCACTTACGGCATCAGCACCTGAGTGAACGCCTTGTAATTCAACTAATTCAAGGTATTCACCAGCGGTAATATCTGCCTCTGAACTACTGCCAGCTTGAATAACGGTATGAGAGCCGCCAACACCTAATCCACCTTTGGCTGAACGAGAGCCATTGGCTGTATTCTCGATGCCAAAATAACTTGCGGTGTGACTATTGTGTAATAAGCTCTGAAGCTTACCTTCACCAATTAATAATGTATCACGGGTTGCAAACCCCTCGCTATCAAATGCTTTAATTGCAAAGCCGCCATTCACATACGCGGTATCAGTAATCGTTAGCAGTGGACTTGCAACTTGAGTATGAAGTGCATCACGCCAAGGGTTTATCCCTTTCATTGCCGCTTGTCCTGATAGACACATGCCATAAGCTGAAAAGAGGTTACTCAAAGCACTAAGGGTAAATATTACTGAGTAGTGCTTACTGGCAATGGGGGCACCGTCTAAGAGTGCTTGTGCCATGTCATAGCCGTGGTTAATACAATATGTTGGATCTAACTGATGAAATAAACGTCCTGATGACATACCACCATGCATGGCTTGTTTGCCGTCTTTTTCATATAGAGTGTAAGCATAGCAATATGTTGAACGCTCATTATGGCTGCATAATGTGCCTTGAGTATTGGCTAAAATAACATGGCTATCTGATTCAGCAAAGCCGTTGTAAGGTGCGCTGGTTGCATTCGGCTTGCTTACCACACCTTGCTCTAATGATAACGCAAGTGCGATTTTGTCATCAACTGTTGCTGTTTCTATTTGGTACACTTCAGGTTCAATTGTCGCTAATCGGCTATCAAGACAACTGATGTTCTGATGAGGATCTTGTTGAGAATACTCAGCATTAATTAACGCATTATTAATCATTAAATCAAGGCTAGCGACATCAAGAGATTCTGAATAACTGGTAGCGGTACGTTGATCTTTAACCACTCGTACACCAATGACTTGACCTGATGTTACCTTATACTCATCCAGTTCGCCTTGATTGGCTTTCAATGAAAAATTGTTACTGCGGTTTGCTATAACATCGGCATCAGCTTTATGTGCTTTAACGCTATCAAGTACGTAATCAATGGCCTGTTGTAGTGCGTTTTGATCTGTCATTAGTTGCCACCTCCCACAAGGATATTATCAACTTTCAATGCAGCTTGGCCGACAGTTGTTGGTACTGAACCGCTTACCGAGCCACACATACCTGCTGCAAGTGCAAAATCATTACCTATCATGCTGATTTCTTTTAGCACTTTAGGGCCGGTACTGATTAATGTGGCTGATTTTAGCGGTTTGGTGATTTTTCCATTTTCAACGAGATACGCTTCTTGAACAGCAAAGTTAAACTCACCCGTACCAGGCTGTACAGAACCACCGCCCATTTTCTTAGCATAAATACCGCGTTCAACGCCCGCAAGCATATCATCTAGAGTGCTTGTACCGGGTTCAATAAAGGTATTACGCATACGTGAAGTAGGGGCGAACTTATAAGATTCGCGGCGGCCTGAGCCTGTGCGTCCATAGCCTGTTTTTAAGCCTCCCATACGGTCAACCATAAAGCTGGTAAGTTTACCGTCTTTAATTAATTGAGTACGTTGAGTTTCCATGCCTTCATCATCAATGTTGATTGACCCCCATTGATTGGTCATGGTGCCATCATCGACGGCACTCACTACTGAATTGGCAATCATTTCGCCCATTTTATCGTAAAAAACCGAGGCTTTTTTAGCAACAGAAGTGGTTTCAAGTAAATGACCACAAGCTTCATGGAAGATCACACCGCCAAAGCCATTACCAATGATAACCGGCATTTCACCTGACGGGCAGGCCTCAGCAAACAATTTAATCATGGCTTGTTGTGCTACATCATGGCCAAGCTTTTGTGCGTCGAGATGAGTATTAAATTCCCATCCGGTAAATGCACCAGGTGCTTCGTAACCTGTTGATTGCTCACTGCCATTCTGTGCGACAGCATTCGCTGAAATACGGGTGTAGTGACGGGTGTCGCCAATATGAAGACCATCGGAATTGAAGATCTCAATTTGTTGTTCACGTTGTGCAACGCTACCAATAAATTGGGCGATTTTCTCGTTTTCAGCACGGGCTGCTTGATCCGCTTGGCGTAAAAAGGCAATTTTAGCCGCCATGTTGGTATCTTGGCTTAGCGGTAATTGACAGCTATGTTTATTGTCATAGCGGCTTAAGTCTAAAGAGCCTGCCGTTAATATTTGGTCGCGTTTATCTTTTGCAGCAAGTAAAGAAGTGACACGTTTTAATTCTTCTTCATCAGTGCTATTGGTGTAACCGTAGAGGACTTTATGGCCAAAGAAAAGGCGGATACCAATGCCAAAATCAATGCCTGAGTTAACTTTATCAATGTCAGCAGAGATAAGCTGAACTGAACTTGATTGATGATGTTCGACAAATAATTCAGCAAAATCGGCACCAAGAAATAGTGCGTGATCAATGACTGTTTTAGCAGTATTAGGGTTTAGCATTTTTGCTCCCTTCTTTTTATGAGCTCTATTTTATAACCTAGCAGTAAAGTGATAAAATTTCTCACTATTACTGCAATTGGTATGAGCAATGAATCAACAACGACGAAATAGTAGCGTTATTTGGCAACTGTGTTCTCAGCAATAGAACACAAAATATTTTCCAGTTCATCCCACGGTAAAATTTCACTATCAATCACTTCAATGCGTGATTCAAATCCTTCTAGCGAAAGTTCATTCACTGATACGACTTGATTGACAACATTAAAGGCAAAGCAGCCATTTTCAGTATTAACCACCGCTTTTACTCGGTTGGCATTAAGGTTGGAGAAGAGACTGAATAGTTTTGAAAATTCAAATAATTGATCAGCGGCAAAGAACCAACCACAGCTGTGGTATCCCTGACCATGGTTTTCTTTACGAATAAATTGCTGACCAGGAGCCAATTCTAATTCAGGCAGTGGTTCCATTTGGTTATCGTGATGATGGTGGTGACTATGTTGCGCTTGACGTTCTATGCGTTCAATATCGAGCCACTCAAGTTCAAGGCGACCATGTTCCACTTCTGCGATCAGGGCTTTTTTAGGCTCGGCTTTTTCCATTGCGGTTTGGAAAGTGTATAAATCAAAATCATCACATTGGTCGATTTTATTGGCGACAACAACATCAGCTAGTGCAAGTTGATCTTGGAAATTAGCGTTATCAGTATAAATACTGTCGGCAAAATGGCGTGGGTCAACGACGGTGATGGTTGCTCGAAGATCAACGTAATTACAGTAGCTTTCAGAGGTTAACTTATTGATGACTTCTTTTGGATGACCGAGGCCTGTTGGTTCTAATAATAAGCGGTCAGGTTTTTGTGCTAACAATGCATTAATTCCGACAGACATAGGTAGGCCAGCGACACAGCACATACAGCCACCAGGAACTTCTTTAATAATTGCCCCTTGTTGCTCTAAAATAGCGCCATCAACGCCAACGTTGCCAAATTCATTAATTAAAATGGCCCACTTTTCATGTTCAGGTTTACGTGCGAGCAAAGAAAGAATAGAGGTCGTTTTCCCTGCACCTAAGAAGCCAGTAATTATATTTGTTGGAATACGTTTCATGTTTTTACTCATTCCTAAACGATTAAGTACCAAAATAAAGAGGTCAGTTTACGTGAGCGATACGAAAGTGACTAGTATAACTGAGTGAAGCGTTAGTTAAGTGCGGTTTTTGACTGCAAAAATCATGAAAAGCAAAAAAATCTAGGTATGTTATAACGTTTTTGGCATGATTAATTATTCAAATATTATCAAGGAAATATGAATGATTAACTGGTTTATTGTAAGTTCTGACTTAATAAAAAAAATAGGGCATGATGCAAGTAATGATTGCCTTTATATTGATTTTGGCCTGCGGGGTGAGTATGAAGTTTACGCTAATGTATCCTTATACGCTTTTTATCATTTTTCGTTAGCAGCCTCAATTGACGAGTATTACCAGCAAGTTATTCGATCCAGTTATTCACTCCAGCCTTAATACTATTAGTGGTAACTTTGTTATCATTTTAAAACGCGTATTAAGTTGAAAAATATATGTAATAAGCATAATTTAACTCACTTATTAAAATAACAAACACAACAACAAATTATTGTTCGTTCGTTTTTATCTGTAACTGTTATTTATCAGTAAGTGAGCCAAAATGAGTATTGCTTTTTTGACAGAAGATGAGTTTCTGCACCAGAATCGAATTAGTCAACAGCAGTGGCAAGCAAGCCAAGTTTCGTGGCCGACATTAAAAGCTATTGGTCTGCGCCATGAGCAACGAACCCCAGCATTGAATGTTACCGCAGAATCATATGCACGAATTATTCAGCAATGCTCACATGTCCATTCTGTACGCTGGCGAGTTAAGAATCCGCAGCATTTGATGGAAAAAATCGTTCGAAAAACACAGCCTCATAGTGCAACATTCAAAGCTAAATATCTTGGTATTGATCAATATAATTATGATGCCATTGTGACTGACCTTATTGGTGTTCGTGCCTTGCATTTATTTAAAGATGATGGCTTGGCTATTCATGATTATTTAATGAGTCAGTGGCAGTATGAAGAACCACCTGTTTATTATGTTCGAAGTGGTGATGATGAAGTCTCTGCGGCATTACCTGCAGATATTACCGTGAAAATACATCCTGCAGGTTATCGGTCCTTACATTATGTATTTGGCAGTGAATCACAGCAGCAACATATTTTTACTGAAGTGCAAGTCAGAACCATTTTTGAAGAAGCATGGACAGAAATAGATCATAAAATACGTTATCCCAATTTTTCTACTAATGCAGAAATTTGTTCTTTTTTACTTATTTTTAATCGTCTTGTTGGCTCCGCTGATGAAATGGGTTCATTTGTAAAACAGCTTGCGGTTGAGGCTGAACAACGTCAGCAAGCTTTCATTGAATCGAAAAAAGGAATAGAAACGAATGTAACTGATGTGGAAGCTTTGTTTCAAAAGCTAGAACAACAAGATGAAAAACAGCATAACTCTCAATTGGTTATCAATCAACTTCGTCAACAAGTGATGCAGTTACAGGCAGACAAAAAAGCATTACAACAATCAATGAACTCAAATATGTTATCGTTACCAACATCAGTTGCTCAGCGTTGTTATAAAGCCTCTGAATTGTTAGACAAATAGTTAATCTATCTCTTTTTCGGATAGGTCCTAGCTTGTTAATAGCAAAAAAACATTTATAGTCCGTATGCAGAAAAGCTATCGATTATAAAAATACATGTACTGAGGGAATTTTTAATGAGAACGCGGTTGGATCGTATTCGCCATGCGATTTGTTTTGAAGTTATTGGTTTAATTTTATTGGTGGGTGTATTAAGCCAATTTGGGTTTGATAGTAGTCATGTTGGCGTAGTCGGGATTGCTTTTTCAATTTTAGCAACGGTTTGGAACTATATTTATAATATATGGTTTGATCGTATGCTTTATCGTCGTTATAAAACAACGGTAAAAACCACGATTGTTCGAATTATTCATAGTCTTGGATTTGAAGCTGGACTTCTTTTTGTTACGATTCCTATTTTATCTTGGGCGCTAAAAGTGACCTTATGGGAAGCTTTTGTTCTTGATATTGGAATGGTACTTTTTTATCTCATTTATGCATATGTCTATAACATTGTTTATGACCGCTTATTTCCAGTGCCAGTAGTACAACAAGATTAAAATCGAATAATATAAAAAAAGCCCCTAATATTAATACTATTAGGGGCTTTTTATTGGTTAAAACATTAATCGTTAATATAAAAGCTATAACAATTTTTACCTTTTTTCTTGCTGTCATAAACAGCTTGGTCAGCATTGTTGATCAATTGTTCAATATCACGAGTTTGGTTATCAGTAACGGCGACACCAATAGATGCTGAAAATGGTATAGCGATATCACCATTACTAACGGAGCCATTAAGTTGGCTAATAAGAGTTTCTAATGTATTGATTAAATCTGTCTTATTATTGAAGTTACTGGTTAATACAATAAATTCATCCCCGCCAAAACGACCAATTAAATCGATAGGATGATTAAAAAATGACTTCACATGTTGAGCAAAAATACTAATAACATCATCACCATAGTAATGGCCTAAGGTGTCATTAATGGCTTTTAGATTATCAAGATCAATAAAAAGTAGCGCTAAATTTTGATGACGTTTTTGAATCGTAATATTTGCATGTTGAATGAAATACTTGCGATTCAATAAATTTGTTCGAGAGCAATAAACGCCATCTTTAGTCGTATTGATGATGTTTTTAAAGTGATGATTTATATCAATATTATTGTTTTTTGATTGTGGCTGAATTGGTACGATAGAGGTGCTTTCTTTAATAAAGGCATCAATGGGGGACATGATGATAGTTACTTTTTTTATTAAGTAATACCCGATAGCTATTGATGCAATAATAGAAATACAAATATTAATAACCATAAAAAGAACTCGATCTTTCAAATATTGATTATAGTTAAGTGTTGACACTAAATACCATGGCGTGTTTTTTAATGGATGTAACGATAATATTTCAAGTTGGTTTTTATTGTTAATAACATGATAGCTAAATGTTTTTTTATTTTTTATATTAAGCTGTATTTGTTTGTTATTTAATGATGAATAGATTTTATTTTTCTTAAGTGTGTTAGTATTTTTACAATTATTATTGCTATCTTTACAATTATTAAGAATGTTATTTTTAATACTAGTGTTTTCTTGATGCGCTAAGGCTTGATTAATATCGGTGTAAGAGACAGAAGCAAAGACTGTCCCTTCATTGCTGGTGTTATTAAAAGGCTTACATATTATATAAACATAGCTATCAGAAATAGGCGAGTAAATTAAGTTACTAATAGTTAATTTTTTTTCTTTTATTGCTTGTTGGAAATACTGTCGATAGTTTATATTTTCAGCATTATTCCTATACGTTGTGGCAGCATTACCCTCAATATCACTAATACCTAATGTTTCTATATTAAATGCTTTTTGATAGGGGCGAATAATCTCAATTCGTTGCGGTAACTGTAATGATAGATCTTGCATGACGGTATCATTAGATATAGCCGTCAATAAGTCTGTGTGCTTACTAACAATCGTTAATACATTGTTCTCTGTAATGGTTTGATTTCGAATAAGCGATTTCTGAATATTAATATATTGGTTATAGGACCAATATCCAATGTTAAATATAACTAATAAGCTTAGGCATAGTAAAATGTATTGGGTGATTTTTTTTCTAATACTATGACTAATATTCATGCAGTGGTGTCTTTTGCCAGATAATGTATTGATACTTAATAAAATACTATATTACTGTTTTTTAAATACAGATGAATAGTATTTATTTGTAACAATTCATCATGTTTAAAATTAAAAATAGGGATAAAAGTGGATAAAGTTGTAATAAGCAGTGTTTATATGTGAAAAAATGACCTTTTACTGGTTTTTTATTCTTAATTGAACGGGGTGGCATAATTGTGTTGTCAAAAAAAGAGCATAAATACGAATGAATGGCTGATAAATGTAATGCCGCATAAAGTGAGAATACTGTTATAATGTATACCGTTCAAAATAAAATTTCGTAGACAGATAATGATAACTAATCATAAATAATCGAACTATATTAAACAATATATAACAATTGATTATATTAATTATTCAATTTTCGTTGTTAAGCTTTTGATGTTTAATACATTACTTGTAATTATTGGATTGCGTTTTAGAATGATGGAATAATTGGCATATTCCAGAGTAATCATATGTAACGATATAGATTCTCAGTGTGACAAAAATGTAATTTGGGGTGCTCAGTGAGAAACTGCTGATCATTAGTCTATTTTTTGAAAATGATTTTTAACATGTTAGTAAACTATACTATCAGATTTATTTGTCATAGGTGATGTACGTTGAGTAAACAAAGTAAACTCGCACGAAAGGCGGTTGACGTGCAACAATCGATGATGATTGCGTGTGAAGAGTGTGGACTAGTCGTTGATATTCCCAGCTTAAATGAAGGTGAAAAAGCGGCGTGTCCTCGTTGTGGTCATACTTTAATCAAAGCCGTTAGTTTACCTTTTCAACGTCCAGTTGCTTACGGTATCGCGTGTTTGATCATGCTAGTATTAAGCCTGTCATTTCCATTTTTATCTTTTACTGTAAATGGAATGGGGCATCAAATTACACTATTAAATGCAGCGGAGACATTACAACATTTTGAAAATAGCGTATTAGCTATTTTATTAATGACAACCGTTATTGTCTTTCCTGCAGCATACATAGTGTTAGTTCTCTATCTTTATTATTGTGCTCATAAAGTAAAGCATATTGGACATGTGATTCATGCACGTAGTTGGCTTAAATTTTTATGTCGAGTATTGTTTAAAATCCAGCCATGGTTAATGGTTGATGTCTTTTTAATTGGCGTATTAGTAAGTCTTGTCAAAATTTCAGCATTAGCACACATTGGTTTAGGAAATTCGTTTTGGGCGTTTTGTCTCTATAGTGTGTTAGTTATTAAATGTGTGTCGTTGGTTGATAGAACGTGGCTGTGGGACCAATTTTTTGCCATGGTACCTGTTGCTGGGGTTCATGATGGTGATACGCATATGGATCATAACCATGTTGGATGTCATGCATGTAATCAAATAAACCCAATGCCAACAACACACCATGCGCGTTGTTTACGTTGCGATAGCCGATTACATGTCTTTGATGCAAATCATTCATTGCAATATGCTTGGGCGTATTTAATTGCATCCATTGTTTTTTATATTCCCGCCAACTTATATCCAATGATGTACACCGTGAGCTTAGGTCAAACTGAAGGCTCTACGATTTTAGGTGGTGTTGTATTACTTTGGAAAATGGGATCATGGCCGATTGCATTAGTTATTTTTATTGCCAGTATTTTTATTCCTATGGCTAAAATGTTTGCCTTAGCATGGCTATATTTTTGTGCGGGTAAACAAGCAGATAGTTCCGCCCATGTCGCAATTAAACGTTTAAAATTATATCGTTTAACAGAATTTATTGGCCGTTGGTCTATGGTTGATATTTTCGTTGTTGCTATTTTAGTGGCGTTAGTACAGTTACAAAATGTGATGGCAATTTCACCAGGCCCTGCGGCGTTATGCTTTGCAACGGTGGTGATATTTACAATGTTATCAGCGATGAGCTTTGATCCTCGAGTATTTTGGATGCCTAAAAGTAAGTCGTATAAACAAGATTCAGAGTTAGATGCTGCTGAATCCCATTCAGTAGTGCCTAGTGTACATAAATGAGAAAGCAGATTATGAGTGATAACCAGCCAGTTGAGGCTAAAGTGCAACGTTTGAAACAAGTATCACCAATATGGATTGTTCCATTGGTTGCGTTGGGTATTGGTATTTGGATGTTTGTGCAATATCTAAATAGCCAAGGTCCTGTCATTACAATTCGATTACCCAATGCTTCAGGTATTGAAGTGGGTAAAACGGCCATTAAATCGTTAAATGTTAAAGTGGGTGTAGTAACCAAAGTCCAACTAAGTGAAGACTATAGTTACATTACGGTGACGGCCCAAATGGATAACGATACTGGGCGTATGCTTAAAAATGACACGCTATTTTGGGTGGTTAAGCCGCGTATCGGTAAAGGTGGCGTATCAGGTTTAGATACTTTGCTTTCTGGTTCATATATTGAAATGCAGCCAGGTGAAGGCAAAGAGGATAAGCATCATTTTGTAGCATTAGATGTTCCGCCAGTTGCACCAGCGGATGCAAAAGGGTTACGCGTTATTTTAACCAGTCGTCAGGCGGGTAAATTAGGTGTTGGTGATCCGGTTCTTTATGATGGATTTACTGTTGGTCGTGTTGAACAAGTAGGTTTTGACATCAATAGTAAACGTGCTAATTATCAATTGTTTATTTTTGAACCTTACGATCGCTTAGTACGCACCAGCAGTAACTTTATATTATCTTCTGGTGTCCAAGTGAAAGTTGGTGCTGAAGGTTTTGATGTTAAGATTGGTTCATTAGAATCATTAATTACAGGTGGCGTGACATTCTCTACACCGATTGATGACCAAGGCTCACAACAAGCCAAACAAAAATCTTATTATCGTTTATATGATAATACGGCCGAAGTTCGCGAGAAGACCTTTGAACAACATCTTGATTTTGTGATGTTATTTAGTGAATCTATTCGTGGCTTAAAAGCAGGTGCACCAATTGAATATCGTGGTATTCAAATCGGTACAGTGCAAAAAGTACCATTACGCTTACCAACCAGCCAAGAAGGCTTTACTAGTAAGCAGATTCCAGTATTAGTGCGAATCGATCTTGGCCGTGTTTATGATCATACTGATGAAGGCACTTTAGCGTCATTACATGCCAATCTTGAAAAAGAGTTTAAGAAAGGCCTTAGAGCAACATTGAAAACCGGTAATTTACTGACGGGTGCATTGTATGTTGGCACTGATGTTTATAAAGGTGAAAAGCCAGTTCAAGCATTGGAATATGATGGTTATGATATCTTCCCAACTAAAGCTGGTGATTTAGCTGAGGTACAGAAGCAGCTAACAAACTTATTGACTAAATTTAATAAGTTACCTGTTGAAGATACCTTAAACTCAATGACGGCAACACTAAAAGCATCAGAAAAAACCATGGCGACGATGCAATCAACAATCAATGAGTTAGATCGTTTATTCAAGCAGAAAGACACACAAGCATTACCTGGTGATGTGCGTGCAAGCTTGAAACAGATTCAAACAACACTCAATGGGTTTGGTCCTGATGCTGCACCATATCAGAACCTAGAAGGCGCCTTAACACGTTTTGAAGCAGTGATGACTGAATTACAACCTGTGTTACGTCAACTTAATGAAAAACCAAATTCACTTGTGTTTGGTGATGAACAAACAAAAGATCCAGTACCTGTTGGAGGTCGTTAATAATGAAAAAGTGGTTAATCATGGCAATGGCTACTTTAGCCGTAACAGGTTGTAGTAGTGCACCTGAAGGCGTAAATACCTTCTTGTTACCAGCAGGTAAGACTGTGACGGTATCGCACGCAAATAATCAACCATTATTGATTGTGCGTCCGGTTGAAGTTGCTGCACATTTATCAGGTAATGGCTTAGTTTACCAAACGTCAGCTACAGAAATAGTAGAAGCACAGCAAAACTTATGGGGTGAGGCATTAGCGAAACAGCTAACACGTCGCATTACTCATGACTTGCGTCAAAAGCAACATCGTTTATGGGCAACACAACTAACACCAACCTTATCAACAGCGGGTGCACCGCGTTTACAGGTACGCATTAACCAATTTAATGGCGTTTATACCGGTGTAGCTAATGTTGCTGGTGAGTGGATGATCATTGGCGCGAGTGGTGATTTGCAAACAGTGCATCCATTTGAGTTTAGTGTGCCATTGGCAGAAGACGGTTATAGCGCCCAAGTTGAAGCGTTATCAACGGCGGTTGGTGAATTAACAACTCAAATAGCAAATGCAGTGAAGTAATATATTCACTCAAAAAGAAGCCCACAGGTTAATAGCCTGTGGGCTTTTTATTACTTTTAATTTTTTTATTACTTTTAACATGGTAGCGACGGTTTCCAAGGGAGCACTTTATCCTTAGATAGCAACGCTTATTAGTGTGTTTGTAAAAACGCTAATGCATCATCCATAGTGTCAAAAATATCATGTCCTAAAGCACGAGTATCAGTATCTGGCTCTACAAGATCGATGATTTGAAATGTTGTCATGTTGGCAGCAACAGCAGCTTTGACACCATTGTTTGAATCTTCAAAGGCAATACACTGGTAGGGCTCTACAAGCAGGCGTTGTGCTGCGAGTAAATATATTTCAGGGTTAGGTTTTCCTTGAGCAACTTCATCGCCGCAGGTTATGTGTGAGAAGTAAGTTGATAACCCTGCAAGATCCAATTTTTTCTGAGCGAGTGCTGTGTGAGTCGAGGTGGCAACAACCATGGGAATATTTTGTGCTTGTAACCAATCTAATAATGCAATGACACCGTGCTTAACGGGAATGGCTTGATGTTCAACGACGGCATGGTAATGTTGCATCCAGCGAGAGTGAAAAGAGGTATAGTCCAATATTTCACCATAGCCTTGTTCAATGATGGGTTTGATTCCAGCTTGGTTACGCCCAATGATTGAAAGATAAACATCTTGCTTAAAAGGCAGGTTCATCTCATTACAGGTTTGCTTGAAAGCGGTCATACACACTAGTTCAGTATCAAGCAATAATCCATCCATATCAAAAATTGCTGCATTATATTTCATCATATTCTCAGTGTGGTTATTTTTTAGGTAGTCTCTCATAATATTAAAATTCAGAATAGGTTATATATAACAAATAATGATAATTGTTTTATCAGGATGATCTTATAAGATATAAAAATAATAGGTTGTGTATTTTTTATTTGATAATAATATACCTTTGTTATTTATAAACATGTAAATAATATTATTGTAATTAAAAAGGAATATACAATGACAAACCATAATCTATCTAAACCACTACCAGAATTTATAAAAAAAAATTGAAATTCATCTAGAAGAGCTTATCTATCCTCGAAAAAATCAACAGCATTTAGTGTTAGGAAAAAAGCCAACTGAAAATGGAGTGTTATTACAGAGTAATGATTATCTTGCCATTTCTAATCATGATCGTATTCGAAAAACATATATAGAGGCATTAAGTAATAATAAAAAAGACATTGTGATGTCGGCTATTTTTTTACATAAAGAGGATGATCATTCATTTGAACATCAATTAGCTAATTATACTGGTTTTGAGCATTGTATTTTATCGCAATCAGGATGGGCTGCAAATGTAGGCTTAATTCAAACAATTTTACCGGTAAATACGCCTGTATATATTGATTTTTTTGCTCACATGTCTTTATGGGAAGGGGCGAGAGTTGCTGAAGCTCAGATTCATAGCTTTTTACATAATAATGTTCGTCATTTAGAAAAGTTAATAAAGCGTAACGGACCTGGGCTTATTTTAGTTGATTCTGTATACAGTACTTTAGGTACCGTAGCCCCCTTAACTGAGATAGTCGCACTCGCCAAAAACTATGGCTGTGCTATTTTGGTTGATGAGTCGCACTCATTAGGCACACATGGACCAAAAGGTGCCGGCTTAGTGGCTCAATTAGGTTTAACTGATGATGTTGATTTTATAACTGTTAGCCTTGCAAAAGCATTTGCTTACCGTGCTGGGGCAATATTGTGTAGCCATAAAATTGGGCAAGCATTACCGTTTGTTGCGCGTCCTGCCATCTTTAGTTCTGCGTTATTACCCCATGAAATTGCAGTATTAGAGACAACATTAAATGTCATTAAGGATAGCGATAATCGCCGCTCACGATTGGTGGAGCAAGCTGATAAATTACGTCATGGCTTAATTCAACGGGGATTTAACATTCAAAGCCAGTCACAAATTATTGCTCTTGAAACGGGTAATGAAGAAAATACGGAAGCAATGCGTGATTATTTGGAAAACAAGAATGTCTTTGGTTCTGTTTTTTGTTCACCTGCGACACCAAAAAATAAAAATCTTATTCGTTTTTCTGTTAATAGTGAATTAACAGATCAAGAAATAGAGACTATATTACATGCGTGTTCTTTAATGAAAGTTGAATTAGCATCATAATAAATATTAATACATTTTAATAGCTGAATATATGGTATTAAAATTTTAAATGGTATTAAGCCTGCTAATAGTATTTAGTAGGCTTATTTGTTTTTAATTATCTGGAATAGTCTTTGTGTTATTAAATGATTATTTTAAAAATAGGCATAAAATCACACCTACTTTTTAAGGCTCAATTTAAGCATCTATCCATTTATGTACAATGTCTAATAATGTTGTTTTTGACGATGGTTTTAACAGAAAGTCGGTAATGCCAATATTAGTTAAATGTTCTCTATGTTCTGCATCTAAAGAGCCTGAATAACAGATAATCGGTGTGTTTTGATGTGAAGAGTATAGATGATTAGTTCTGATTTCTTTGGTCGCATCGATACCTGACATTATTGGCATCTGTGAATCCATCAAAATAAGATCAACAGTGGATTCTTCTAAATACGAAAGAGCGGTACGCCCATTATCAGCTTCAATAACATCATAGCCCGCATTTTTTAATAAAATACCAGAATACAAACGTAAAGAAACATTGTCATCAACAAGCAGAACTTTCGCTTTGTTAACATTGGCCGTTGTGAACGCGTCATTTACTGGTTTTTTATGTGTAAAAATTTGAGTGATTAATTTTTTCTGTAATTCGTCAATATGGTTGTATTTAAATAAGTAAGGTTGATAAGTTTTTGATAGTACAACTTCTTTAGTGCTATTTGAATGACTAATTAGTATCATCTTTATTGCTGTTGTTGCTATGTGATCATACAATTTCGTTAATAATTCATTTTGAATTGAATCTATATCAATAATGACGCAATCATAATTATTTGTATTAATGTCAGCAATATTATAAGACGATGTTTTTTTATAGAGTAATGTGAAATTATAAAAGAAGGCCAGATGATTAATATCTGACAATAACTGATTGTGATAGCCTAAAAATAATATTTTTTTACTACACATTAGGTCAAATTGCATTTTTTCAACGACAGATGACGTTACACTAGGCAATCGAATAATAAACGTTGTCGATATATTTTCAGTTGAATAGCACTCAATATTACCGGCAAAAGCTTTAATTACTTTATTACAGAAAGATAATCCTAAACCTGAATTGTTCTTTTTACCTGAAGTATAATATTCAGTAAAAATATTTTTAATAGCTGTTAATGGTATACCTTTACCATAGTCTTTGACACTGATAATTGTTTCATTATTTTTGCTATAAACAGAAATAACAATTTTGAAGTTTGGTTTGTTTTTATAATAAAAAGAGTTTTTTAATAGATTAAAGATAACATAGCGTAATAAAATATCATTACCAAAAAAAAGATTATCTTTGTTGATCTGGTAACTGACTAATTGACGATCACTTTTCTGTTGATAGCCATAAACATTAAGAGCGTCAATAATCACGTCGTTAATTGAAAGATACTGAAAAGAGTGAGGGGATATTTTTTGACTATCAATAGAATTCAATAGAAGGTTGATGGTGCTATGGCCATTATTTATAATCGAGATATTGTCTTGAATAATATTACGTAATTTATGTATTTCAGCATTGGAGATCAAGCGGTGCTGTTGAGGATCATCGGTCAACGTTTCAGGCAGTAGTTCTAATAAGACTTCTTGAGAGGCGTATAAAGCACCTAGGGGATTACGCATTTCATGGGCGATACCGCTACTGAATGATCGCGAAAACAATTGCTTACTTTCAATTTCTATTCTATTACGGTAATTAAAACAGATACCTGTGAAATAAGAAAAACTAAACACAATAAGATATGAGGAATGGAAACCAATACCAATATTCCCCATAGTCAGATAACCAAAGAAGGCAGCGCTACAGGCAGCTATTGTGCTACATATTAAAATGATCAACCAGTCATAGATAATAATAATCGAGAGAAAAATAGCAGCCATAAAAGACATTATCCATTCGACTGACCATTCATTACGTATCATCATATAACAGAAGAAAAAAGGTAAACAAAAACATATAGTAAAAACAAAATGTTTTTCTTTATAACGAGAAAATAAGCTTGGCATGTGATTTTTAATCGCAAACGGCAAAAATAATGCGGCACAAACTAAACGTAATGGTAAATTTTCGTAAGGCTGGGGGAAAATATAAGCCCAAATAAGATAATAAGCAGGGAAGCCGATAAAACCAAATAATCCTATAAAAAATAGATTTGGTTCAATATAACGGTAAGCGCTAGTTATTCTTTGCTTGATGCTCATTTCATTTCACATGACTACGGATGACTATTGTTAATGTTATCTGTGCGATGAATCGTTGGCAAGTTTTTACTCTTTTGTTGTTATATTTTATTGTTAATAATAAAGATTAGTTAAAAATACTGTTTGCTATTTTTTAAAGTGTTAAGGTAACTGCTTATCATTTGGGAGCGTTGTAATGTCTTTCTTTACTGCTTTATTTTACGACAATGTAATGAAATATACTGAAGAAGCTTGTTTGATTGAATGGCGTCGAACGTTACTTGAAAGTGTAGATGGAAATGTATTAGAAATAGGCGCAGGAACAGGGGCGAGTTTAGGTCTTTATCCACAAAAATCGTCGTTAGCGCTTTATTTATCTGAACCAGATCAACATATGCGAATGCAATTGGAACAAAAATTGCGTTTTCAATCGAATATTAAGGCGACGATCTTATCTTGTTCAACGGAGAATATTGATAGTGATGATGATTTTTTCGATTATGTTTTTGTATCATTAGTGTGTTGCTCAGTTAAAGATGTGGCTGCATCTTTACAAGAAATTAAACGAGTTCTTAAACCGACAGGGCGTTTTGTTTTTTTAGAGCATGTTGCCGCTGAGCCAAACTCTCGTTGTTATCATTGGCAACAACGACTTAATTTTATTTGGCGTAGAGTTGCAGATAATTGTCATTTAAATAGAGATACTGAGCAATCGATTATTGATGCGGGTTTTGTGATTGAAGATATTCAATATGAAAAAATGCGTAAAATGATTGCTGTAGTACAGCCAACCATTAGAGGTGTTGCACGTATAGCACCAGAGTAATTAGCGCTATCTTTGTTAAAGATTGAGAATAAAGCAGAGAAAAGAGTGCACAACGCTCTTTTCCCGCCATCAACTTTTTTACTGCATTATTGTACTATTTCACCGCTCTCAACCACGGTTTTACGTACTACATCTGCAAATTTCAATGCTTCATCACGCACTGTTTTTTCATTTACTGTCAGAATGTTACGATCTTCCATCAGTAACTTACCGTCAACCACTGAGTGCTTAACATTGGTAGCATACGCTGAATACACTAATGCAGAGTATGGATTATAAACTGGAATCATATTGGGTGCTTTGGTATCAATTACAATAATATCAGCCAGTTTTCCCACTTCTAAAGAGCCAATTTTATCTTCCATGTGCAACGCACGTGCAGCGCCAATAGTAGCCATTTCAATTACATTGATTGGAGGCATTGCCGCGCGATCTTTATTGACTAATTTGTGTACTTTTGCAACTTGGTTAAATTCATCAATTGTACTTAATGTATTGCCTGACATTGGCCCATCAGTGCCTAAACCAATACGTAACCCGTCGTTAAACATCTTTAATGCAGGCGCAACGCCTTTGGCTGATTTGATATTGGCACTCATGTTGTGGGCAACACCAACATCGTGCTTTTTCAAAATAGCGATATCTTCATCATTAGCATCAATGACGTGTGCGGCTAAGAAGTTTGAATTAAGCGCGCCAATAGATTCCATGTATTTAATTGGTGATAGGCCGCCAGAACGTTTGGCGATGACTTCACGCTCACGATCTGACTCTGCAAGGTGCATCATGACTGGTACGTCGTGTTTTAACGACAATTTAGCGATAGTTTGCAGCGTTTCAGTGGAGTTAGTATAAGGGCCATGGGGCGCAAATGCCGGTGTAATACGTGGGTGATCTTTATATTGTTCAATAAAATTGAGCGTGTATTTAATACCATCTTCTGGTGTTTTAGCACTCGCTACAGGAAACTGAATAATGGTTTCACCTAAGATGGCACGCATACCTATCTGATCAACGGTTTTAGCCACTTCATCTTCAAAATAATACATATCAGCGTAAGTAGTGACGCCACCTTTAAGCATTTCGACGTTACCTAGCTGTGCGCCAATACGCACCATATCGCGCGAGACTAATTTTTTCTCTAATGGGAAAATATAGCGGTGTAAGCGATCAGGCACATCATCAGCCATTGAACGGAAAACGGTCATTGAGGCATGGGTATGGGAGTTGATCAAACCTGGCATAACAATATCACCATCAGCATCAATGGTTTTAGTTGCTTGATATTCTTTGATGTTTGTACCATCAGTAACGGCATAAATCTTGTTACCTTTTATTGCGACTAAGCCATTATCAAAGACGGTCTTATCTTGATCCATGGTAAGGACTGTCGCATTTTTTATTAACAAGTCGACATTTTCAATGGCGTAAGCCGAGGTGCTAATAAGTGAAGAGGCAGCTAAAGAAACAGCAAGTAAGGTTTTCTTAAACATTATGTATTACCGTGACGATGGATTTTCGCTGATAATACAGTGCAATAAATGAATGAAAATAACTATTTTATGCATTACTTTTATTTGTGACGAAGATCGTATTGAAAGCCGTAATTTAAAAATAAAGGGGGTAAAAATGCTCAATTATCAGATTGGTAATCGATTGCTTTTTGCTGTTTTGTGAATTTTTAAGCTTTTGCATGGCATAAGTTTGAATCAGGGAAAAGGGAAGTATTGGCGCTAGGAATTAAAATTTATACTTGGTAAATATCGATATGTACATTACTATATATCGAAATATTATGGAGGTTGTTATGTCACTTAAATCTGCGGTTATTACTGCTGCTGTCTTATCTCTTTTTACACAACCGGTTTTAGCGGCTGATAATGTTACTGTCTTTGCTGCATCATCTTTAACTAATGCATTAAATACCATTGCTGCTAAATACCAACAACAGACAGGTGTTAAAACCACATTATCATTTGCGTCATCGTCGGCTTTAGCGCGTCAGGTTAGCCAAGGTGCACCCGCGAATATTTATTTATCAGCGAATGAAAAATGGATGGATTATGCCGAGCAGCAGGGGGCAATTGCCGCCAATACTCGTAAAGATATCGTTAAAAATAGTTTAGTGATGGTTGCTCCTTTGGCATACCCACAAAATAAAGTGAATGTTAGCGCGAGCTGGAATTTAGCCAAGGCATTAGATGGCACTCGTTTAGCTGTCGGTGATCCTAATTATGTTCCTGCAGGTATTTATGCAAAACAAGCATTAGAGTTTTTAGGTTTATGGAAGCAAGCACAACCACTATTAGCCAGCGCGAATAATGTGCGTTCAGCACTAGTGTTAGTTGAGCGTGGAGAAGCTCAGTTGGGAATCGTTTATAAAACAGATGCTGAAATTTCTAAGAAAGTAAAAACAGTTTATCAATTCCCTGCCGATTCACATAAACCGATTGTATACCCAATGGCGTTAGTGAAAGGCAATGTAACACCAGCAGCAAAAGGTTTTTACCAGTATTTACAACAGCCTCAAGCCGCAGCAATTTTCAAATCTTATGGTTTCGATCAAGTGACAAAACAGTAGTGTGATGAGCTAAACGCATAATACTAAAGGGACAACGTTAAGGTACTGAGTGAAAGCTGAGTACCTTTTATGTTTTATCCTTAATTATGTTTAAAAATACAGCGAATAAAGCACAGAAATCAAATCATTGCTGACTGACGGTAAATGATTACCTATGCTATTGCTATAACGAATAAAAGTTTTACAGGATTGTTGTTAGTGCTGACTGAATATGAATTAGAAGCGTTATTTTTAAGTTTGAAAATTGCCAGTGTCGCAGTAATTTTCAGTTTACCATTAGGGATTGGCTGCGCCTGGCTATTGGCTCGCCGCCAGTTTTGGGGTAAATCATTACTCGATGGACTGATTCATTTACCGTTAGTGCTACCACCTGTGGTGATTGGTTACCTATTATTGATCACTATGGGTCGGCAAGGCATGGTGGGCAAGTGGCTGTATGATTGGTTTGGATTTACGTTTAGTTTTAGTTGGCGCGGTGCAGCATTAGCTGTTGCTGTGGTGTCGTTTCCTTTAATGGTTCGCTCAATTCGATTAGCTTTAGAAGGTGTTGATAAGAAGTTAGAACAAGCGGCCCGCACGCTAGGTGCATCTTCTACTCGTGTGTTTATGACCATCACCTTACCATTAATGATCCCAGGTATTTTGACGGGTACAATTTTAGCCTTTGCGCGTGCATTAGGTGAGTTTGGCGCTACGATCACTTTTGTGTCTAATATTCCGGGACAAACTCAAACCATTCCTTTGGCGATGTACTCCTTTATTGAAACCCCCGGCGCTGAAAGTGAAGCGGCACGCTTATGTATTGTCGCCATTGTGATTGCATTATTATCATTGTTTGCTTCTGAATGGTTAACCCGCGTGGCCAGAAAACGATTGGGGGCTGCGTAATGAGCACGAAAACAGCGCAAAAAAGATTGAAAATGTGTTTTACCCAACAATTAGGTGATCTTGCGTTAGCCATTGATCTTAATGTGCCGATGCAAGGGATCACGGCAATTTTTGGACGCTCAGGTGCAGGAAAAACATCTTTAGTGAACGTATTGAGTGGATTAAGTCATCCTGATAATGGCTATATTCAGCTCGGCGATCGCGTTTTATTCAACAGCCAACAGGGTATCGCATTAAGTGCAGACAAGCGTAACATTGGCTATGTTTTTCAGGATGCGCGTTTGTTTCCACATTACACGGTGAAAGGTAATTTGAATTACGGCGTTAAACATACCGATCAACAACATTTTGATGATGTGGTTAATTTACTAGGTATTGCACCGTTATTATCCCGCTATCCCGCTTCGTTATCTGGTGGTGAAAAGCAACGGGTAGCCATTGGACGAGCATTATTGACCAAACCCGATATGTTATTAATGGATGAGCCATTAGCCTCGTTAGATATGCCACGTAAACAAGAATTGATGCCTTATTTAGAGAAGTTAGCTAAAGAGGTCAATACACCGATAATTTATGTAACTCACAGTTTAGATGAGATTCTACGTTTAGCCGATTCAATGGTGATGTTAAACCAAGGCAAGGTACTGATTTCAGGGCATGTGAATTCTGTTTGGAGTTCTCCTGAAATGCGACCGTGGTTACCTGCAAAAGAGCAGAGTTCACTATTAAGTGCGCGAGTAAATATTAACCATCCTCGTTATGCCTTAACACAAGTAATGTTGAGTCACGATGCCTCATTATGGGTAACACAGTTGCCACATCAACGAGGGGAGTGGGTGCGGGTACGTATATTTTCTAATGATGTTTCAATTGCGCGTCACTACCCTCAAGCAAGTAGTATTCGTAATATTCTCGCGGCAAGGGTTGATAAGATTCATTACGCTAATGATGAACGTGTGGAAGTTAAATTACGTATTGGTGAAACCCATTTATGGGCCAATATTACCGCATGGGCAGCGGATGAATTAGCATTAAAAGTCGGTGATCAGGTGTTTGCTCAGATAAAAGGTGTGAGTGTCACTAAAGATGATTTAGCTTAACATATTATAAATAATGCCATGATTTATATATTTATTATTCATTTGTGGTTGAAATTTAACCGCAAAAATTGAGAGTATGAATTTATAGCATAATTATTCTTTAAAAGAATATGTTAACTGTTGTTTATGTGATTAAATGAATATCACTTTTATTTATCCATTTTAGAGTTAACTTAATGAAAAAAGTAATTTTAGCAACAGTAATTGCAGCGACGGTTATGACTGGTTGTGCACGCCAAACATTTATTATGTCACCTGCACCACAAATGAAAACGGCTGAATTAGATAAATCACAACCATTTTTTATTTCAGGTATTGGTCAACATAAAACAGTGGATGCTGCGAAGCTATGTGGTGGTGCCGATAACGTGGCTAAAGTTGAAGTGCAACAAACGTTTGTTAACGGTCTATTGAGTGTTGTTACATTTGGTATTTATACACCACGTCAAGCCCGCGTATTCTGTAAGTAATAGTCAGTATTAGCATCATATCAAGCCTCCCGCCATGGAGGCTTTTTTCTTTCCTGTTGCATCTCATTTCTGAAAACAAGCCATATCGCATATTGCTATATATCGCACTTTGCGATAATCTGGTCTAAAATTCACAGCAAAGGGTTAATATGCGTGCGGATCATCACTACAACTCGAATTAAACAGGCAATGTTGATGTACCCACAGTGGCGGGTTGGGTTGACTCTCTGGCAACAGACATTCAATCGAGCAGGCTTAAAGTTTGAATCTTTTGCTCAAATTAAAGCGCTTTGGCGTACACAAAGTGGCTGGAATGTTGATCGTGTCCCTGCGCGTAAAGTAGGTGAAACGGCTTTTAACGGTGACAATTACGACCTTTACATTTTTGACGTTCATAAGAACGACTGTCGCATTTTGGCTCGTATTGATAGCACTCGCAGCAAGATTTTTATTCGTGAGATTTTATCTCATGCAGACTATGACAAATGGATTAAAAGTCATATTAAGTAATCACCTCCGTATATTTTGGAGCAGTTATGATTAAACACCATGAAAATGTTGGATTGAACACCGCAAATCTAAGCGGCATGTTTGAGGCAATGTCAGATGTCCTAAGTGACTACGCACAGAATGCCCTAATTTTATTTAACTATTCAACGAAACCAATTGAAACTGAAGCGGAAGTGCTAGAACGCGCTGAATTAATGGACGAGCTAATGGATATGGCGACCTCTGAAACTGATGTTTGTATGGTTTATGCCCATGCAATTTCAGACCGCATCGAAGAATTTGAAACGAACCATTTAATTATGCCTAAAGTTCCCGCTGTAGAAATGCTAAAGGGCTTGATGGATATTAAGGAGCTTAAACAATCTGATTTAAAACATATCGCGCCTCAAAGCGTGATCAGCGATATTTTAAATGGCAAAAGAGCTATTAATTTAGCTCAAGCAAAAGGCTTCAGTGAGTATTTCAATTTACCTTTTGAAACCTTCATTGATTAATAACCGCTGTTCTATCGCTAATAAAACCGCCGAGCATGGCGGTTTTGTTTTATCTGGCCTTTAATCACCGCGCTGACTCTCGCCACTATCTCAATATTCTCGGTTAGCTGTCGGCTGACAAGATAGTCTGATCGACCACAATTTGACGAGAAATCACAAATCTAGAAACAATGTGCTATTTGATGGATATTTAAAATGTTAAACTACTCAACATGTTACTTAACTAAAAGGGTTAGTTGTGGAGTTCGAAACTGATTTAAAAATAGGCACACTTGGTGAGCAAACTTTTTCAACTTGGTGCTCTGCTGCACATCTGACCAGTAATCGTTCATTAGAAGAAGACCGTACAGGCTGGGATCATCAGATTGAGTTTCCATACATCAAAACTCATTTACCAAGAGATAAACAACTTAGTCCTATTCAATGCCGTGTTCAGGTTAAATCTACACAGCGACGAGATCGTAAATGGTCTATCAAATCCAGCGTACTAAAGAGACTTATTGATTATAGTTATCCGTCTTTCTTGTTGTTTCTCGAATTTACTAATGACCCAGAACCAGTAGTTGAGAGTGCTTTTCTAGTCCATATAGATAAAAGTATTATTGAAAGAACATTAAGAGCTATTCGGAAAAATGATACTCAAAAGGCTCCAAAAGAACTGCATGAGCTAAAGATTTCGATTAGCTATAGCAAGAAACGTAAACTTCTTGTCGCGTCTGGAGAAGCGTTCAGAGATGCTGTTGTAACGTATGTCCCCGATGGAGATATTACGAAGTACCAAAAATCAAAAAGACAAGCGGTTGAAACTGTTGGTTATGGCGAGGGGAGCTATAGAATGCAGTTTCAAATCTCACCAGAGGAGCTTGATAAACACATTTGTGCTCAATCAATAGGATTAAGCAAAGAGCCTGTTGAAGTTAGAAATTCTGTAATCCTTGACAACAGGTTTAATCTGAAAAAAGGTTCTATTGAAATAAAACGCTCTAGCGAAGCAAAACTCACTCTACAGCCAAACGTACTAGATACATGTCAATTAAGATTCAGAGAAACTGAATTTTCGCCTTCGATTAACTTTGATGGTGAGTTTGTTTCTTCGGTAAACATCTACAGCGTTGACAAGAATAAACTATTCTTTAGAACGAATATTTTTAGTTTCGAGCTTGGCGATTTAGATGATAACGGCAAGTTTGATGCGAAGCTTCATTTCATGTTAGAGAAAGAGGTTCCATTAGACGATGTAATTAAAGTGTTTCGACTATTTCACGAAGATAATGTAGGAAAGCAACTGATATGTGAAGTCGAGTTGTTTAAAGAGCAACGAACTTTGAATTTTCATATTGGAATGGATCATAAGTTTAAAGATGCTAAATCGGTTGCAGATGCTCTTTGTGTGCTTAAAGATAGCTTCAGTATTGATGGTGCAACTCTAACTACACCAGATGAATTGTTTTTACAGAGAGATAGATTAAATGCATTGGCTTGTGCAATACAAAATAAAGTCGATAGGTTTCGAGTAAAGATGGACGATAAAATGCAAGAGTTTCCAAAAGAGATAAAAACACCGTGTACAATAGGTGCTGAGATTGGAAAATTAGCCATAGGTGTCATTGCGTTGTTTCACGGGACTAGAATTGAAGATAATAATTATAAAGTTATAAAATCTGAGGTGCTACAACCTCTAGTTTTTAGTAATGGAATACCGTCTGATGAGACACTCAAACAATTAGAACAACAGGCAGTAGCGAAGATTGAATAGAACAGAGCTACATTATGTCATTTTTACTCCAGATTGACTGGTAATTAGGTCAAGCGACTTTATCGTACAAGAAATAATGTATCGATTGCTAAATTAGTAAAGTCGCTGACACACTTTTGTCCACTTTTTAGTTAGTCAGAACGGCTAACTAAAAAATGCCCCAAAGTGAGAAGCTGATTCCCCCCCTCGCAATTTGAATTAGTTGCCTTTATACCCAGAACGTTAATGTTGTGATCCAATTTATAATCCACTGCAGCTATAAAAAGAGCAATCTCACTTTATGGTTGTATCAACAAATCTTAACTGTGACTAAAATGTTCATTGGGTGATTTGATCACTCGTACTAAGAAATGGTGAATAATCCAAATAGTTATTGAGGTTAAAATAACGGCAACCAAAATAGAACTAAAGCGATAGAAAATAGCAAATACGGCATCTTTTTGATCGGGAATCAGTGATGTTGTCAAAGGAACCGTTAATGCCGACATTGCCGAAAACGCAATGCTGGATTTGATGGTGCCAAGGGCGAGCCAAGAACAAAAAAATCCTGCTGCAATCGCATAAGCCATAACCAATAATACGCCATTATCAGCCCATGAATAGAGTCCTATTTGAATAAATAATCCCGCTAAACAGCCTAAAAATGTTCCTATAATACGTATTTTTGATGCAGCGAGTGAGCCCACTAATGTCATCGGTGAAAGTACGATCAATATAGATGCTTGCGCTGATAATGAATCATTCAGATCGCCAAATTGAAACACCAAAAATGCGAGCATTGCGATGATCCAGCCTAATGCTGTTTGTCTTATCATGCCAATATGGTCGTAACGTTGCACATTGTTGGTGGTATCACTGATCGCGTCGGCACTTGGCTCAGTATTAGGTTCAGGGAAGAAATAATAAGCTAGCGCACAGACAGGCACCGTTACAATCGCACTGAACCATAAAGTAACTGAAAAATCTTCTAAATCAAAACTACTGTAGCTGGCAAAGTTAAGCGCTATTGATCCAACAAGTAGTCCGATAAAGCCAAACAAATAGCTATTCTTGTTACTCATCGCAATACATTTTTCAAGGAAGAATATGCCGACGACAATAGTTAATAGCAGTGGTGATGACTGAAAAAAGCCATGAATAAAACTGACTTCAAGCGTCACCCACACGACACCGACCACTAATTGAACATAGCTATTCCAATGCCAATGATCTGAATTCATCATGATATTAATGGGTAATAAGGCAATAAAAAAACCGTACGACCACCCAAAGATCATACTGATTGCTAAGCCCACGACACAACCAAACCAAAGGCGCATTGTTTTCATAAGTTATGACTCCGAAAATTAATAATTAATCGCTTTAACTTATTGTTGTGGTTAATAAATATAATGCAGCACACTGGCTAGATGGATTTCTATTTTTGCTAATAATTGCCATACCGGATTGTTTTGCGGATAGACAACAACAGTCGCTCGTGAACCTACGAATAATTGCGGTGGTAAGGGCTGTTGGCTGATGAAATTGACGCGTACTCGCTGTGCATCTCGTACCCAACGGTTACTGGTTTCAATACTTGTTAGGTGTCCATTGGCGACTTGTTGCGCTGCGGCAACACCAAAGTCACGATTATTAATGGTTAGCGGGAATACTTGCCCAGGCAAAGCATCATAAGCGACATAAGCCATTGACTTAGAATGAAAGTTTGCTATTGATTTTTCTCTAAAATCTGCAGCAACCCACATTGAATCGGTTGGAATAAAGGTCAGCATAGGTTGGTTAGTGTTTGCCATCGTACCAACATCAACTTGCAGGTTAGTGATTACGCCGTTGCTGGGTGCAATAACCTTTGTATGGGCTAAATTAAGTTTGGCTTGTGCAAGGGCATTTTCAGCCGCAAGTACAATAGTACTTTGACCGTGTTTAGCGCCCAATTGAGTTTGTATGACAACGGCTTGTTGCTTTGCTGCGGCTAAATTTGCTTGGGTTGTTTGGTTTTTAGCATAAGCATTATCACGCATTGACGCTGAAACCAGTTTCTTTTTAGCTAATTTGTTTATGCGGTTAAAGTCGTTATGCGCATTATTGTAATTTGCTTGGCTGGTGGCAATATTGGCTTTAGCAACACTGGCTTGAGCATACAGAGCTTGTTCTTGTTGATGTGCTTGCTCTAAAGCAACTTGTGCTTGATCAACGGCAAGACGGTATTTTTGAGCATCAATACTAAACAGTAATTCGCCTTTAACGACAGCTTGGTTGTTCTTAATGTTTACTTGTGTGATTGTGCCTGAGACTTCAGGTGCAATTTGCACTACATACCCTTGAACTCGACTTTCACTGGTTAACGGTACATACCTATCTGCAATAACGATGTAGGCCATGAGTAAAATAAAAATAACAATTAGGCACCGCATCCAACGTTGAAAAGTAGTATGAGAATTAGGCATGAGATATTCCAGTGATCATAATCAAGCTGACCAGTATAAGAAGAATTTACTTGATTGAATACTGCGACAAATGTCACACTTATGAGCTAAATATAGGACAGTGTGAGGAAATCGAATGAAAGCATCAATGGATGATTTGTATTTATTTATGTTAACGGTGCGTCATGGTGGAATAAGTGCCGCTGCAACAGTCCATGGATTACAACGTTCAAAAATTAGTCGTCGCTTACAAGAGTTAGAAAAAGCGCTACATTGTCAGTTATTAATTCGTACCACTCGTCATATAGAATTAACCGAAAATGGACGTTTACTGTATCAACATATTAATCAACCATTAACTGAAGTGAACCATGCTGTTAATTTACTTGAAAGCCAGCAAAACAGTTTTCAAGGCGTGTTACGGTTAGCGGCTACGGCATCGTTTATCGCATCACCACTGTTTGCTGAAGTGCTAAATAATTATGCTAACCAGTTTCCATTGGTGCGAATAGAATTACTATATTTACAAAAAAGTGTTGATTTAGAAAGAGAAAATATTGATTTGCAGCTGCTTCCTGATATGGCTGAAATTATTAATGTGGATTATGTACAGCAAGCATTTTTAAGCTCAAGTAATGGTTTGTTTGCGTCGCCTGAATATTTAAAAAAGCACACGGAACCTAAATCAACCACCGAGTTGCAGCAGCATTGGCTGTTAGTGAGCCGCTATAATTCAACATTATTACAAGAGGGAACGCGACTACGGTTAGTATCTGAAGATATAAATATTATTCAGCAAATGGCTATTTTAGGGCAAGGAATAGCGTTATTGCCTAATATATTGATGCAAGAATCATTGTTACAAGGTCAGTTAGTGCAAGTGCTAACTGAGGTTAATTACTCAGATATTATGATGACAGTGGTGTATCCATCGCGGCGCTTTTTACCTGAAAAAACGCGCGCAATGATAACTTTATTACGAGAAAGATTTGCAGATCAGTAATAAATTAAATAATGAAGTGTATTTATTATGGATCACTATAATGGGTAATTATTGTTTTTCACGTGCGAATTTAATTTTATCAACTTCAGCCACCCAACTTGGACGGTTGATATAGTGACCAATAATTAATGCGGGAATAACAAAAATAATATGCGATAAGGCAAGATGCACATTTGATGCGGCTAATGCTGTATTACCACTGGTATAATTAAAGAATGCAATCGTAGCAAAAATAACACCAAGAATACTTAATATAAAAAAGCCAACGACACCAAGACCAAGAATATCTCGAGAGTAAAGTTTAAAAAGATTCATTAATTAACTCCTAACCTCGACGGTTTGTTATTGTTTAAAGAGTAAATAAAAGCGTGTTTCAACTCGTGTTTTATTACTATGCACCTTCAAAATAAAAGCAATATTGATCCTGCACATAAAAAAATGCTTATACATTTAAATCATCGATAAATACGTTTATTTCTATTTACTACACTGGTGTGATGTTTAATTTATGTGGCATTACCCACTGAAATGCGTCGGAAAAATAAGCTTTGGCATTAGTATCTATGACTTTTCCATGAGACAAAATGATACGCTCAAAAGGCCATGTTAGGATTTCTTGAATTGATTGACGTAGTTGAGTGTGATTATTAAAGGTGATTCGCCAATATAACGGCATGGCAGGTTTAAAATAACAACCATTAATAACAGAAAGCGCAAAGGTTAACGGATGGTGGCTATCGACCATCCAGGCTAATGCATCACCGACAATCAGCGTTTTTGATAATGGATCACAAAATGCAATTTCTTCCATGCTGTCACTTCCTCGAATAACCGTTTGAAGTAATTGTCCTTGCCAGTGGGAAGGGGTGTGATTACCAAGGGCACCGTCAAATGTGAGATCACTGCGTTTATGTACTAATCCTGGCGGAGCATAAAAAAGTGCTTGAGGGTAGGCTAGCCACCAGTCAGAGAGATAAATATTGTGGCTTTTGTTAGGTGTAACTACATAGGCAGTCTCACCAAGTTGGCTAATGTGTTGTTGTAAGGATGTGGTTATTTCAATGGGGGAATGAATAAAGAGTTTATGGTTGTTTAATCGAATAATTGTCATTCGGTGACCCATAGGTGCACCTGCTACTCGGTATGGCATATCACAATACCAAATACGATCTGTAGCCCATTCAACGAGTGTGCAATCCTTGCTCATAAGCGTCATAACTATTCATCTATAGGTAATTATTATCATATGACTAATTTGGCAACGGTCAATGTTTTTGTTACGTAGTTGTTGAATAAAAATAACAACATAAAAAATAGCCACCGTTATAAACGCTGGCTATTAAATGCTGTATTAGAGTTGCGTCTGGAGGGACGTTAATTTTTGGTGGTGTTTGTTTCTACAGCATTAGGCATGCCTGCTTGAGAAGTAGAACGGGTTGCTTGATCCATTTTTTCTTGCTCAGCTTTGGCTTTGTAAATCATAGGTGTGATTGTTGAACCTTGCACAATAATAGAGAAAATCACTACTGCATAAGTCATTAACACCACGATCTCTTTTACATCGATCTCTGGGCTAAAACCAATTGGAATACCGCTTGGAATCGCCATCGCCATTGCAAGTGCTAGGCCGCCACGCAATCCACCCCATGTTAGAATTTTAATCGATAATGGATTATAGGTACGGTAACGATTAAAGATTTTATAAGAGTATTTTACGCTGAGGTAACGGCTCAGTAATACGAGTGGTATAGCTATCACTACTGCAACGATATCGATCGCATGGAATGTGAACGTGATCATCATCAAGCCAATCAATAAAAATAAAACGGCATTTAAAATTTCATCAGCGAGTTCCCATAAATGCGAAATTTGATGCGCCGCTTCTTCTGAGAGGGTATTACGGGTCCAGTTACCAATAATAATACCCGCAACCACCATTGCAAGTGGGGCTGAGACTCCAATATGTTCACTAACGACATAACCAAAAGTTGGAATTAAAATCGTTAAAATTAAGCGAAACATATTGTCATGCGAGCTTTTAATTAAGAAGTGGAATACCACGCCAATAACTGCACCACATGCAATACCGCCTAACGCTTCACGAACAAATAATAGCGCAGTGCTAGAGACCGTTGGGGCTGTTTTACTAAATGCAATTTCAAATAGGGTGACAAAAATAACCAAGCCAACACCGTCGTTAAACAGTGATTCGCCTTCTATTTGGGTTGAAATGCGTTGGGGAGCATTAAGTTTTTTAACAATAGCTAAAACAGCAATGGGATCGGTTGGTGAAATTAAAGCACCAAATAGGCAGCAGTAAATAAAATCGATATCAATGGTACAAAGCTTAAATAGCGCCCACAGTACAATCCCGATGAAGAAGGTTGAAAAGAGGGTGCCGATAAGAGCCAAAAACGTGATTTCAAATTTTTGATCTTTAAGGTGAGGTAATTGAATATTTAGTGCGCCGGCGAAAAGAAGGAAGCCTAGTACGCCTTTTAATAAGAAGTCATCAAAGTTGACCGCTTGTATCATTTGAATAACTTCATGCTCCTCATTGTGAGGAATGTAGCCTAATTTACTCAGTGTCAATAGGGTCAATGATATTGCAATTGACCAGCCAGTGATGGCGATGGTTGGTTGAAACTTACCGATACGGTGGTTAATAATTGAGATAAAGACAGCAATGGCTGCCATTATACAGACGGTGTCATAAGCTGACATGAATAATGTGCTCCACTAGGCATCAAATAAGTTGTCGTTAGACAGTTGCTAGCATAATTATCTGATATTGTGTGTAATAAAAGAGAGTTATAAATAAATAGGGTTTAATTTATATTCTCTATAAACATATTTTTACATTTTAATGGTATCAAACATAAATTGTTTATATTGTTTTGAAATGTAAAGTTCCATTTTTAGTGACGATGAAACGACCGTATAAATATAGATAAAAAATAATGAGTGGGTGAAGAAATTAAGCAGATTGAGACAGACAGAGAAACAATAAAAATGAGATTTGCTACGAGTCAATATTCGCTCTTCATTGACTCGTAAACAACATATTAAGATGAAGACGATTATGATTTTGCTGCTGAAATTAATAAACCAGGATCATCACTGATAATAGTGTTAACACCCCAACGGGTAAATTTATCCACTTGCTGCGGGTCATTCATGGTCCATATTTGAAGCACTTTTCCGGCATCCGTAATTTCTTTTGCCAATTTTTCATTGAGTAAGTGGTGATCTAAATGGATGCTGTAAAGGTTAAGCTTGGCATCTAAGCGAGCGATATCTGGTACCCAATCTTCAATGATCAAACCACGACGTACTTCAGGCCATAATTTTAGGCAGTGTTTTACTGCGTTATAAGAGAAACTAGATAAAATGAGCCTATCGGTATCAAAACCATAATCTTTAATTGTTTCAATGGTTTTCCTAACTTGAAGTTCAACTTCTTCTTCATAATGAACTTTGATTTCAAGGTTGATATTTAGTCCATAATCATCACAGGCTTGCAGTAATTCTGTTAGTGTTGGAATGGTTGCATCGGCAAATTCAGCAGCAAACCAGCTTCCTGCGTCTAATTGCTTTAATTCACTGAGTGGCTTATGACGCACACTTCCTGAACCATTGGTACAACGACGGACACTTTTATCATGAATAATAACTGGAATTAAATCTTCGCAGAGTTGGGTGTCCGTTTCGATCCATGTTGCGCCAGCATTTGCGGCAGCCTTCATGGATATTAATGTGTTTTCTGGGGCAACTGCGCGTGCGCCACGGTGACCTGCAATCATCACTTCTCCAACATACATATTATTATCTCAACATAGAGAGTTACGGCTGAAATTTTATTGGCTTTACTTGAATTCGCAAGTGATTAAATACGAATAATGATATCCCAATTGTTACGTTTTAGCCCATCCTCATAATGGTAAAGTCTATTTTGTCATCAAGCTGGCAGATTTTAGGTAATTGGTTTTGTATCTGATACAGGATTGGATTAGTATCTCTGCCCGTCGCGTTATTTTATTAAGCATAACCTTGCGCTTGTGAGTAACAAAATAATGTCTCCTCTTTAAATCTGAAACAAGGATATTCGAATGAAGCTTTCTGCGCTAGACCAATCCCTTTTCGATCACCTTTACCGCGATATTCGAGAGTTTCGTTCCACCTTTGACTTAGATATTGAAACCCCAGCGACCTTAGATGCTCAAGCTGACGCATTGCATACCTCGTTAGCTGTTGAAGAAATGACCGAGCTTGCTGAAGCCGATTCATTGGTGGAACAAGCGGACGCAATTGTTGATTCAGTGTATGTACTGATGGGACGTTTAGTCCATTTAGGTGATAAAAAAATCACAGATAACATTGGTATAAGTTATTTGATTGATATTTTATTACAGATGTCTGAGCGTTTAGGATTTACATTTATTGATTGTTGGAACGAAGTCCATTCAAGCAACATGAGCAAAGTGTGCTGTAACCAACAACAATATGATGAAACTGAAGCTTTTTATGCCAAGCAAGGCGTGACGCTGATGGCGAGCACTAAAGGCGATTATATTATTGCGAAGTGTGCTCAAGATGTTGACGTTAATGGCAAGCTGATTCGTACGGGTAAAGTCTTAAAATCTGTTTATTACCGCCCAGCCGATTTGGTCAAATTAGTCATTCGTTAAGTGTCGTATTAAAGTTATTTTGATCCTCGCTCTGGCGGGGATTTTTTATTGGTAGTCAGTGTAAAGCTAAAGGGTGACCGGTTGTGCTGTCTACTCGTGTTTATTTAAGTTGTTATTATGAATGTAAAAACAATCACACTTCCAGCGTCCCGCAGTTTAGCTCATCAACTATTTACCATGACATGGCCAATGCTCTTTGGCGTGTTATCGTTGATGAGTTTTCAGTTAGTCGACAGTGCATTTATTGGTCAACTTGGCGTTCTACCATTAGCCGCGCAAGGGTTTACTTTACCAATGCAAATGCTAGTTATTGGTTTACAAGTGGGATTAGGCATTGCAACCACCGCTTTAATTTCACGCGTATTGGGCAATAATGATCATCATCGCGCACGCCAATTAGGTGGGGTTGTGGTTATTCTTGGCGATATTGGAATCATGGCGCTGTGTGCGGCAATCTGGTTTGGCCGACATCAGCTGTTATGGTTACTTGGCGCGCCTGATAATGTCTTTGGTGTTATTGATAGCTATTGGCCCGTGTGGCTAACAAGTGCGTGGTGCGGCTCAATGGTGTACTTTGCCTACAGTATTTGTCGCGCTAACGGTAATACGCTGTTACCTGGGATTATGATGGTAATTACCAGTGTGCTTAATATTGGTTTAGACCCACTGTTTATGTTTACTTTTAATATGGGCATTAATGGTGCAGCATGGGCGACTATTGTGTCGTTTAGCGTCGGTCTGCTGGTGGTGTTTCCATTGTTATTTAAACGTCAATGGCTGAGCTTTGATTGGCGTGGTTTTGCTGTTTACAAGGCGATTAAAGAGCTGATTCATATTATGGCTCCAGCAATGTTAAGCCAATTATTACCGCCTGTATCTGCGATTTTAGCAACGAAATTAGTGGCAAGTTTTGGTGCGGCAACTGTTGCTGCTTGGGCATTAGGATCACGATTAGAGTTCTTTTCACTTGTTATCGTTTTGGCATTAACCATGTCGATGCCACCGATGGTGGGGCGTTTACTTGGTCGTAAAGACATCGCTAGTATTGAAAAATTAATCATGATAGCGGTGCGGTTTGTATTGATATGGCAAGTGGCTATCGCGATCGTGCTCTTTTTAAGTGCGCAGTCGTTAACCCAGCTATTAACCAGTGATAGTTCAGTGCAACACATTTTAATGATCCATTTAACACGGGTGCCTATTAGCCTAGGTGCATTAGGGATTTGCATGCTGATGGTTTCTGTTTGCAATGCCATGGGATTACCGATGCGAGCTTTATTGATTTCAGCGTTACGATTATTTGTGTGTTATTTGCCCGTATTATGGTTGGGAGCACATTTTGCTGGGTTATCTGGGCTATTTACCGGAGCAATGCTAGGTAATATTGCAGCAGGACTTTGCGCATGGGTATTTTATCGCCAAGGGTTAGTCAATATTCGAAATAAGTATCGAGTTACATCAATGGCATAAAGGTTATGATAATGTGCTTAATAACTCAGAGATAGAATCTCGGCTTAATAACAAAATAACCCTTAACATTGACCAACAATGTTAACTAAGAAAGGATACTTGCAATGCAAACATTCGCTATTGATGGTCAACAGATGACTTATCTTGATCAAGGAACCGGGCCAGTGCTTGTTTTTGGTCACAGCTATTTATGGGATAGTGCAATGTGGGCACCGCAGGTTGCGGAATTAAGCCAACATTACCGTTGTATTGTACCTGATTTTTGGGCGCATGGTGGCTCTGACAGTGCGCCATCAGCAACACGAACATTGCGCGATTATGCTGATGATGTGTTGGCATTATTGGATCATCTAGAAATTGATAAATTTGCTGTAATAGGTTTATCCGTCGGTGGTATGTGGGGCGCAGAATTAGCACTCAAAGCGCCCCAGCGAGTGATGGCCTTAGTCTTAATGGATACCTTCTTAGGTTATGAGCCTGAAGTACTGCACGCGAGATATTTTGCGATGTTAGATACCTTACGCGATCAGCAACACGTTCCTGCGCCATTGATCGATATGATTGCGCCATTATTTTTCCGTCGTGACGGCCATCTTCATAACCCGCAATTAGTGAGTGAATTCCGCAATTCTCTTGCACAATTACAAGGTGAACGTGCAGTGGCAGTATCTGAGATGGGACGTATGGTGTTTGGACGTCGTGATACGTTTGATGATATCGAGCAACTTACTGTTCCGACATTAATTATGTCAGGTTTAGAAGATAATCCGCGTCCGCCACTTGAAGCACAATTAATGCATGACGCGATTGATGGCAGTGAATATGTGCTGATTCCTGAGGCTGGTCATATTAGTAACCTTGAACAGCCACAATTTGTTACTGCTCAATTACAGCGTTTTTTAAATAAAGTGGTCGCGATGTAAGCTCGGTTTATTTAACTATAACGTGTTTCAGTACAGCATAAGTTAAGCCCAGTGATATTCCATTATTACTGGGCTTTATTATCTTAGCGGGTTAGTACTGGCTGGCTGTGCAGTTGAATAAACTCAATTGAATGATGATTAAAAGCGTCAGGTTGCTCAACATTACACACATGACCACAATTTGATAATTGTTTTAATACACTGTTTTGATGACGTTTAATCATTTCTTTGACTGACTTTATAAACATATAGTCGTGTTCCCCCATTAAATACAGTGTCGGAATCGCAAGCTCTTTTTCTTTAAAGTATTTCATAATTGGATTTACATCTGTTGCTAATTTAAACCACCGCTTAAATTCTTGTTGGCAGAGCTTTTTTGCTTCTCGAATAAATAAATGACGAGATTGACGTTGGTTTTTTTGTGGCATTACCACATAAGCAAATAAACGGTAGAGCCACATATAGGGCAGAATATGCTTACTAAAATTACCTAAACTAATTAATACTTGAGAGCGTGTATTTAAGCGTGTAACCGCACCACCTAATGTCATGGTTTGGACTCGCTCTGGCGCAAGTTCTGCCAGATGGCGAATAATGATTGTTCCTAATGAGATGCCAACAAAGTGGGCTGATTCAATTTTAAGATGATTAAGCACATCAATAATGTCTTTGGTCACCATTTTAAAAGTATAGCGATTATCCATCACATCTTGAAACATGGTGTTAGATTTACCGTGACCACGTAAATCTAGTAGCAGTAAATTAAAATGCTGTTTATAGGCTTTTATTTGCTTAAACCAGATGGCAGAGCTTCCTCCTGCACCATGAACAAATACTACCCACTCTTTACTTTGCTTATGTGGGTATGTTTTGTAAAACAGCATGTTATCCAAATTATTCTTCCTTCCTTGAGAATGGCTTAGCATAGTAACATGAGAATTCTTACGCGTGCCTGTCTTATTAGGTATCAAATAATGATAATCGGAAGTTGGTCGTGTTTAGTTGATTACTTCTTCATCGTCATGCGGAATACTATTAATAATTAATCGTTTAATAATATGCGGCACAATACAATAGATTGGCATTTGTTTTAAGCGGCCACGAAAACGCAGAGATTTTACAGCGTCACGATAACCAATGTTGCGGTGTAACGGAAATTGGTAAAGGAAAGCATCAATAAAATGTTGCTGATAAAGCCAATAAGATAATCGGTTTAATTTATGCTGTTTAAAATATGCCCAGACAATATCAGGCACAGATAAATCAAATAAGCGGTGACATAAACTGACCGCAAGATAAAGGCTATTATCATTGCCGACTTGTTGGTGAAGTTGAATTAAATTATGCCAAAACGTGGGGTCTTTGCTGAAATGAACAAACTGTAAATATAAGTTGTAAATATCACGTAAGCCATAATGATAATCAATTTGATGAAATAACATAATCGCTTGATGAAGTACCATGGCATCGGAGGATAATAATGTGGCAGGTTCACACAGTGGCGGTGATAAGTGGTGGTGAAGTAAAGGGGTTGGGTCGAGTTTGTTGATTAATGTTTTAGGTAATAATTGAAAGTGAATTGCCAGCTCAGTACGCCTTTGTTTGTGGATCAATGGCGTAGTTTGTTGCGCCCAACGACGATAAAAAGTTTCTTCATAATCAGCGATGTTTTTATAGCGCCAGCCATTATTTAACAGTGCTTTTTCTACATTGGCAACGTGTTGCTGCGGAACATATATATCAATGTTATGTTTGATTCTGCCAGCAAACATTTCATTATCCAGTAATTGCAAGGCGCTACCGCGTAGATAACGCCATGAGCTAATTACGCCCTGTAAATGTTCAGTGAGGTATTGGTGTTCAAGTAATAATTGCTGCTGTTGTTTTTGGTAGCTATGAAACCCTGACTGTAATTGTTGCTGAGTGTGTAGAGGAAGATCGTGTTCGATATTTGCACGATCGCAGCACGCCTTTAATTGCCCTAATAATGATAGGTGGCGTGCTTCGGTCATGATCTGATAACTACATTTATGATCAGCATTCAATAATAGTGTCGGATTATTGAGAACATCTATCAGCAATAATTTTGACATTACATCCTGTTCCTTATCCCTGTTTATGCTTTGAAGCATACGGTGCTGTGTTCAAAGAAGGGATAAGACTTCTTTTTTATTTTGCATTATTACAAGGGCAGTGGGTAAGTAAAAAAGACTAAATGAAGTAAGTTAAATGCAAAATGAACCACGATAGCGACCGTTATCTTCTTAGTCCAATAATAGCTTAAACCATAAAGTATGCCAGCCAGTGTCGCAATTATGATAAACAATGGTCCGCCGGCAAAGTGTGCAAGGCCAAATAAAACACTCGCAATAATTATTGCTATCGGTGGCGCTAATTTCTTGCATAATAGTCCCTGAATGTAACCTCGAAAGAGTACTTCTTCAGCAATACAAGTAAAAATAAGATTATTAATAGCAAATATCCACCACCATGATGGTAAGGTGAATTCAGGCTGTACCAGCTGTAATGCCCATGCTAATAACGGTAAGCTGATTAATCCACCCCCAATAATGCATTTTTGCGCGCGTGAGAGTGAAAGGTGATGCCAGTTATATTCATTATTACTTATCATATTAGGCACTAGCAGTAGTAGTGCAAAAATAAGCATAGGTTTATCAATATTAAAGTAAAGTGTAAAAGGTAGGCTAAGAGGGCCACTGTTTACATGATTTAGGACCAACAAGTTATTTATGCCTGGGTATAAATGTAGAATTAGCCCGATGATCCACAAAACCACAATAGTATGACCCGCGTAGATCAACGGCTTAGATTGTTGCCGAGCAGTAAAACTGGCAATAGCAATACCACTGATCATAATGGCTGCACCGATAACTGTTAAAACGTTAAATATTACGGCTGTGATCAGTGACAATAGGAGTGGTATACGCCAAGATGTGGATTTTGTTAGGGCGCAACAAATACTGATTGCCAACAATAGCCATACCAACATTGTAGGAAAGATAAGATAATTCATAAAAAAGAGTAGCTAAAAAATGATAATCGTTATCATATACACCAGATTGATGATTATTCAAACTTGTTTTTTATGATTTATTACCAAATATGAGCAGTGGCTAAGACGGTTAATTCGGTATAGATAACGATGATTTACGATTGCTCACTTTATTATATGAATATGGAATTAGGAAATGACGGATACACTACAGTCGACAACACGTGCATTAATGGTACAAGGTACGACTTCTGATGCTGGTAAAAGTGTGTTGGTGGCAGGCTTATGCCGCGTGTTGGCACGACAAGGTATTCGTGTTGCACCGTTTAAATCACAAAATATGGCACTAAACAGTGCTGTAACCAAAGATGGTGGTGAAATTGGACGAGCACAAGCGGTTCAAGCGCAGGCTTGCGGTATAGAGCCTAGTGTGCATATGAATCCGGTATTGCTAAAACCTAATACCGATGTTGGTGCTCAGGTGATCGTGCAGGGGCACGCTTTAGCTGACATGAATGCGGTGGGTTATCATAACTACAAAAAAGTAGTAATGACGCCAATTATGGAATCTTTCGCATTGTTGCAACAACAGTACCAAACCATTGTTATTGAAGGTGCGGGGAGTCCAGCTGAAATTAACCTGCGTGAAAATGATGTGGCAAATATGGGCTTTGCTGAAAAAGCCGATGTGCCTGTGATCATCATTGCCGATATTGATCGCGGTGGCGTGTTCGCCCATATTTATGGCACATTAGCGTTATTGTCTGAATCAGAACAAGCACGGGTAAAAGGCTTTGTTATCAACCGTTTCCGTGGCGATATTAAGTTACTTGAATCGGGTTTAGAGTGGCTAGAACAAAAAACAGGTAAGCCAGTATTAGGCGTATTACCGTATTTGCATGGCTTAATGTTAGAAGCCGAAGACGCTATTAACTGTCAGCAAGTTGATGCCGCTGATCATCAATTAAAGGTAGTAGTGCCTGTTTTAACCCGCGTCAGTAACCATACTGATTTTGATCCCTTACGAATGCACCCGCAAGTTAACTTACAGTTTGTCGGCAAAGGTCAGCCTTTTCCGGCTGCTGATTTGATCATTATTCCAGGTACCAAAAGTGTTCGTAGTGATTTGGCCTTTTTACGTGAGCAAGGCTGGGATAAACAGATTCAACGTCATTTACGTTTAGGCGGCAAAGTGATGGGTATTTGTGGCGGTTATCAGATGTTAGGTGAAACCATTGCTGATCCACATGCGATTGAAGGTGAGGCGGGTGTTAGCCAAGGCTTAGGTTATTTATCTATTGCTACCACCATTGAGAAAAATAAATGTTTACAACAAACGCAAGGCACACTAACACTGCCTGATCAAGCACCTGTTATTGTTAAAGGTTATGAAATTCATGCGGGTGTTACTCAAGGCGTGAGTGCCAGTGCACCATTACAGTTAACTGACGGTCCTGATGGCCAATTAGGTTGTGATAACCAAGTGTTTGGCACTTATTTGCACGGCATTTTTGAACAACAAGCAGCGTGTGACGCAATTTTACGTTGGGCAGGTTTAGAAGCAACACAAACCCCTGATTTTGATGAAATTCGTCAGCAAGGCATTGATCGTATTGCAGATACTATCGAAGAGCATATGGATCTTGCTGCTTTATGGCCGCAATGGGCCGATAAATTTCAACGTTAATCCGTCTATTTTTACGGTTTATTTTACAACGATAGTTTTTGAATAGGTTACTACCAACAACCTTTGTTGGTAGTAACTGTGACATGATTTATATGACTACACTAAGCAAAAATCAGCCGTAACCATAAGCCAATCGGGGTTGTTGCACCGGTTGTTATTGACGAAATATGACCATCTTTAATGATCATGATCGAAGGTGTGGCTGTTACTCCCCATTGTTGACCAATTTTGCCTGTTGGATCATTGATGACAGGGAAATTGTATTTTTTATACTTCATAAATTGCGCAACACGCTGATTTTCACCTGATGTAATCGCAATTGAAACAACTTGATATTTATCAGCAAGCCAGTCAACACTAGGGCTAACCAGTTTACACACTGGACACCATGTCGCCCAAAAATAGAGTAAGACAGGTTTTTCATAACTCATCTTTTCTATATCAACCCATTGCTGATCTAACGTATGTGCAGCTAATGTGGGAATCTCTTCTGATGGCATATCTTGACTGCGCCAAGTATCCATGCCGATGGAAAAGAGAGTTAATATAATGACTAATTTAGCGATGTCTTTTACCCATTGCCATGGTTTTTTGGTAGCCTTTTTCTCTTGTGTAGGTGGTGCTTTTTTAGATGGTGTATTTTTGGTTATCATTATTATTTCCCCCTTCAAAATGCCAGTGTTTGCATAATACTGTCGTGATTAAATAGCTCTGCTAGTATTAAACAGAGTTGTGCTGGTGGATGAGTCAATACGCCTGTTTTTAGCGATTGAGCAGCGACAGGGATGGTGGCTAGCAATAGCACTGAAATTAATGATAAAGTAAATAAAATAGTACTAATTAGTTGGTTTTTAAACACAATTGTGCTCCATGAATAATTATATAAAAGATATAAGTATTGGAAGGGGCTGCTATTGCATACGATAAAGCCAGGTTGTTTTAAGGCGTAAGTATGCTTGGTTTTCAGACCCTAATTGTGTTTATTCTTGAAAGGTACAAAAGGCTAAATGTCGCCGCACACCATAGGAGGTTGTTGGCTCAGGAGGAAAGTACTTAACACCCGATTGCTTTAATATCGCCGCAATAATAACAAGGGCGAGGATAAACATCGGAATAGCAAAATCAAGATTAGCCGTGTTGGCATTAACAAGATGCTCACTATTACTACATTGCGTTTCTATATCAGAGTGTGTTTGTTGTTGCTGCAGTTGTTCTGTTACTTCCGTCGTCGGTGTTAGCGTGCATAATGTCGATAAACCTAAATTTTGAGAAATACACACCAATAGCACAATACTCACTAAGACTAGTGACCATGAAGCGAGTTGTTGACGCTTATATTGCAGAAGTGAAAATTTCAAAAATTAACTCGATGAGAAAGTATTTAACAGAATAATATCATATTTAGCTCATAAAAATTAATCAATATTTTAATTGTTATTAAAAGTTACTAACATCAATTGATCTGGATAATAATTTTAAGAGTGGTATTTCCTTTCTTTATTAGAAGCATATCGCAAGCACTTTGAGTTTTAGTTGTGACGTTATAATTATGAGTATTATTAAATTTTAAAAATATAGTTGTTCTATTTTGGCTGTTATATGTAAAGATGCTCATCTTCCCAAAAGTACATTTACGAATGAATTTTTTACATACTGCGGATATCGTTATGTTATGAAATCTTCTACCACGCGGCTCGATCGTTTTATTAGTCAACACACTATTTACTCCATTTCAGACACCCGTCTTTTGATTGCTCAAAAAAGGATCATAGTGGATGGAGAAGTCGCACACTCAACGCATCAAAAAGTGACTCAATTTATGCGGGTTGAATTAGATGACCATTGCCTTCAAAATAACAAACCGATTTATATTATGCTGAATAAGCCGCAAGGCATTGTAAGTGCAACTAAAGATTCAAAGCATAAAACAGTATTAGATTTAATTGATCACCCTCAAAAAGATGAACTTCATATTGTTGGCCGGTTAGATTTTAATACGACAGGGCTGGTATTGTTAACTAACGATGGAGCATGGTCGCGTCAAATAAGTTTACCAGAAACAAAGCTCGCAAAAGTATATGAAGTAACCTTGTCTAAACCAGTTACTGATGATTATATAGCAGTGTTTAAAGAGGGAATTTATTTTGGATATGAGAATATCACCACTAAGCCCGCGCATTTAGAGATCGTCTCAGAGTATCAAGCACGGCTTTCATTGGTTGAAGGGAAGTACCACCAAGTGAAACGTATGTTTGGTTTTTTTCAAAATGAAGTTTTAGCGTTGCACCGTGTTTCAGTGGGGCATTTATCGGTAGATGGGCTTGAGAGTGGGCAATATAAAGAGTTTACTATTGAATAAATAGCTTAAATAAATCCGACGTGATAAAGACGTCGGATTTATATTACTGGAAAAGACAATTAATGGTGAGCGTGACTTGATGTGACAGCTTTTGTTGGTACAGATGCTGGCGCATTATTTTTTAACCACGTTTTCATGAACGCAATTTCTTTTAGTTGTGCTTTGATAATGTTTTGAGCAAAAGTCTTTGTTGATTGATCTTTTAGATAAGGCATGATGACTTCGGCCATTTCAACGGCGGCTTCATGGTGAGGAAGCATACCCGCCACAAAATCAACATTTGGACGACCCGTTAATTTCACTTCCATCATGTTGTGCATGATTTTCATTGATTTTGTCATCATTTCTTGCGAGTTAGCAATATCACGTTGTGCAAGTGGTAGCTCTTTGTGTGATGCTAACCATTGCTTCATATAAACCACTTCTTCTTTCTGTGATTTAATAATATTGACGGCAAGTTTATGTACTTCAGGATTGGTGAGTGTTGGTAAAATCGACTCACTCATCACAATCGCTCCTTCATGGTGAGGCAGCATACCGCCAATAAAATCTAAATCAGGATCGCCGGTTAATTTTAATGTGTGCATACCTGACATTGCTGCCATAGAGTCTTTCATCATTGTCTGTGATGCTTGCAGATTAACGCTGGTTTTTGCCGGTGTCATATGAGTGTGATCGACCACATTTTCACTGGCAAATGCAGAAGTAGAGAGTAGTGCTGACAACACTATAGCTATAGATAATTTTTTCATGATGAGCTCGATATATCGTTGTTATTAGAAAGTCAGCATAAAGCTTCCACCACAGGGAAGGTCAAGATGGTTATACTATTTTTTATTTAAATTTCTTTATTGAGCGCGCTTGATCTTGAATAGAGTTAACTATTTTAGTAAAAGTGCGATCTTTTGCTCTCTTTTGGGCTAACGTCGCACTATTATGAGCATCTTCTCTTAGTAGTTTATGAAAGTTATTCAATCTTCTTGTCGATAATTCGCCGTTTGCGATTGCTTTTACTACCGCACAGCCGGGTTCATTTTGATGCTGACAATCTTTAAAACGACATGCAGTAGCGAGAGATTCAATATCAGCAAATGTGAGTTTTATCCCTTCTTTTACATCACTAAGTTGTAGTTCTCGCATGCCAGGAGTGTCCATTAATAGGCCACCATCAGGTAACCATTTAATTGTGCGATAGGTCGTTGTATGACGTCCTTTACTGTCCTGTTCTCGAATTGCGCCAGTTTCCATTTCATCATTATTGAGCAGATTATTAACCAGTGTTGATTTTCCCACGCCAGATGATCCTAAAAAGGCCACTGTCTTGCCACGTTGGAAATAATCTTGTAGTGCCAGCAGGCTATTTTGAGCCAGCCCATTAACACAGTGAACACTTAGTAGGGAATCTAGCTGTTGTACTTGATGGCGAATGTCTTCTTCATCATCACAAAGGTCTGCTTTGGTTAAAATAATAACAGGCTCAGCATGGGTTTCTTTTACTAGCGCTAAATAACGTTCAATACGATTTAAACTAAAATCTTCATTTAGTGAGCTAACAATAAAAACAACATCTATATTCGCGGCAATAAGCTGACGATCTCTATTACTGCCAGCGGCTTTTCGCTGAAAAAGGGATTGTCTTTCAAGCACGCGAACTAATTTATTTTGATTAAAAACCACCCAGTCGCCAACACATATTGCATCAAAATTTGGTGGTAGCTTATACCTTAGTGCGTCATCGCCAGCTAAGATAACGACTTCAGATTTATGTTGTTCAATAACTCGTCCAAGAAAACAGTTTTCTATTTCTTCTAACGATAATTGTTGTTGGAAAAAGGGACGTAACCCCAAATCAGTTAATGATGGTGTTTTCATAATCTTTATTTACTCAGTTTTACGATAAAGTAATGATAAGTGAAATCTTTGGCGACGCTTTTTTCATAAATGCTAATTTCTTGTTCCACATCCAATAATGCTTGAGAGGTTGGCATGGTTGACTGTAATGCTTCAACTCTTGCTTGTAATGGTAGCCAATAATTTTCCCAAGCGTTTAGCCCTAATGAAAAATGATTAATTACGTCATAACCTTGAGCCTGAAAGAGCTTAAGCCTTGCAGGTATTGTTTGAATATCTGGGTAATTTGATAGCCAAAATTGTTTAACTTCATCATCAGGTGTGTCAGTTAGCCAAACCAAATCACTCACAACCAAAATACCATCATCTTTGAGTAACGGTTTCCACTGTTTGAGTGCATTTTCCATACCCATTATATAAACACAGCTTTCAGCCCAAATAGCATCAAAGCTCTTGGCTTCAAAAGGTAAAGCTGTCATTGATGCACACACGGGTGATATACGATCGTCCAGTTGTGATTCTTTGATTTTTTGATGAAGTTGTTCAATTGCAACCGGTTCATTATCTACCGCAGTAATATGTGCCTTGGTGTTGTTAGCCAGTAATACCGTCGACCCACCTTTTCCTGAGCCAATTTCTAAAATACGGCGTATTTGCTGATTAGGCATCAGTGATATTGCATGTAAAGTATCTTGTTTACTCCCCGGAGCCCATTGCTCTAGTGGCGTAAATATTGTCATAAAATCTTTCATGTACGCATTATGTTCATTCATATCTTTTGATAACCATTTTAGTCTGAGTGCTTCTTTTTCGTCATAGCCTTGCGTGTTGAGCCAATTAAGGTGGACTGCTGGTGCACTTTTACTTAAAGAATTGTGTAACTCTCGCTGTGATCGTTCCCCAAGTAACCCTAATAACAACTCACGCGCTTGGGTCTTTTTTTGAATTTCTTCTGTTAACTGAGTTAATCGCTCGAACAAAATATTTTTATCCAACTTTGCTTCTAAGCAGCTTTGACATTCTTTTAGCGTCAAGCCTGCGCTTTGAAGTTGTTTAATTAAAAATAACCGTTGCAGATCGCTTTCACTGTAATGACGATATCCATTATCCAATCGATGTCCTTTAATCAGCCCTTGCTTCTCATAATAAAGTAGCGTGGTACGTGATATTCCGACTTTAGTTGCTAACTCTGAAATCAAATACATGACGAATCCGATGTGTTTATGTGTATTGCTAATATTTGACTAGTATGAAGTGTAAAGCTATAGACAGGTCAAGATTATTTTGGTTATTTTTTATGAATAAGCCCAAAGAGAGTATAGAAAAATTTGTATAGTTAAAATCAAGTTAGTTAAATTAAATAATTAGTGTTCTAACTAAAATTTTCGTTTAATGCATAACTTTGCTACAATCCCGCCGTTGTTTTTAAAGGTGGGTAAAATGAAATTATTGTATTGGTTAGATGAGTGGCTAACACACTCTCGTTCACAGCAGCAAGCACAACTACCGATGTCAGGAGGGGACTTACTTGATGATGTATTTGTTAAGTATGAGTTTGTTGATGTGAATAAGCCGCTACTGTTTACATTTTCACCTGCAGGAACCAATGTACAACAACAAGATCTTGATGATAATTTTGCACCTTGGGGATTCCACCTAGCCAAAAAACAGAATGTGAATGTTATCTCTTTTCAACATTTAGGAAAGAGTAATTGGTTTCGTAGTCGTAACTTAATTTTCTTTCTTGAACAGTTAACTACGTTATTAGAGCCGTTTAGTTATCGTCTAGGCTATGGCTTAAGTCGTGGCGGTTTTGCGGTGGGTGCTTTTGCTAACTTATTGCAACTTGATCAAGTTTTGCTATTCCACCCGGTGAGTACTAAAAATAAAACCATCGCCCCGTGGGATAATCGCTCTAGTACTGAACTGGCGCAGCAATTTGATTGGGAAGGGGATTACCACGATCTTGATTTAGGCAAAGCTAAAGGTTATATCATTTACGATCCTACCAATAATATTGATCGTCTACATGCCAAACGTTATTCAAAATTGACGCATTTACGTGTGTTTGGAATGGGACATGGCACTCATGCTACTTACCTTAATAAGTTTGGTTTCTATAAGCAGGTCGCTGTTGATTTTATTCGCCATCAGCAACTAGATATTGCTCAATTTCGTCAACAAACAAAAACATTACGTTTTAAAGAAGATTATTATCAGAATTTAAGTAAAGCCAATGCGTATTCAGAGCACCGTTTAGGGTTATTGAGTAAGGCACATAATATTCTTATTGACGAAAAAGAAGCGCATGTACAAGAGCACCAAGCTCAAATTGATGTACAGCCATTGATTGACATCGCGATCAAACATCAAGATGATCATCCACAAGATGCCATTCAATTGCTAGAAATGGCGCAACAACTGGTTCCTAACGATCCATTAGTTGAACATAAACTAAGACAGCTACTTTAAGCCTGTTATTGATTACTATCACCACATCATTCATTAATATAAATAATCAGGAATGATGTGGAGATTGATATCAGTGCTTATTTACTGCTAATGATTGATTTTGTCGTTGTCGCGATTGTTTTGAGATATAACATAAATAAGAAGCAGATATTTTGCTGAATAAGTTTTGCTATATTTTCTGAATCGTTAACCGCATATCGGTGAATGCAAGGTGGAGTGTTACGGTATAAATAGTTAATATTATCGGTAATCAATAAATGGCGTAGCTGGTGTTTTAAATTATTCATATCTAATAATTCTGTCATCAGATAATCGTAAATATGATGAATGCTGATAGGATTAAAAGAAAGCTTTTTATCAGTAATATTAATAAAGCCTTTCGTCATCACCATCACTTCTTCTGACCAGCGTGTAGGATCGTATTGACGTGCGAGATAATGTGCAAAAGCAAAATAGCCATAGTCACTATTAAGGTTTGCCAACGTAATATCATCGTGGTTCACCATATCAACCCAACCATCAATAGATGGTGCTAATTTGGCATGAAAATAAGCAAAAAACTGCGAGTATGAACCTTTTATTTTGACTAAATCAAGAGGATGTAACGTAAGTTCTGCGTTTACTTGAGTAATAAGCAAATCTGTTGTTAATGCTATTGTAGCTTGTGATGGTGCTATCGTTATATTGTTCATATCTATCTTCGTTAGCTGTACAATCGTATGATTATTAAAATAATTTTATAGGGTGAGATTAGACAACGATTAGTAGTGGTGTTTTGTAGCCTAGCTCGCAAAAATTTAAAATAATAAGGCTATTTAGTCGCGCTTTTAACTGAATGGTTAACTTGTAATCTATAGGGTGAGTTAATGTAATGCATTAATAAAAAACAATTAGACAAGGAGTCGATATTGTTCAAGCTTTATTACTATCCCAATAATGCCAGTTTAGCACCTCACTTCTTATTACATCACTTAAATGTAGATTATGAATTGTTGTTAGTTGATAAGCAGTCTAATGCACAAAAATCAGCAGATTATTTGAAGTTAAACCCAGCAGGCCGAATCCCTACATTAGTTATTGGTGAACAGCCTATTTTTGAAAGTTCGGCTATCTGTATTCATCTGTGTGAATTGCATCCTCAATCAAATTTAATGCCAGCGGTGGGAGATCCTAAGCGCCCTCTATTTTATCAATGGTTAGCATTTTTAAATAACACGCTACAAGCCGAACTAATGGTACGTTACTATCCACATCGCCATACAAATGATACAGCAACCATTTCCAATATTATTGCTGCACAAGACGAGAGAATTGCAGAAGCCCTAGCTATTATTAATAATCAACTCAAATATAACCAATATCTTATTGGGGATACGCTAACCGCATGTGATTATTTTTTATTTATGTTGGCACAGTGGTCGTTACCAATCGAAAAATCCCCGTTAATGTTTGAAAACCTTGCTGCTTATTTAAAATACCTTTGTGACGATTCAACAATAAAGGCTGTTTGTAAGATAGAAGGGATCGATCTTGCTCCTTTTGGGGGGAGTTAATTAATAAGAGCCCTTTAATAAGCGAGTTCAAATAATCATTTATGTTTCTACGTAAAATTTAATTGGCTTCTTTAAGGCTTGATCACGTGTTGAGTAGATCACGGATAGCTTCGTAACTCGACTTCCGATATGTGAATCTTGGGCAGAGTGAACGCCAAGCACATCCCTCACTTTTCGTTTATAAAAAGAACAAAGAAGGATTATTGGCTTGATACCAAAGAAATGTATAATTCCCAGTATTGTCGGGTCGGTAGTCGGTTATTGGCTGGCTCGTCAGTGCGATGGTTTTCACAGTTTATTGCTTGGTCAATTTCCTTTTTTGCTAGATAAAACCATGCTTTTTATGTGTTTGGTTCCAATTATTACCCTATTGGTGATGATTGAGAATAAGTACATATGGGGTAAATTTATAAAAATGCAAACAAACGCAGATGTGTGGGGTGTTTCATTTGGATTCCTAATAGGTTTTGTAACATTAGGTATTTATTAGGAAACACTTAAGAAAACGGGTAGTGGTTAAATATATCGTCTATTTTTCTGTGAAGTAATGCCTCATTATTATTTACTTTAGCGAAGGTACGCAAACCCGTTATTTGAATTTGCACGTAGCTTGCTAATTCTTCAGCATCTTTACTTGAATCTATAATTCCCTGCGCTTGGGCTTCTTTAATCAGCGTAGTAAATTCCAGTAAAATTTCGTTAAGACAATCTTTAGTCACATCGATTAGTTCTTGATTTTCTGACGTTAATTCTCCTATGGTTTTGGCAAGCATGCAGACACCATTTGGCGCATTAGTTTGGGTGTCGATAACTTGTGCTTTGACAAATGCCTTTAATACTTCGATAGGAGTGTCAAACATATTTCTTAACGCTTCAATTTGCGTAAGCCCCATATTGGTATAGTTACGCAGTACTTCCTTGAATAATCCCTCTTTGCTATTGAAAGCTGAATATATACTTCCCGGTCGCATATCAATTTCGTCTTGCAGGTTACGCATTGATGTCGCGTGAAAGCCTTTTTTCCAATATAAATTAGTGGCTTTGTTTATTACTTCTTGGCGGTCAAATTTTGTTGTCTTTGCCATAAAACGATCTGGTTAATTTATAGGTGAACACTCGTTCAATTGTAGTGGCAGTCGGTGACTAGGTAAAGGCTAATTTGCTTGGTTCTATGCTTGTTGATTAAAGGTAAATACAAAATTATAAATATAAATCATTTATAATCAATGCTATAGGTGTTAATTGGTTAATTATTTGAACGGTCGTTCAGTTTTTTACTTGAACGATCGTTCAGTGTTCGTTATAGTTCAATTCGTAGGCAGGGAACACAGCTTATTTCTGTGGCGTATCACATAATATTTCCCTTTATTTTGAACGACGATTGGAGTATTGAAGATGAGCAAATTTATTTTTCACACAGTAGAAACCGCGCCAGAAAAAAGTAAACCAATGTTAGAAGGTGCTGTGAAACAAATGGGTGCAGTACCTGGTTTATTTGCAGTACTGGCAGAGTCTCCAGAAACACTGAAAGCATACCAGCAGCTCCACCAAATATTTATGAATTGCTCATTTGATGCAGAGGAGCTAACGGTTGTATGGCAAACTATTAATGTCGAGCATGAGTGTACTTTCTGTGTACCAGCACATACTGCCATTGCGCACTCGATGAAAGTTGACCCTGCATTAACCGAAGCCCTGCGCAATGAAGAAGCGATGCCAACAGAAAAACTGCAAGCACTGCATGATTTCACGTTAGCTATGGTTCGTGAACGTGGTAACGTGTCTGACGAGCAAATGGATGCATTCTTTGCAGCAGGTTACGGTCAGCAGCAAGTACTTGAAATTATCCTAGGTCTATCGCAAAAAGTGATCAGTAACTACACCAACCATGTAGCTAAAACACCTGTAGGCCCTATGTTTGAACAGTTTGCTTGGACTAAAAAACGTAATTAATCTAGCTTACTTTTTCCAACAATGAGTTAGGTATCTAGTTAACTCATCAATGATATTTGTTCACATAACCATTACTAATTTGTGAGTGGTATTTTCAAGTTCTAATTGCGATGAATATCAACTTATGGTTGTATGAAAAATCATAAGTTCACGCAATGTGGCAATAGGAGTAATGATATGAGTCTCGAAAAAGCAATACTGGCTGGTGGGTGTTTTTGGGGTATGCAAGATCTTATTCGTCGTCAGCAGGGCGTGATTGCAACGCAGGTCGGTTATACGGGCGGTGATGTTGAAAATGCGACCTACCGCAATCATGGAACTCATGCGGAAGCGATTGAGATTATCTTTGATACCACACAGACTAGTTTTACTAAAATCCTCGCTTATTTCTTTCAAATACACGATCCATCGACTGTAAATCGTCAAGGTAATGATCTTGGTACATCTTATCGCTCAGCTATTTTTTATACCTCTAATGAGCAAAAAAACATTGCTGAAGATCTGATTAAACGGATGGATGCCTCTGGTGTGTGGCCGGGACCAATCGTGACGGAAATCGTGCCAGCGAGTGATTTTTGGCATGCTGAATCTGAACATCAAGATTATTTGTTGCATCAACCCAATGGCTATACCTGTCATTTCCCTCGTCCGGATTGGGTATTACCTGAGTAATCATTATAAATAATAAGTGTCATTATGTGATTGAAATAATGGCACTTAACTTGAGTGAATTTTCATAATTGAGCAATGGGACACATACTGCGGCAGAGAAATGCACTTTAATAGTGGCTTTATTTTACTCTGGAATGATCACCATGAACGAAAAAGACAAAATGTTAGCCGGCCTTGCCTATAACGCAGGTGATGAACAACTTTTTGCTGATAGAATGCATGCTAAATCTGTTTGTCATCGCTTTAATATCGCTGATCCTACGCAACTTGAAGATCAAATGGCGATATTAAAAGCATTATTGATCATCAAAGACCGAGCTCACATTGAGCCAAATTTCTTCTGTGATTATGGCTATAACATTGAAGTCGGCAGTAATTTTTATTCAAACCATAATTTAACCATTCTTGATGTCTGCAAAGTGACGATTGGCAATAATGTGCTGATTGGTCCTCATGTGATGATTTCAACCGCCACACATCCTTTAGATCCTATCGAACGTCAACATCAAGAATATGGCGCGAATGTTAGTATCGGTAATAATGTTTGGATTGGTGGTAATGTGTCAATATTACCAGGGGTAACCATTGGTGATAATTGTGTGATAGGGGCGGGTAGCGTAGTAACCCGTGATATTCCAATTAATAGTGTCGCGGTTGGTAATCCTTGTCGAGTAACAAAAACACTTGAAACTCAGTCAATCTCTGTATAAAGATATGAGCTTAATGCGATAAATGTTTAATCAAATATGGGTTAAACATTTATTGATATGTAATTATCATGGAGAGAGAAAAGTTATGTCAGGTATTACAGAGTTAAGTGAATTGTTAGCCTCAATGAAACCTGTTCTAGTTGAGTCAGAGTTTGTTTTCTGTACGGTTACAGGTGAGCTAAAAGAGTATGTTGACTTACAGCCAAAAGCTACGTTTATAGAAGCGGAAGGGCTAACACTGATTCTTGAAAGAAAGGTTGCTGAGAAGGCACAATTAGCATTTAGTGGCTCTTTTCGTCAAATTACATTAACGGTTCATTCAAGTTTAGAGGCGGTTGGGCTAACTGCTGCGGTGTCGGCGAAGTTAGCTGAGCATAATATTAGCGCAAATGTAGTTGCTGCTTATTATCATGATCATATTTTTGTTCAGGCGACGAAAGCAGATGTGGCTATGATTGCATTGCAGTCATTTAATGCTTAGTTTTTAGTTCTATTAATACAGCTCTTGAGCGTTAGTCCGAGATTGTCTACAATAGCGCACTTTTTATTTTCAACAGGCACCATCATGACCGATACTACATCACGACCAACTTTACCTGACCACCTTTCTGGTAATCCTCGTAGCCCACACTTCCTAGAAGCTGCTTTTGAATTCGAAATTGGCATTCGACTAAATGGTAAAGAGCGTTTTGATGTTGAAGAATACTGCATCAGTGAAGGTTGGGTAAAAGTACCGTCACCTAAAGCATTAGATCGTCGCGGTAACCCAATGCTTATTACTCTAAAAGGCACTGTTGAAGCTTTTTATAAGTAAGATGCAGCACTGAGTTAATGGTTGACCGTTAACTGCATTACTATCATTGTTTGCCATATAGGTAGCAATAGATATGATGATCTTAGGGTCTAATAATGATTAGGCCCTATTTGAACAACAATCCCGTTTCTATATTCCTATCTGATTTTAAGTTTATATTATTTTAAAAGACATGTTGTTGCTGAATTATCGCTATTAGTTCGATATTTATTATTAGTTATTATTCATATTTACTTATAGAGTAATAAATGAAATAGTAATTATGTAACTAAATATTCGCTAAAATGGAGTTAAGCATGGACATATATAAGATACTTGATGAACTAGGCATTGATTATAAGAAATTTCAGCATCCTGCAGTGTTTAATTGCGAACAAGCACATTTATTAGCCTTAGAGACGGATGGCGCAGCAACAAAAAATCTGTTTATTAAAAATAAGAAAGGTAATCGTCATTTCTTAATTATTATGATGGACGATAAAATCGTTGATTTTAAAAGATTAAGCCAAATATTGAACGTTTCAGGGTTAAGTTTCGCATCCAGTAATCGTTTAGATAAATACCTAGGTACTAGTGCTGGCTCCGTTTCTATTTTGGATATTGTTAAAGATACTCAAGCAGCGGTTGAATTAATTATTGATAAAAGTATATTTAATTACTCATCCATACAGTGTCATCCCTTTACAAATACTGCAACATTAGAGATTTCGATAACGGGAATACAACAACTGCTAGCGTATTATCAACGTCAGTACACTGAAATAGAGATATAAAATCCACGAGCAGCATTTTATATTGAGCTAAGCTATTAGTATGTTCAATAAGGGATGATGTGATGAATATTTTTATTTTAGATCATGATATTGAAAAATGTGCTCAATATCATTGTGATCAGCATGTGGTTAAAATGATTTTAGAAAGCGTGCAGCTTTTATGTACGGCGCTTAATAAAAAAGGATTTACGACACCGTATAAATCAACCCATATGAATCATCCCTGCGTGCTTTGGGTTGAGCAATCTTATGATAATTTTCTCTGGTTAAAAGCATTAACGTTAGCATTAAATAAAGAATATAAATTTAGGTACAACAAAACAACTGATCATAAATCAATTGCGGTGCTGGCAAAGATTGAGCGTCATTCGTATGATGCCATAGGATTAACGCCATTTGCTCAGGCTATGCCAAATGATTATAAAGTAGAAGCGAATGCGATTGAGGCTTATCGTAATTTTTATCGTGGTGACAAGGCAGCCTTTGCTAAATGGACAAAACGATCTCCTCCAGAGTGGTTTTACGCTGCTTAATGCATAATTTAAGTATTATCGTGGCTATAATCAACGTATTATGTTTTGGTACCATTTTGATTTTATTCGATAATAAGCAAGGGTTAATGATGAATGTAGATAAAGCTAAAAAACGTATCGCAAAACAAGTTAAAAAAGGCTTTAAAGGTTACCCTCAGCTTTCTTTTGCCTACTTTGGTAAAACATCGAATATTGCAACGGAAGTGGTTGTTACCTTTACGCTTGCAGAAGGCGCTGAGCCTCAAGAACAAAAGTTTGTGAGTGAAAATGACGTTCGAGAAGATGAAACGATTCAATCTGTTCTCGTTAAGATCATCGATCGTGCAGGTGCTAACAGTGTACTTGAAACGGAAGGTGTAACTGTTATTTGATTTTTTATTGGAACTCAATAAGAAAGTTATTTTTATTATTGAGTTCCAATGATTAGAAAAGTACTTGAGATTTATATTTCAAGTCTAATGTCATAAGTTTTGTTTTTATTATAGTTCAATACAATACCATTTATTAATCAATCGATTATTTAATATAAAAATTGTTGATATTTATAAAGCGCTTCAGTTATTGAATTGCTATTTTAGTAATTTCCCCTTCACGCTATTAAACATTGATAATAACCGTTGATGAGCGGTAATGTGCTGCTGAATAAATTGTCGGCATATTATAACTTGTTTAGTGTAACCTTCTGGCAAAGAGAGATTTAGTTCATGTGCAATAGTTTGGGCATGTTTAATTTCTTGTGCTGATGGCGGTGCTAATGCTTCTGGAATGGCTTTTAAAATAGAGTCATCTAATGCTTCAGAAAATCCTTGCCATGTCGCTAGGTCAATAGTGACTTCATCTGTTAATGATAACAACGCTTCTTGCTGTTTTGAAACGGTAAATTGATAAGTAATATTGCCAAGCTTAAATTTAATAATATTCATATTAATAATACGGTTACTTACAGTAAATACATGCTAATGAGGTCAGGATATATAGGGCTAATTTCTAGCGGATCCTCTGTAATAACAGTAAATAATGTTTTAACAAAGATATAAAAGCCCGCACTGGATAACTGTGCGGGCAATAATTATTTGATTCTTATGCTTCTAGCGGAGCACGCCAGTCATCAGCACCCGATGTGCCAGAAACCGTATGATCCCAATTGATTTTGCGGTAAGCCATTGAGATTTCGATCAGCTGAGTGAAATTAGCTTTGGTTGAATCTTGGCAATGTGGCATTTGATTGTCGATATTCACAATCGTTGCATCAGTTAACGTGGTTGTGAAGTAGTGTTCTTGTTTACCTTCAACAGATGTGCGGTACCACTTAAGTTCAACCGTTGGCAACATTTCACCAGAAGCCAATGAGTTGTACATCAACGGCACAGCTTTGTTTAATGCCACGGTAAATTTGAAAGGTTTATGGACTCGCTGACCAGCAGGTTGACCTGATTGTGGATCAGTTGGCACGGTTACAATGTGCTTAAACTCTTGTACCAACATCTGGTCTTCATGACCTTCAACATAAATGTTGCCGACAGAATTTGCAGTGAATGCACCCGCAGTGATGTTGCCCTGAGTTTGACCTTGAATAGAGATATAACATGGAGTTGGCATTGAAATGTCCTTTATATTAATAAGTTAGAATATATTTGTACTTAAAGCAGGATGCATGCCAAAATTAAAATAAATATAACTCATTGTTATTAATGGGTTTTAATTTGAATGGAAATAGTGGTGGGCGAGTTGTTGCTTATGTTGGGCCATTTATTGCTCAATGGGCAAGATGTTGCTCGTATTGAGCAAGTTATTGCCTAATGTGTATGTGGGGAAAAATATCCATTTAATTTCAATGACTTGATATTATTGTTGTTGGCTTGATAATTGCTTGGTATAGCTCGTTGTAGAGAGTACGAAATAACATATGTGCTTTGTCACAGCGTTTGATCTATTTTTATGGGGAGTAGTAACCATTGAGTACGATGGGATTTTATCAAGGTCGACAATTTACGTTTGTGGATGACGAAAGCACACTTAGAAATTCAACAAGATATCAATTGATTAGAGATGAGATTAATCGCCTTAATAATCCATCCTATGGAAAAATCGATTGGGATAAAGTTAAGAGATTGTGTGAGGATCTTGCTCGTACTGACGGATTAAACTTTCTGACGACACTTTATTATACGACAGCATTAGTAAAAGAGAGTGGGATAGGTGGGCTCGCTAATGGTCTTGAACTTCAACTTGCTGCGCTGATGCACCTTTATAATAATAACGATGCTAATCTCATAAAATGTGCAGATCTCTATCGTTGGTTGATTGCCAGATTAGGTGATGACTTACGTCGATTAGAACCGAAGCAGTCACAGTTAAAAGATCTTTATCGTTGTGAGCGTTGTTGTAAAGAAATTTATGAACTGTTTCTTGATGTCCATCCTCAACATGTTCCTGACTTAGAGGCCATTAGTTATGTGATTTTTGAACATGTCGATTATCTTGAGGGAAATATAAAGCCAATAGCGTTAGTTGAAGAAAAGCAGATGGATAAGATGGATGATATTCTGCCTGAATTACCATCGCATAAGAACAAACACCGTATACGTCCATATTGGTTGTTTTGCTTAGGCTTACTAGTAGGATTATCAGTTTTTGTGATTAAAGGGTATTTAGAGCCCACAACGCTTAAGGTGGATGATCAAGATTCGTTCCCTGTGTCTAGTGTGAATAAATCACTGAGTATTCCCTTATCTTTACGCCCTGCAACTGATATACAAATAGAACCAAATCAAGTGCATATTGCCGATATTCAAGAGCGGTTTGAGACACAATATCGACGTTTTAAGCTTACCAGAACCAATATTGCAAACTTACAACAAACAATGAGCCAAAGCCGAAACAATAAAATGGCCTCATTATCAGAAGATCTCAACGATTACGCGATTGGTTTATCACCTGTTTATGGAAGAATTGATTATATTGAGCAACAACTAATTAATAAAAATCAGCCAGAAGTACAAAAAGAGCTTCAACAACTTGATAGTGAAATAAAAGGGTTAGCATTAAAATTTTCACAATTAGAAAGTCTAAGTAAAAATATTTAAAGACTATGAGCATTGTTTAATGAATGGATACGAATAAGGAAAGTTGGGTTAAGTGATATATAGAAAATATCTGAGTATATTAATAAGCGCATGTGTATTAACAGCATGTAATGGAGAGACAACGGCTTCAGTAACCAGTAAAACGGTACCAACTGAAAAAATCAATCAAATAGAAGCGAAAGTAAAAAAGCTTTACCCTGATGCAGATACCAAACTTCAACATCAAATCGTGGCTGTTGCTGTCGAATCACTAGAAAGCATGGTGTTTATCAAAGGTGGAACTTTCATGATGGGGGCATTTAAAGCACCTTGTAGTCCCATTTCTACGGATAGAATGGATTGGTCGCCAGATGCTAAGTGTAATACGACTATTTCCAACTTTAAAACTGGCTCTAACTTTATACATAAAGTGACCTTAAGTAACTATTCTTTATCTGCTCATGAAACTACGTATTATGACTTTGATGCTTTTCAACGGGCGCATGATCGCCTCGTTGTAAAAGCTGAAATGAGAGAAAAATACGATCTTTCTGATGAACAGTTTAAAAATAAAGCAACACCAACCAAAACATGGCAAGAGGCAAAAGATTATTGCTTATGGCTGGGTGAATTAACGGGTTCTCCGATTGACTTACCCACAGAAGCACAATGGGAATATGCAGCAAGAAATCGTGGAAAGCATCTATACTATGCTACCAACAACGGTTATCTCCAGCCCAAAAATGGTAGGCATCTAGTTGATGGTAGGTATGTCGATTACACAAAAGATGAATGGAATATTGGTGACGACAACGATAGCTATAAGGTCAAATTGTATCCGCCCAATCCGCTCGGTTTGTATGACATGTCTGGAAATACACAAGAATGGGTCAATGATTGGTATAGCAAAGACTATTACCAACACTCACCAGAACTCGATCCTCAGGGACCATTAACAGGGACTAGAAAGGTCTTGAGAGGCTGGGACCTAACTACTTACAGAACAGGTGAAGATATAGTTCAAAAAAAATATTACCCAACATACGGCTTTCGTTGCGCGGTGCAGCAAGTTTAATGTACCACTATATGAGGGTAGATAATGCTTAGTGTAGAGTTTATATGTTTGGTGCTCATCAGCGCAAAACGCTTCCAATAGCGGAAGCGTTCAAGGCTGTTAATGATAGGGTAGAAAAGGCTTAGTAAAGCGTTCTCACTGTATGTTTCTTTAAGAACTTAGCAGCAAAGTCGTTGACTTGTTCTTTCTGGGCTTCTGATAAATGACTCATAGTTTCAAGGTATTCTTCTTTATAAATATCATAAAGGTCATGCTTTTTATCTGCGCCCATTGAATCTAGATATATTTTTGAGTAAGCAGCACCGAGCACTTCGTTTTTTTCTGGATATATTGTTGTTGGCTGTGAATGTAGGTATTTTCTAGCAAGGAAAATTATAGAACCAGCATCTCCAGTATTCGCCATTTTTATCCAAATATCTAACGCTGCTTCATCTTGTCCTTCTTTGTGAATTATAGAAGCATAACCTTCCATT